>CAZGZR010000107.1:0-8634 GCA_964529745.1 uncultured Candidatus Bathyarchaeia archaeon
GGGCAGGTGTATCCTTCGGCGTCGAAGAGGCCGAATTTCCAGGTTTTTCCTGTGGCTTTGGCTTCCTTGCCGCATCTGGGGCATTTCATGGTTGCTCAGGTAATTATCATATATACGGTATTTAAGTGTTAGTGAATTATCCATAAAAAAAGGGACAATCGGAGTGAAAAACAATAATTTAACCGATTCGATTTATTGGTTTTTAGCTAGTTTTCTGGTTTCCTTATATCCCGGGCCGCCGAGGTATACGCGATGAGCCTCATACTGGGCACCAGCGGGTGGAGCTACAAGGAGTGGGTCGGCCCCTTCTACGAGAAGAAGACGGGCATGTTCAGCCACTACGCCAAGGTCTTCAGGACCAGCGAGATCAACAGCACCTTCTACAGGTACCGAAGCGAGGGCATGGTGGAGGGGCTGCGGCGCAACGCGCCGCGGTGCTTCGTGTTCGCGGCCAAGCTCCCCAGGCTCATAACCCACGACAAGTGGCTGCGGCTGGGGGAGGGCGTCGAGGACGACACGTGGCGGTTCCTGGAGCTCATGAGGCCCCTCGCCGAGAAGCTGGGCCCCATACTCATCCAGCTGCGCCCCAAGTACAGCTACGATGAGCACGCCGGGGTACTCGAAGACTACCTGGACGCCATACCGGGCAACTACGAGTGGGCGGTGGAGTTCCGCAACGAGTCGTGGCTCAGGCCCGAGACCTACGATATGCTGCGTAGGCACAACGTGGCCTACACCATCGTGGACGAGCCCCTGCTTCCGCCGGAGACCGAGGTCACAGCCGACTTCGCGTACATCAGGTGGCACGGCCACGGCGAGAGGCTGTGGTACGACTACGAGTACACCGAGGAACAACTGGAGGCCTGGCTGCCCAAGGTGCGGGACGTGGAGGGCAGGGCGAGGCGCACCTACGGCTACTTCAACAACCACTTCAAGGCCAACGCCGTGAAGAACGCCATAGAGATGTTGGACCTCCTCGGCGAGGCGACGCCGGAGCAGAAGATAGTCCTCGACAAGATAAATGAGTACAAGGAGACCGCGGCCAGGCCGGTGGGCGTTCAGCCCTTGACGGCATACGCCGGCGACGAGGAAGACCTCAGCGTCGCCGACCACCTCACCCACTTCATGGACGCCCGGAGGCTGGCGCGCGCCGAGAAGATCAAAGATTCGGAGCTGGAGGTCACCGAGAACGACGACGAGTCCATCAGGGCCAGGGTCAGGGACTACTACATCGACGTGGACCTGAGGAACCAGGTGATAAAGCATGACTGCGACGACTGGCGGAAGGGCATGCGCAGGAAGCGTATGTGTAAGCATCTGGGGAAGCTGTTCCTGAGCCTGCCTCCGGGCCAGTCTAAGCGGGTGCTGGAGCGCATCTGGAAGGACGTGGACGGCTGGGTCTTCGAGGAGTAGCTAGAGCACCTCTACGCCTAGATTCCTCAATAGAACGTCTATCTTCTTTTTTTCGTGGCCCTTGAGGCCCTTGTCAAGTATCGCCCCGTCGGCTCCGCCGCTCTTCTCCACCATCTGGGCCACCATGTCCTCGCCTAAGAGCGGAACGGCGTACTTGGCGGCCATGTGGCCGAAGGCGTACTCGTCCATCATGGCCGAGAAGGTTGGGCAGTAGTGGCCCCCGCCGAAACCTATGACGACTTCGGCGTCTCCGCCGTCTTCTATGCCGCCGAGTATGGCGTCCACGAGGTAGCCGCAGACGGCCTCGTCCCTCCACTGGGCCTCCCTGCTGCCCACCTCGGCGAAGAACATGGGCACGTTGAACTCGGTGGGGCTGTGGTGGGTTGCCTCCAGGCTCACCTGGAACCCGCGAGGCGGGTCTTCGAGCAGCCTGAGGTAGACGTCCCTCATCTTGTTGGGCGCCGTGAGCTGGAGCTCCCGGTTCCGGCCGCCGTACATGGCCTTGCTGAAGTTGCCTGTGGGGTGCACGGTGAGGCTGGATTTGCCACTCTTGGCCCAGTGCCGGCTAGCAACCACCATGTAGTCTAACTCGTATCGCTCAGCCAGGGCGTTGTAGTCCGCGGGGTACGGGCTGGGCTCCGCTGGAACCTTGTACCGCTCCTCGGGCACGATTAGAGGCTCCAAGGCGAAAAGGTAGGCGTCGCCTCTCCTGAAGACGCCTGGGTCGCCTGTCTCTTTGAAGCCTCTGTCCAGCAGTATGCCGTACATGGTCTCGCCGGCCGGGTCCGAGAGTGATAATGTTATCGCAGGGTTTCCCATGTGGGCACCTTTCACGCAATAGGCGTTGGTGGAGGGTAAAAGTTTGGCGCTGTTCCAGGTGTTCAGGCTTGTAGGTATTCATGTCGTACTTTTTTAATGCCGTTACTCATGTAGGAGAGGAATATTTTATATTGGGTGGCCGTTGACTGCATGAAAGTGATCACTGTGCTCAGCTCCGACATCGGCAGCATGCCTGCCACCACAGAGCCCCGCGTTATTGAGGCCGGGGCCCAGAGATCGGGCACGCTGCTCCCGCTCCTCAACATAGGCGTGGGGGAGTACTCCGGGTTCAGGGACGCGGTTGTCACAGGGTACGCCGACAAGGCTAGGGCGGGCGTCGAGGTCCCCAACTACCCCCAGTTCAGGGACATGAACGAGATGTTCTTCCAGCTGATGCAGGGCATCGAGAAGGGGGACGGTGGGCTTATGACGGTGGGCACCATGAGGCCGGTTCAAGGCGCGTCCATACCCGAGGTGGATGTGATACGGAGGGAGTCCGCGAAGGCCCGGGAGCTGTCGGGACGAGACAAGCTGAGGCTCAGGATATGCGTCACGGGGCCATACACGCTGGCGTCGTTCTTCGGTTCCAAGACGCCGGGGCTCTACAGGATGCTTGGCCGAACACTCGCCGGGATACTGGATGCGTCTCTGTTCAGGTCCCGTTACGCCGAGGTGGCTCACGTCTGCGTTGACGAGCCCGTGCTGGGGTTCATGAACGACCCGCTGCTGGACTACGGCTCCGACGGGCGGGAGGCCCTAAAGGCGGCGTGGGACGAAATCTGTAGGACAGCTTCGGTCACGGGTGTGGACACCAGCATGCACCTGCACAACACAAGCGAGAGCCTGGTCTGGGAGGTGGAGCACCTGGACGCGGTTGGGAGCCACGTGGGAGACCCCATCTACACGAGCGAGTCCACCCGCCAGCTGCTTGAAGAGAAGGATAAATTCATCTGGGCCGCCTTGGGGGTGACCCAGTTCGACGACCTCATACAGATGCACTACAACGCCGAGGGGTACGAGGGGGACATGCCGGAGAAGATAGGCGAGACATGGACAGGAATCAAGAAGGGCGTCATCGACCCGTACATCTTCCTGGAGGAACAGGGGACCATGGAGAGGAGGCTGACCAAGATCATCGAGTTCTTCGGTGAGGAGAGGGTGACCTATGCGTCGCCTGAGTGTGGGCTCAACAGCTTCCCTGACTACGGCGTCGCATTGGAGTGTCTGAGAAGGGCGGTCGCCGCCGTGGAGAGCGTCTGCTAGGGCAGCCGTATCGTCCCCATGACCCTGAGGTTGCCGCCGTTGAGATCGTGTATCACCGCCTTGGAGCCCATCGGGTGGATCAGGGGCTTATCCATCGCGATGTCTACGCTTCTGCCTTCTACGGCCGTTATCTTGGCCGAGTTGAACTGCATCCAGTGGCCGAGATGGACGACGGCGTTGGGCTTCACCGGGTTCATCCAGTACTTCACCATACTCATCTCCCCATGAACCTCCCTCGTCGTGGACATTGACTCGTCGTTCGCCAGCACACAGCCTCTGTGAAGGTCTTCAACAGAAAGGTTCTTCAACGCTAGGCCCACCCTGTCCCCCTTCTCCGCCGTCTGGAAGTCGTCGTCGTGTTTCTGTATGGAGCGGAGCTGCCCCTCCTTTGCCGTGGGGAGCGCGTAGAGCCTGTCGTGCCTGTGCACCTGCCCCGTCTTCACCACGCCGAGGGCCACGGTGCCCACTCCCCTGACGTTGAAGTAGTGGTCCACGGCCACGGTGCCGGACTCCGCCGCCTCGCCGCACGGCAGCCTCTCGGCCTCCGAGACCAGGTGTTCCCTGAGGATGGGTGGGTCGTCCTCCATGTACCTGTAGCTTTCAACCACGGTCCCCTTTGTGAAGCGGCTTATCTGGTCCTCGGTGATGTAGTTCCTCGGGACTAGGATGCCTTTCTCCACGCCGAGGCAGTCCAACATGACCACGGTCTCGCCGAAGGACGCGTCGAGACGCTCCACCACCAGGACGGCCGAGTCCGCGAAGCCGACCGCATAGTATAGGCTCTGCAGCTTCTCGGGGTACTTGCTTGGCTCGACGATGGTCACGGTAGTTTCGCCCTTCTTCAAGTTGTACAGTGTAATATCTGACTCTGTGCCCTTCTTTCCTAGCTCCCTGGAGTATCCGTGGCTCCCCAGCACCGCGACGTTGAGGTTGGGCATGACACAGCCTCGGGACATACGTGGCTTATACGGGTTTCTACCCTGATGGGCAACAGGGTTTATACCGGACACTCCGGGGACAATAATGTGGTGTCTATACTTGGGTAGGGTAAAGAAAGGCGTTAAATGCAGCGTGAAAGGGTGCAACGAGGAGGCGGTGCGGTCGCTGAGCGTAGCCAAGGTCAAGAACGCGGGGCTCGACGTCGAGGCCGACAGGCGAGCCTACCTATGTAGGGAGCACTACAAGGAGTTCAAGAAAGGGAATAAAAAAGACGCCCAGATAGAGAAGTGGCGTCACGGGGTATCCTAGCCCACGAACTTGGGCCTCTTTTGCAGGTACACCGGCTCGGGCACCGGGCGGTATGGCTTACACTTTGTCTTCTCGTGTATCTTCTTCTCCAGCTCCGCGGCGGACATGCTCTGCGAGTCCTTCAATCCGCGGACCCTCACAGGCATCTTCTCCTTACCCTGCTCGCGTTCCCCGACGACGATGATGTAGGGAACCCACTCCTTCTCGGCGTCCCTGATCTTCTTGCCCACGGTCTCGTCCCTGTCGTCTATGTCCACGCGGACCCTGCAGAACCTGCCGCGGACCTCGTCGGCGAACTCCACGTAGTCGTGGCTCACCGGTATGATCCTCACCTGGGTGGGTGCCAGCCATAGGGGCAGCTGGGGCTTGTAGCCCTTGTCTTTCTGGAGCCTCATGGCCTCCCGCTCCAGTATGGCGTAGATGTCGCGCTCTATGGCACCGCTGGGGCTGCAGTGCAGTATGTAGGGGTGCTTCTGGGTGCCGTCCTCGTCCATGTACCGTATGTCGTACCGCTCACCGTTCTCGACGTCGATCTGGTCGGTGGATAGCGCCGACGCCTTGTCCAGGGCGTCCACGAAGTTCATGTCCCACTTCACCACGAAGTAGGCGAACCGCTCCTTCCACATCTCTACCAGCACCGGCTTCCCGTGCTTCTGAACCAGCCCCTTGATGAACTCCTTGTTCTCGTTGTAGAAGTCCTCCACCATCCTGACTGCCAGCTCGTAGTCGTCCTTCTCCAAGCCGATGCCCTCCAGCACGTCCTGGCTGAGCTTGAAGCGGCGTATGTACTCGCTCTTCGCCTGGTCCAGATCCCTGCAGAACGCGTGGACGTCTGGCATGGTGAACGCCCGTAGCCTGCGGAGCCCGGTGAGCTCGCCGCGCTGCTCGCGGCGGAAGCTGTAGCGGGTCATCTCGTAGATGCGCATGGGGAGGTTCCTGTAGCTGATGGTGGCGTCGTGGCTGATGAGGAACTGGCCGAAGCAGGCGGCGAACCTGAGGAAGTACGGGGTCTCGTCGCTCTCGACGGTGTACTGCCTCGCCGGGAACCTGTTCAGGTAGCTCTTGAGGGTGGGGTGCTCCAGGCTGTACATGATGGGGGTCTCCACCTCCATGCCGCCGTAGTCGTGCACCATCCCGGTGACGTAATCCTCCAGCAGCGCCTTAACCATCCTGCCCTTGGGGTAGTACCTGAAGTTGCCCGGGTCCGACGCGGGCTCGTAGTCCACCAGTTCCAGGCTCCTCATGAGGTCCACGTGGGGGGGCGTCCGGTCCACTGTGCGGTCCTTGGCGTACTCGTATCCGCTGAACTTGCGGAGCTTCTCGTGGCCCTGGAAGTCGAAGTCGTCGAGCTCCCAGAGCTTGCCGTCCAGGTCCATTATGTACCAGTGGCTCCTTAGGCTCTCCTCGGCCTTCAGCGCCTCTGATACCACCTCTTCCTTCTTTTCACTCATGGGTTTCATCTCCGAAGAAGCCGTGGTGGTGCCTCCATGGCATACGCTGCCCAGATACTTCGCCTAGAACATCGGAGGAGCGTCTAACGTATTCAGGTTGGGCCATCCGGCCTAGTCTGTTTGGCGGGACATCACCGCGTTCTCCTCTCACATCCTTGAAGGAACCCACCGCTTTTAATCTTTACGTATCAACCCTTCGGCCTCAGGTCGGCCTCCACGACGCGGTACCTGCCGCTGACGCCGTCCCAGCTCCGCTCCGCCCTCCTGACCTCTATCCGGTACCTGAACCACGGCGCGTCCAGCACCAGGCTCTCGTACTCGCCGCCCTCGCCGCAGGGGTCCACGCCGAACCTGTCCCTGAGCCCCACGAGCCTGTTCACGGCTTGTCTATCCAGCTTGGCCCCCAGCCACCCCCGGTCCAGTCCTTGCGCGGCTACTGCCGAGAACACTATGACCATTCCTCTGCGGAGCATCTCGTCCAGCAGCCCGACACGTTCACGGCCCCAGAGGGGGCTGACGTGCTCCAGCCCCAGCTCACCGCATACCCCGTCGATCCTCTGCCTCTGGTAGCTGGAAGCGACGGCGCCGGTTACGACCCCCTCCACGTCCAACGTCTCCAGGCACCGCTTCAGGTCTTCCAGCTCCTTCTCCTTGACGCCCCTAGTTCTGGCCTCTATGTGCTCCTTGCCCCACGCGTATGCTTGGAGCTCGGTGACCCCGACGTTGACGGTGTGGAACATGTAGCTGTCGGGGTTCTCCGAGCGCATCGAGACGAGGTAATCTAGGCTGTGCCCGGCCTCCTCGGCGAGGCGCGCCGCGTAGCAGCTGTCCTTGCCGCCACTGAAGAGCCCCGCTAGACGCATGGAGGTTCAAGCGGACGCATAACTGATAACGTTGACGCTCGGTGGCAGGCCTCAGGCATCCTGGAAGAGATTATTAATAGCACCGATACATGGTGAGGCATGAAGATCAAGGCCATCACCTTGAACTACTTCTTCGGTGTGAACAGCTACCTCGTGAAAAACGAGGAAGGCTTCTTCCTCATAGACACAGGCTTCAAGAAGAAACGAGGCCAGCTTGAACAGGAGCTGTCAGAGGCCGGATGCAGCCCAGGAGATCTCAAGCTCATCATCCTAACCCACGGCCACGTTGACCACGTAGGTAACGCCGCCTATCTGAGAGACAGGTACGGGGCTGAGATAGCCATGCACGGCGGCGACTCGGCCATGGTGGAGAGCGGCGACATGTTCATCGACACGGGGGGAGCCGTGGTCGGGCTGGTGGGGGCGTTGATGAAGATACTCGGCCTCAGCGACTATGAGAGGTTCACCCCAGACATCATGCTGGAGGACGGCCAAGACCTCTCAGCCCATGGGTTGGACGCCACGGTCATCCACACGCCGGGGCACTCAGAGGGCTCCATCTGCATAGAAAATGTGGAGGGGGACCTGTTCTGTGGAGACCTCTTCAACAACACCAAGAAACCGGAGAAAGCAAGCCTGATCCAGGACCCGGATAAGCTTGAAGCCAGCGTAGAGAAGATCATGGCATCTGAGTACAAGAGCGTCTATCCGGGGCACGGAGAGCCGTTCAGGATGGAGCAACTCACGGAATAGCTAAGGCTGGAAAACCACGGGGTTGTCCGGGCGCTCCCCACGCATGGCCTTCAGCACGCCCTCGGCCACCTGGACCGCCATGTTTTCCATACCCTCGTGGGTGCATGCCCCCAGGTGCGGCGTCACTATCACGTTATCCATCCCCAGAAACGGGTTATCAGACTCTATGGGCTCCACCTCGAACACGTCCAGCGCCGCGTAACCGATCTTCCCCGACTCCAACGCCTCGATCATCGCCGCCTCGTCCACCACCCTGCCCCGCGCCATGTTCACCAGCACCACGCCGTCCTTCATCAACCCGATCTCCCTCTCCCCGATGAGCCGGTGCGTCTCAGGGGTCCCCGGTACGTGGAGGCTTACGATGTCGCTCACACCGAGGAGCCCGTCCAGGGTCGTCCACTGGATGCCCAGCTCCTCCTCCACGTCCGGCTTCCTGGTCCTCGACCAGTAGACCACGTCGGCGTCGAACGCCCTCACGCGCCTCGCCGTGGCCGTTCCTATCCTGCCGAGGCCGACGATGCCCACGGTCTTGCCCGCCAGCTCGTTCCCGATGAGGTCCCCGTACTTGCGGTTCCACTCCCCCCGCCGCGTCGCCTTGTCCGCCGCCACGATTCGTCTCAGCGCCCCCAGCATGATGGCCATGGTCATCTCGGCGACGGTGACCGTCAACGCGTCGGGCGTGTTGCACACCACCTTCCCCAAGTCCCGCGCGGCCTCCAGGTCCACGTGGTCGCAGCCCATCCCGTGGACCCCCACCACCTTGAGCCGGGGGCTCCTCTCCATCATCTCCCTGGTGATCCTGATGCTGCCCCTGGTGATGAGGC
>CAZGZR010000108.1:0-8415 GCA_964529745.1 uncultured Candidatus Bathyarchaeia archaeon
CCTGCTACTTCGTATGGATAAAAAAACTCTCCGTGAATATGGCCTCCACTGCCCCACTGGGTCACGTAGACGCCGTCTGAAGTAAACTTCTGGATACGGTCGTTACCAGTGTCTGCCACGTAGACGCATCCAGACGCATCCACAGCTACACCCTCAGGACTTCTGAACTCCCCGTCACCCTTGCCTTCACTGCCCCACTGGGTCACGTAGACGCCGTCTGAAGTAAACTTCTGGATACGGTGGTTCCTGGCATCGGATACGTAGACATATCCAGACGCATCCACAGCTACACCCTCAGGACTTCTGAACTCCCCGTCACCTGAGCCATAACTGCCCCACTGGGTCACGTAAAAATACCTCGGTGTATATACCACTATAGTGAAGTAATTTTCGCTTGACTCTGAATACTGTTCTTTGTATGTTAATCTGATCTTGTAATCTGGTCCGGGGGTCAGCGTCGTCGGCACCAGCCATTTGTATGAGTTACGAGGGTTGGAGGGATAGTTATCATCGATGACCTGGACCACAGTCTCTGCCTTAAGCAGCTCGATCTTGACAGTTGGGCCTACGTAGACCAAGGTTGTCCAAGTTATATTGTGGTATGTGCCTTGTTGCCAGACCTCACCGCCATTAGGGACCAAGTATTGGAATACCTTATCTATACATCCGCACCAGCCAATAGTATCTGAGTAGGTGCTGATTCTACCGGCGTTATCTCTTATCTGGTAATAGACGGGTTTATATTCAATATATCCTCCTGTGAATTCCAGTGTCCACGACTTCGTGGCTGCTGGTGTCTCCCAGGACTCGGTGTCAAAGACGCCATCATTACTGTAGCGCACATCCTTGACGCCTGATCCGGAGTCACTATAACCTAAATACAGCGTAACATCGGAAACTATTGTAGCGCTTAATCCATTTTCGATTGAGATGTAGCCGGTAGGAGGGGACATGTCGAGGATTATATTGTCGGAGCCTGTTGGGGATTCTGTTCCTGCACTGTTTCTCCCCTGGCAGTAGACAGACTTAGCTCCATCGCCCGATGTTAATGTCCACGACTTCGTGGCTGCTGGCGTCTCCCAGGGCTCGGTGTCAAAGACGCCGTCGTTGCTGAAGCGTACAGAGTCGAAGGAGGCGTAGTTAGTCAAATACAGGGTCACTGACTGATCTAGCGTGTAGACGGGACCGGGTGGAGTAGGGCTATCGATGATTATCCCCGGGGTTGGCACATTGTTCTCCGCCGACACGACGCCTATCATGTAAGAGGACAACAGAACCACTAGCAACAGAACAGATCCGATACAAACTACCCTGCCTTTCGAGACAGGTATACCGGGACTATCTTCATGATGGGGGACTTGCCGCAAACACGAATCAAACCTCAAACCCAAAATAGACCTCACTGAACACACCAAACAAGTTCCATGTATCTAGACAGAGTACACATACGCCAATAATTCATTAGTGTTAGTGGTAGATAATTATTGTGGCGCGCGCGATTGGCAGAGATTTTTGATAGAAACGCGTCGAAACTAGTATCTCGTTAGATCGGGGTCGATGAGTTTTATCTTCGCACCATCAAGAGAATATTTAATTAAAAAATTCTAATATAAAATAATTATATGGATAGCAACTTCGAATACAGGAAGTATAAACCTGGGGACGAGGCCGGCATAGTAGCCCTATTGAAGAAGGTCTTCCCGAAGTGGTCCAAGAGAACTGTCAATTATTGGAGGTGGAAATACCTTGCCTCCCCTCTTGATCCACGCGTCTATGTAGCCCTCGATGGAGGCAGGATTATTGGCGCTTTCTGCGAGATTCCCCTAAGCATAAAACTTGGTGATGAGATAGTCGGCGGCGTTTATGGAGACGACACGGCAACAGATCCTAGTTACAGGGGCAGGGGAATCTATACGAATTTGAACAAATTTTTTATCGACGACATAATCAAAGACGGAGTGTATTTCAGCTATTGGGAGACAGAGAACCCAATCCTCATTAAAAACTATGCTCGTATGGGTAGCCTGCCTTTCCCATTCCGCCTATGCCGCATGATAAAGATCAGGAACCTTAACGAGTACCTCAAACTCAGTGGCAGAGACACGCCGGCAAACGCTCTGGGATACCGTATCCTCAAGGGCGTCAACTTACTCACTAACTTTACCACCGGTGGAGGCAAAACTAAGCAGGATTATTTAATAAACGGTGTCAACGAGTTCGATGAGGCCATTGACTCATTCTGGGATGACGTTAAGGAGGACTACAACTTCATCCTTGAGAAGAAGAAGGATTACCTTAATTGGCGGTACCGCGGTCATGACCGTGACCAATACCACATCAGGGTCGCAGTCAAGGGTGGTATGGTACTTGGATTCAGCGTACTCAGATACGATGCATCTGAATCAGGCTCTGAAGGTTCAATCATGGAACTGATAGCACTGAGGAAGAGTCTGGATATCGTTTTAAGCTTGATCGATGACGCCTTATCGCTGTTTGAATCCATGGGAGCCAACTCCGTCTACTGCCAGACAATATATGGCCATCCATATAGAAAGCTGTATGCAAAGAGGGGCTTTATTGACGTCACGAGGGCGAGCAGCAGTCAGCTGTATTACAATTTTCACGATAAGCCAGGTTTTAATCCAGAGATTTTCTCTAATTATAGCTCCAAATCCATCTACTTCAATTATTACTGATGTATACGCGAGTATTGTATGCGGCCAGCTATTTGACAATATAGTGTCTCTGCATACGTGCGCGAAAGGTCCTCATATAATCGATGAATTTATTCATCATTTCTTGAGTTAGGGTCAGACCCCCTGTATCTGGTTGCTTGGTGTTGGGTTCGAACGCTCTTACCTTGGGTGATATCACCCGCAAACCCCTTTTTATCGATGATTTTATGGGGTTTAACCAATCCCTGATTATATCCTGTTAGATGCATTGATGTTCAATAAGGACAATAAGCATAATATCAATTTGAAGTTCTTTTGTGAATACGTGCTCGTGAGAATGATTTTTCCACAATTTTATGGGTCTATTTTTCTGGTTTCTTTGTTGTTTAAGATACCCTCATAGGTTTTGAGACCTTTTCATTTAATTTTCACCATAACTCTCACTCTTAGATGTGAATAAATTAGTGATTAAATGGGGAAAGGTTAAAAAAGTTGCTCATTATGAAGTGGTGACCATTTCGTATAGTTCTATTAGCGGCTTTGTGTGATGGAAGTATTGTAGTAGGGATTCCCCTTTCAGGGTTATTTTGTATATGTTTTTAGTTCTCTTGTCCATGGAATCTGAAACGTCGAGCTCCAATAGCAGTCCCTGGTCTACAAGTGATGAGATAGCGTTATTCAGTGGTTTCCATGATAAATTTGCCTCATACATTATCCTTGTGGGTTTCTCCTCACCATTCTTGATTACGTTAAGAATATCTAGGTAGATTTCGAGCTGGGAGCGCCTAGATTTCAAGGTAACAGTCATGTGATGTCTATTTATCTATTCTAAAAGAAAGTTTCTGTAAAACACCGCCACACACAACTATTATAGAAGTTTTTAAAAAAAATGCCAGAAGGAGGATAATTTCGTCATTCTTGGAATATTGGATTTTTGTCCTGACGTGTTTGTTGTTTAGTCAGCTTTTTCTTTTTGAATATGTATACTTGTATCATGTTAATTGATAAACGATCTTTTATGATCGGTGCATGTGTGGGGATGATCCTCCTAGCGATGGTGGGGCTAGTTAATGCAGTTTCATATAAAAACAGGATAGGCGTGCTTAAAGATGAAATAAAGTCTAAAAATTCAATGATTAATCAGCTAGAACACGATTTGATAAGTAGTAGAGAAAACTGCACCCAACTCGCTTCGAGATTGATGTCCCTTAAGATGAATAACTCTGAACTCGTCTTAGAAAATATGGTGCTAAAAAAGGCTGTATTGATAGTTGGTCAGGAAGAGATAAAGGAAACGTTGGTGAGATACGCTGAGGTTTCCGTTCAATACGAAAAACTTCAAGGTAAATATGATGATTTACTTTTAAAATATAACAATCTCTTGGCCTAAATCCCGTGAATGCGAGGAAACCTATTTACGTACTAAACCACTATCCACTTGAAGATACGTTCTTTG
Source organism: uncultured Candidatus Bathyarchaeia archaeon (assembly GCA_964529745.1). GTDB lineage: Archaea > Thermoproteota > Bathyarchaeia > TCS64 > TCS64 > RBG-16-57-9. The sequence goes on from CAZGZR010000108.1 coordinate 4,132, forward strand.
TGTACATCTCTCAATCTATAATAATAAAAAACAAGTTATGAAAAATATCCAAGGCCTAAGATAAGAATGATTTGTTGCTAAGCAATATGCAATCGTATTAAGAAAATAAATACCATACGTTAGATAATAAAATAGTCATATATTTATAAGAGTAGCCGGAAGAATATCGTTACGAAGCAGGGTTAAGCTCTGGCATAGGCGTACTAAACATTAATAACTGAAAGATAGAAGCGAAAGATATTTGCGATCATGAATCCAAATAAATAGTAAGTCAAACACGTAGCAGAGCAAGTATAAAGGAGTAATAAAATGGGAGAGTTAACTGATTTTGAGAAACTCGTAATAGAAGGTATCTTACGAATAGCTAAGGGTATAGAAGTGCAAGGCTCCTTACTCGATGATATCGAAAATCAGCTAAAGGATATAGAAAAAGCGATACGAGAACTCATCACTATCGTTGAAAAATTAGCTGAATACAAGCCTATGATGTCCTACGAGAACCTATCAATCGTCGAGAAAAGCCTAAAGGAATTACTAGATAAAACCACAAAGGAAATCAGCTAAAGGTAAACCCGAAAACAACGGTTTTTCTGATATTTGAATCTATTAAATAAAGACAAAATGTATGTGCTTAAGGAGTCTAGAATGTGTATCCTTTACCTCATAAAATACCACATAAAATTTAATGACTTAGTTGTTGTAAATTAGATTCTTGGATTATACCTAGATGTGATACAATATTATAGGGATCCCTAAATACATTGATAGGAATCAATATTTACTCTATAATATAAATAAATATTAAATATGTGATATTGATCTATATAATATGCCCATAATGGGCGAAGGAGAACCTAAAGCTTAGCATGATAGGTATGAATAGACCTCTAGAGGCTGTTCCCTTAAAAGGCTAGGCACTCTCCTTTCTCTTTTTTTCGGAGTTATACATCGATAATAAATCATTTTTGATTAAAATTTTAAGCGGGCTCGGTGGGATTCGAACCCACGACCTCCGGCTCCGCAGGCCAGAATCATGTCCTGACTAGACTACGAGCCCACCCACAGATACCGGCAACCAGTAAATAAGCTATACTGGTGAGAAAAGGCTTCGAATACCGCAACAGAAAACGCCTTGAACAATGGTTTCCATAGAGGCCGTGAAGCCAGCAACGCTTTTCGTAACAGTAATGCGTGTTGCGTGCAGATCATGGCGCCTAATCTATGTTCATCGTAGTTGCCATGCGAGAAAAGTAAAGGTTTATATGTCTACCATCGTTGAAATGCTTTATCAAGATGTCTCTAGTTGCATGCCCCCGCGTACTCGTGGGAGGCACCCTGATAGACGGGACGGGGGCTGAACCCGTCAAAGACTCCATAGTCGTCATGCGAGACGAGTATATCGTCTTCGTCGGGAAGAAGGATGAGATCGAGATTCCACCGGGATCGGAGGTCTACGACGTTTCTGGTATGACGGTTCTCCCCGGGTTCATCGACAGCCACTGCCACTTCGCGTGGATGGGAGTCAACATGCTCACAACGGTGCCTCTTAGGTACACCGACACCATGAGGGACGCCCTTGAGCTCATAAGGAAGAGGGCCGAGGAGGCCGAGCCCGGGGAGTGGATCATCGGCCGCGGCTACGACGAGGCCAAGTGGCCCAAGAACAGGTACATCACCAGAGAGGACATCGACACCGTCGCGCCTGACAACCCTGTGGTCATGGTCAGGATATGCGGCCACCTCGTGAGCGCCAACACCAAGGCGTTGGAGGCCGCCGGTATAGACGCCGAGACGCCGGAGCCCGACGGGGGCACCATCGACAGGGACGCAGACGGGCAGCCAACGGGCGTCCTCAGGGACTGTAGGGATCTAATCTGGAAAGTCATACCTCCAACCAGCACCGAGACCCTGGTGGAGGGGCTGCGGGTGGCCAGCGACTACGCCCTCGGCCTAGGCTGCACGGGCATCCACGACGCCGGCCTGGGCCCCCAGGAGGTCACGGCCTACCAGCTGGCCTACGACAACGGCAACCTCAAGGTACGCGCCAACGTCATGCTCCGGACGGAGACGCCGGAGGCCGCCATGAAGCTGGGCATCAGGACGGGGTTCGGCGACCACCTGCTGCGCATCGGCCCGGTGAAGCTACTCATAGACGGGAGCCTGGGCGCCCACACCGCAGCCTTGTTCGAGCCCTACGAGGACGACCCATCGACCTCGGGGCTGCTGCTGGAAGATCCCGCCGTCATCACCGAGAAGATGAATAAGGCCCACGGCCACGGGTTCCAGGTGGCCACCCACGCCATAGGCGACCTAGCCATAGAACATGTGATCGATGCCATACAGGAGACCCTGAGGCGTGAGCCCAGGAAGGACCATAGACACAGGATAGAGCACTGCGAGATACTCAGCAGCCAGCAGATAGAGTGCATCAGGGACCTGGGCATAGTGCCGGCCATGCAGCCCAACTTCATAGGAGAGTGGAGCGGCCCAGGCAGCATGTACAATCAGCGCCTCGGGGACAGGCGTGAGCACATGAGCAACCCGTACAGGGCGCTCCTGGACGAGGGCATAACGGTGGCCTTCGGCAGCGACGGGATGCCCTTCAACCCCATCTACGGGGTTTGGAGCGCCGTCAACCACCCCATGAGGGAGAGCAGGATCAGCCTCGTGGAGGCGGTGAAGTGCTATACGCTGAACTCGGCGTACGCCGGTTTCCACGAGGAGTACGTGGGCAGCGTCGAGGCTGGGAAGCTGGCCGACTTAGCGGTCTTCGACAGGGACCTAACCGAGATCCCCGAGGAGGAGATCAGGGACGCCCTGTGCTACATGACCCTGGTCAACGGCAAGATACTGTTCCACAGGGAACAATAAAGCATCCATATCGTCGAGGTGTGCTCTGGTCTATGGGTTCTTGAGCCCGACCCTCTCGACCACGTCCGCCAGCTTCACGATCACCAGGTCCTTGTCTGGCGTGAACTCGCCCCAGCCTTTAACCGGCTCGATCCCGTGGGCGGCGAGGAACCTGGTGGAAAGCCTCTTCCCTCCCGTCTCCGCGAACATTCTTATCGCCTTCTCCCGCTCCACGGTGTCCGTCACCCGCTGAAGGCGGCCCCTATACGAGACGAAGCTGTACTCCGAGAGGTCGGGCTTGTAGCTCTCTATCTGGACGCAGGCCCTGTTGTCCATGTCTAGGAGCCTCATCTTCTTCCCGTAGTCTGTGAAGTGGAAGTACAGCGTGTCGTCCATGACCACGTACCTGAAGGGCGCCAGGTACGGGTACTCGTCTCCCTTGAACGCTATCCTGCACAGCATCTGCTCTTCAAGCAGCTGCGCCACCTCGTCGTCTGTCATCCACGGCAGCTTAACCGGCTTCAAAACCCGTCCACAGGTATGGCTCCCCGCCGACTCGATTAAAACGTTTACCCCGAGGTGGTTTGAATACCTTTTTAACCCGGCCTCGTTTAGTTTCACGGATTCCAGAAGGGTAGATGCATGAGCAAGCTCGTGACCATAGAGATGATCGTCCGCGGAGACATCATAGACAACAACGTGCTCCGCAAGTTCGCGGACAAGCTCAAACGCCAGAGGTTCATGGCGGACTTCACAAGCACCATAGCCGTGCCGCCGTTCCTCGTGGCATCTGAGAGGCATTACCCCAGCCTCGCGGTGCTCTACGGCACCGTGGAGCTGGAGAACATCTTCGAGATGAAGACCCTCATAGACCAGCTCGCGTCCGAGGAGAACCTAGACATAATATCGTTCAAGCAGCTCTAGAGTGAAGGCGCGTGAACAGGAAACGGGTCGTCGTCCTCGCCGCCGTGGCGCTTCTCAGCGTGGCCGCGTACAGCGCCACATCTGAGAGCCTCGCCGGGAGCCAACGCTCGGCCCTCGTAGTGCTCGTCGTAGCGGCTGGGCTCTGGACCACGGAGGCCGTGCCGCTGGCCGCCACCAGCCTGCTTATACCTCTGCTCCAGGCTTTCCTCGGGGTTCAAGGCTTCGGCGACGCGCTGGCTCCGTTCTTCGACACCGTGGTCATGCTGCTGCTGGGCGGCTTCATGCTGGCGGTGGCGGTCGAGAAGTGCGACCTCGACGAGTACTTCGCCTACCTCATCGTCAGCAGGGTCAGGGCGGGGGCCCGAGCCCTAGTCCTAGCGGTCATGGTCACCGCCGGGTTCCTGAGCATGTGGATCAGCAACACGGCGGCCACGGCGCTCCTCATCACCATGGCGCTGAACATCACGGAGCGCGTCAGAGACGTGAGAGGCAACTTCAGCAAGGTGATGG
>CAZGZR010000109.1:0-8319 GCA_964529745.1 uncultured Candidatus Bathyarchaeia archaeon
ACCAGGGTGTTCCAGTTGTCGAGGTAGAGGGTGTCTATCATCTCTGCTGTCTTGACGCCACCCTGGGCCCGAGTAGCACCCAGAGCCAGTCCACGAACTCGCGTAGGTTCTTGGTCTGTATGTACACCTTGCCGGGTCCCTCTATGTTGGTGACCAGGCCCTCTCCGCTGAGTATGGTCTCCTTCCAGTTACCGAACTTGCGTACCTCGTACTCGCAGGTGTCGCTGAACGCCACCAGGTGGAAGTTGTCCACTATCAGCTGCTCCCCGGGCCCCAGCTCGTGTGCGTCTATGGCGCCGAAGGTGTTGATGAAGAGGTCGCCCTCGCCGCTGGTCTTCACCATGAAGAGGCCCTGCCCGAAGAGGCCGCGGCTGAACCCCTCCCACCGGACGTCCAGGTCTACCTCCTGGGTGGAGGCGAGGTACGCCGACTTCTGTATTATCCACCCCTTGCCCGGGGCCACCTCCAGCTTGGTGACGTCCCCTATGGGCGCCGCGGCGAGGGCCAGCTTCCCCGTGCCGCCCTCCGCGGTGAAGTCGGTCACGAAGAGGCTCTGGCCCCCCAGTATGCTGGTCTTGAGGGTGCCAAAGATGCTCTGCTCCCTCCTCCTGGTCTGGACGTCTATGTTGGGCGTCATGTAGGTGAGGGCCCCGGCTTCCCCGGTGATCCTCTCGCCGGCCTCAAGCTCAACCTCCAGCAGGCTGTAGGACGGCTGGTACTTTATCTCGTATCTCATATCGGTACACATCCATGTATACTTACTCGGATTTAAACTATGTAACGCGGCCCGCCGAGATTTATTCAGCGCGGGAAAGGTTGTACGCGTCGATGGCGGCGAACAACGCGAAGAACAGCCCCACCAGCATCACCCGGTTATAGTCGAGGTAGAGGCTGGCTACGCCGCCGACTGTGATCGTCGCCGCCAGAATGGCGAGCCCCCTCCTCCACCTGCCTAGGTACAAGTGGCCGAGGCCGGTGACGAGCAGCGACAGCAGCACGGCGACCCACGGCTTCTTTGCGGACCTCCTGCGTGTTCCTTCGAGTATGGGCTGTGGCTCCCCGCAGGCTGGGCAGTACGCCTCGTCGTAGGGTATCATGGTCCCGCAGTGGGGGCAGAACTTTGTGCGCTCCTCTGACATACGGCTACAGGATATCCGAGTCGTCCCTCTTGATATAGTATATCACTTCCCGGACGATCCTGTAGAGGAAGTAGACGCTGGGAATTAAGGCCACCAGATAAGCAAATATCTGCACTGTGCTGACGGACTGGCTCATCTCTTTCACACCCTCATATCCTCTGCCGTTTTAAAACGTTATGATTGAGATGGCTTAGGCATGTTCAACCGTTCACGCGCCGCTTCAGCACGTTGGAGGCGTCAGTCGTCGTCCGGCTGGTCGGTCCTGTACAACGCGTAGACGGGGTAGTGGTCTGACACGTCCTCGGTGAGCTCCTGTCCGACGCCGTAGGCCGCGTCGAAGTAGAAGACCTCGCATGAGCCGGCCACGTACTCGCCATGGTAGGTGCCGTTCAGCAGCACTATGCGGTCGTAGGTCCAGTCTGTCTTGGTCATGGTGTCGAACCCGTTCTCGACCACCCAGTGGTAGCCCACGCCCCTGAGGGGGCTGGGCCCGTCCTCGTCGAAGTAGCCGCCGTCGGCGTTGAAGTCGCCCATGACGACGACGTCGCCCTCGCCCGGGTTTGACGCGAGCAGGCCGGCGACCACGACGGTGAGGTTGCCGATCTCGTGTTCGGCGTCGTCGGGCTTGGTGTGGATGCCCACGAGGGTGAAGTCGAAGCCGCCCGACCTGAACGAGGCCACGAAGGGCTCCCTCTCGAAGACGTCGCCGGTGTCGTTGTAGACGTGGGCCGAGCCCTCAATGTACTCCACGGTCTCGGTGTCCCAGTAGAAGGCGTACGACTCCTTGCTGGTGGACCTGCCCAGCCGTTCGCTCTCTACATAGGCGTAGCTGGCGCCCTCGGCGTTGATGAGGTCGAGGTACTCGGGGGCAGTCTCGCCGCTGCTGTCCCTTATCTCCTGGACCAGCATGACGTCGAACTCCCTCGCCACGTCCGCGAGGACGTCCATGACCTCCGGCTTGCCCCGCTTGGTCCGGCCGAAGACCTGGATGTTGAACGCCGCCACCTTAATGGTCTCCGGCGTCGGCTCCAGATCGCCGTCGGCTCCGCCGTCACCGTTGCCCCCGTCGAGGAACGGGTCCAGGAAGCCCTGCTGAACCGAGAACAACGCGGCGGCGAGGACGAGGACAGCAGCCACGAGCAGGGGCCTGTTCTTCCGTGACAACTACTTCTTCTCCATCTGGTCTAGCTCCAGCTTCCTGAAGATGCTCCTGAGCTGCCTCCTCATGCTGGTCCTGTCGGTGCTCAGCCCCACGCTGTCCGCGAAGTCCTGGGTAGTCCTGATCATCTTGGTGCGGCCGTGCTTCTTCCTGGTGATGAGCCCCATCTCCTCGAGCTGCTTGAGGTGTCTGTAGGCGTGGCTGCCCCGGGCCTCCGCCACCTCCTTCTGCTCCACCGGTTGATAATACGCGATGTAGGAGAGCGTCCGCAACGGCCCCGCGGTGAGCAGGGGCTTCATGCTGTACTTGCTGGCGGGCTTGGTGTAGTCCGACTTGAGCTGGAGGACCACCTTCTCCCTGGGCAGCCGTACTATCTCCAGGGCCGTGGGCTCGGCCCCGTAGACCTCGCTCAGCTTGTCCACCAGCCTCGAAGCCTCAAGCTCGTCCTCTAGCTTGAGCAGGGTCACTATGTTGGTGAGGCTCAGGGGCCTACCCGCCGCGTACAGGAGCGCCTCTAGCTCCGCTAGCTTGGTGTCTTGGGCTACCAGGCTTCTCCCCCAGACATATGGATTGGTGGGGTTCTTAAAAGCTTAGATACGCTGGGGCGGCGATGTCCGTGCGGTAGTGCAGCCTGCCCCTGATGTTTCCCACGTCCATGTAGACCCGTTCCCGGGCCTCCTGAACCGTCCTGCCCATGCCCAGGAGGGCGACGGAGCGGCTGCCGGTGGTCTTGACGACGCCGTGGTCGTCGTAGACCGACGCGTAGTATAGTTCGCTGTGCTTGGTTTCCCCGACTTCTATGGGCTGGTCCCGGAGCGGGTTCACGGGGTAGCCCTCCGGGGTGATGTAGACGCACACGGTGGCTTCCCCTGCGAAGCTGGTCTCGGGGAGGCTTCCCTCGGCGACGCCGAACCCGACCTCGGTGAGTGGCGTCTCGAGGAGCGCCAGCACGTTTATGGCCTCGGGGTCCCCGAACCGGGAGTTGTACTCGACCAGGTAGACGCCTTTCCCGGTGTTCATGAAGCCGCCGTACAATACCCCCTGATAGGTGCCCACGTCGCCGGCTAAGGCCGCCACGGTCCTCTTCATGATCTCGACGCCCTTCTCCACGATCTCCGGGAGGAGGTCCGGCATCCCGTGGTCGGGGCAGCTGAAGCTCCCCATGCTGCCGGTGTTGGGCCCCCTGTCCCCGTCGTAGGCCCTCTTGAAGTCCCGGACCAGGGGCATCACCTCGACCCTTCTCCCGTCGGTGAACGCCTGCAGGGTGAACTCCCGGCCCACGAGCTTCTCCTCCACCACCACCAGCCCGTCCTGCTTCAGCCTCTCCAACGCGTAGCCCCTGGCCTCCTCGGCGGTTTTCAGGTGGTCGCCCGTCACCTTGACGCCTTTGCCGCCGGTCAGCACGTCGGGCTTCACGGCGACCTCCCTGTGATCCTTCATGAAGGCGTCTATGTCCTCGGCGGCTCTGCATACCATGAACTCGGGGTTCCCGGGGATGCCGTGCCCCTGCAATACCTCACGGGTGTAAGCCTTGCTCCACTCCAGCTTGGCCAGAGCCTTCCTGGGGCCGACGACGGGCACCCCCAGCTCCCAGAGCCTGTCCGAGACGCCCGTAGCGAGGGGGGCCTCTGGGCCCACGAAGGCCAGGTCCACGTCGCTGAACCTCCCGTACTCGGCTGGGTCGTCTATGTCGAAGATCTCGACCCTCTCGGAGAGGGCCGCTATCCCCGGGTTCAGGCGTGACATGGCCGCCACCAGCTCCAGGTCTTCCTGGGCCAGCTTCTTTGCGATGGCGTGTTCACGGGCTCCGTTGCCTACGACGAGTACCTTCATTGGTTTCACGACGGAGAATATCCCCGACTGGACATATAAGCTAAGGCGCCGCGGAGTTTAGGTGAAGAAAACAAGTTTACCGGAACCTGAAAAACTAGACGAGCCGCCCCAAGGCCTTCAGGAACCTCTCGGCCTCGTCGACGGTGTTGTAGGCCCCGGGGGAGATGCGCAGCCCGCCGACGCGTGGGCTCACGTGGATGTTCTCCCCGGCTAGGGAGTCGCACACCCGTTTGTAGTCGGGCACCGCGGCGTTGAGGTAGATGCGCCGCTCCTCCTCGACCGGTGTCTGCAGCCCGACCCCCATCTCCAGCAGGCCGTCGACTATCTTGGTGTCGACGCGCTTGATCTGTCTCTCCACCCTGTCGAGGCCGAACCTGAGCAGCAGCCTCATGCTGTTCTCGACGGCCACGTATGGGCCTTCCGCCTGGCTGTATATCTCGATGCGGCTCAGCCCCTTCTTGGGTTTGAGGTCGTAGACGTCGAACCCGTCGGTCACGTTCCTCATCTCCTGCTCGTCTGGGAGGGTCTGGCCACCGACGTACTCCGGCTGAAGCTCGTCCACGATCCCGTCCCTCATGTAGAAGAACCCGGCGCTGTTGTTGTAGGGGCCCCCGTAGAGCCACTTGTAGCAGCTGGTGGCCAGGAAGTCGACGCCCTCGCCGTGGATGTCCCACCTGATGGCGCCCGTGGACTGGGTGCCGTCGACGACGAGGTAGGCGCCGTGGTCGTGGGCTGCTTCGGCGATGGCTTCGACGTCGTGGAGGTAGCCGTTGAACCAGCCCGCCTGGTCCAGCATGACGGCGGCGGTGTCGTCGTCTATGGCCTCCATCCACTGCTCGGTCTCCACCACGCCGCCCTGGTGCCTTATGAACCTGGGCTCCACGCCCTTCTCCCTCTGCTTGTTGGCCACGGCGGCGCACATGGGGAAGCTCAGGTCCGTGAGGACGAGGTTCTGGCCGCGCCTGAAGGGGATCATGCCGAACGCGGTGTTCATGCCCGTGGTGGCGTTGGGCAGGAACGCCACCTCGCCCTCCCTGGCGCCGATGATCTCCGCGAAAAGCCTCTTGCTGTTAATCTTCCTCTCCCTGTACTTCGATAAGCCCTCTTCTAGGTCCGTCTCGCCCCTCAGGGTCCCGGCGTAGTCCCTCCAGTACTCCTCCGCCACCCTGATGGTGGACTCGGGGACCGCCCCTATGACGGCGTTGTTGAAGTATATCTTTCCCTCGCAAAGCGGGAAGGTCTCCATCTCCCTTATGCTCAACTCTGATCACCTGCAATTGATGGCGTCTACACCGATTTTACACTTTTTAGAGCCGAGAACATGGAACAGGCGTCCCTATCATTAATATCTTGTTTGAGTTAATCTTTCGTGTTGGAAGGCGAGTGCATTGGCACGTAGACTGGAGCTAGATGACCTTACCAAGTTTAACATGCTCAGCAGCCCCGAGCTGAACCCCGACTCCTCCAAGCTGGCCTTCGTGGTCACGAAGCCGGAGGACGACGACTACTCCACGACGATATGGGTCATAGACAGCGGCAACGGCTACCCCATAAGGTTCTACGGCGAGGGAAACCCTGCGAACCCCCGGTGGAGCCCCAACGGCCAGCAGCTTCTTTTCACCAGCCGCCGCGGCATGGATGAGGGCGAGAAGGGCACGGGGCTCTGGGTGACCCAGGTATGGGGAGGGGAGCCGAGGCTGATAACGAAGGTCGGGGGAGGCGTGTCCAGCCCCGCGTGGAACATGTACGGCACCAAGGTCTACTTCCTGTCCGACGTCGGCGAGGAGGACCCCGAGGTCAGGATAATCGACAGGATACCCATCTGGTACAACGCCGAGGGCTGGACCTACTACCGGACCAAGCAGCTCCACGTCGTGGACGTCAACAGCGGCATAGTGACCCAGCTCACCCACGGCGACGAGGACGTCCAGTGCTACGCGCCGGGGAACCTGGGCGGCAAGGTGGCCTACGCCAAGTCCTCCAACGATCTGCGGCCAAGCGAGTCGGACCTCATCGTCTACGACATAGCCACCGGTAAACACGAGCGGGCCCTCGGCGGTTACTCCATCTCGGCCGTATGCTGGTCGGTGGACGACAGCCAGATAGCGGTGCTGGGCCACAGAGGCAGCCACGGCTACCCCACCCACTGGGGGGTCCACGTCCTGGACCTTAAGACGACTGAGACGGCCGACCTAACGGAGAGCCTGGACCGGGGCTGCAGCCGCCGCCACTACTACGACCTGAGGAGCCCCCACACGGGCATACCGGCGCCGGTCTGGGAGGGCCCCATGATCTACTTCCCCGTCTCGGATAGCAGCAGGTTCGGCGTATACAGGGTCAAGGCGGAGCAGGGCCACATCGACGCCGTGGTCTCCGGGGAGTTCAGCGTCGAGGAGTTCAGCGTGAGCAAGGGAAAGATAGCCTACACGCGGGTCCGGACCGACCAGCCCACGGAGATGTGGATACACGACGAGAAGGAGGCGCGTCTCACCCGGTTCAACGACCACCTGCTGGCCAACGTGGAGCTCTTGAAGGCGGAGCGGTTCCAGTTCACACAGAAGGACGACACCCCCGTCGAGGGGTGGGTGCTCAAGCCCCACGGCGGGAAGAAGGGCAGGAAGTACCCCGCCATCGTGGACATCCACGGCGGCCCCCGCAGCAAGTTCGGCGACTCCATGATGTTCGAGCACCAGCTATACGCCGCCGAGGGATACGCCGTCATATACATAAACATCAGGGGCAGCGACGGCTACGACCAGAGGTTCTGCGACATCCGCGGCGAGTGGGGCATATGGGACTACGAGGACCTCAAGAAGGGCGTCGAGCACGCGCTGAACGAGTTCAAGTGGATCGACAAGAACCGTCTCGGCGTCACAGGCCTCAGCTACGGCGGCTTCATGACCAACTGGGTCATCACCCACACCGACGCGTTCAAGGCCGCTGTGAGCCAGAACGGTATAAGCAGCTGGACCGCTTTCTTCGGCACCAGCGACATAGGGTTCCACTTCGCCCCCGAGCAGATAGGAGGCAGCCCCTGGAGCAACCTGGACGTCTACGTGGACAAGTCGCCCATCACCTATGCGGCGGACGTGAACACCCCCGTGCTCTTCGTGCACAGCTGGAACGACTACAGGTGCTGGGTGGACCAGAGCATAGAGTTCTACACGGCGCTGAAGTACATAGGTAAGGAGACCAGGCTGGCCATGTTCATGGAGGGCAGCCACGTGTTCAGGAGCAACGCCCGGCCCAGCATACGTAAGAGGCGGCTCAGGGTCATGCTGGACTGGTTCGACCAGCACCTCAAGGCATAGATCCTTCTACCCATATTCCTTTCTAATACTGTTTAAGCTACATTATTTTCAGTTCGTAGATAGTATGCTAAGACAGAAACGTGGTATCTTAGCAGCGACTGTTAAAGTTATAGCAGTTACTATTACGCTTATGACGCCTGCAACATAGGCTCTCTCTGTATCTAAGGCTTCTACTAGTACCTCTTCCTCCATTATCTTCTCCACCCCCATTGCTGTCGTCCATCTGTCTCCGTCGACACTAGTGTAGACATATATGGATTTGGAGGCCGAGAACACCAAGACGAGGGTGCCGTCAGGTAGCTCGATGAGGTAGCCCTCGTTCATGTCTATGAAGGTAGATGGCCTGCTCCAACTCTCCAGGTCTGGTGTGAAGTATACGTAATGGATTCTGGGGTTAGGGTGCTTCTGGTCTTTAACGATGAGGAAGTAGCCTCCATGCCTGTCGCTGTAAAGCATCCTCGGTCGCTGGCCGCGGATCGGGAACGAGAGTTGGGTCAGGTTACGTGGCTCTGTCCAGCCCCCATCCTCTTCCAGTACGGTATAGGCGATCCCCATGACGTATGGGCCGTCGTAGACTATGTCAGCCCCTACAACCATGATCCGACCGTTCTCGTCGAGCAGGCAAGACTGCTCGTCAGCGACCATAGGTATCCTCACGGGAGGACTCCAGACGTTCTCGGTTGATAGGACGGAGTAGGAGATCATGTCGTAGTTGACGCCGAAGGAGAGGAAGACCTCGCCGTTGCCAGCCTCCACGAGACTGGGCTTGTCTGGGATCGTCACCTTCAGCCTCTCGTCCATGGGCATGTCTACATGTTGTTTCACGACCCTCTCCGCGATGACCGTCGGCTCATACCACACTTTACAGTCTCACGAA
>CAZGZR010000110.1:0-8263 GCA_964529745.1 uncultured Candidatus Bathyarchaeia archaeon
GAAGGTGAGGGCGTGCTCCCCGATCTCCACCATCCTGAGCCTCTCAACGTCCGGCGGCATCTTCTCCAGGAAGCTCTGCTTGCGCTCGTCGTCGCCAACGTCCAGCTGGTCCCTGTCGGTGTAATATATTCGGATGGGGATGTCCATCTCGACTATCTCGTCGAATCGCCGCCGCACGCTCTCCACGGTCTCCAGGTCCAGGGGGCTGGGCTTGAAGTCGAGTTGGCTGAAGCTGCTGAAGACCTTGGGGCCGCTGCCCGAGACCTCGAAGAGGCCGGTGAGGAGGTGCTCCCCGCTGTGGAGCCTCATGAAGCCGTAGCGGCGCTCCCAGTCTATTACGCCGTGAACCGCGACGCCTTCAGGGATGTCGCCGTCGAGGTAGTGGAATATCTGGGGGCCTCGCCTCATCGCCTTGACGACTTTGTACTCCTCGCCACCGGCCTCCAAGGTGCCATGGTCGGTTGGCTGGCCGCCGCCCTCGGGGTAGAACGCGGTCCTGTCGAGGACCACGAACCTGGGGCCTGATCTCACGACGGTGGCGTCGAACTCCTTGAGGTAGCTGTCCTCGACGTAGAGCCGCTCTGTTTCCATGTCTCTCCCTTCCCGGTTCACTAGCCGGCTGGATTAATATTGTTGTCGGGGGAGACGCTGTGGCGCTCGTTTCAACGACCTGCTGTAGCGGCCATAGTCGTTCCATATGCCAGCGGTTGCCCCGAGGATGCCGGCGCCTCCGCCCAGATGCCCACCTGCGACCATCATGAAGCCTGATGCCAAGAGAACCGCCATGAGAAGATAATAGACCCTGTCTATCTCCTTGGAGTGGTCCTGCACCGTTCCCCCGACTTTATACGTCTCCCACCAGCCTGAGAGGCTTGAACTAAGGTGCACGCCGAGAGCCAGCGCTAGGACGGCTCCCCCCGTCAGCAGCAGGGTGAACCAGGAGAGGCTTAGAGTCTCGTTTTCAATGAAGAACATGATTATTGAGAGTGTTATGATGCCTATTCCAGCCAAAGCCTGTATCAGGCTCATGGCCTTCCCGTTCCCCCCTAGCATGCGGGAAGCGTTCTCGATGAATCGTTCAAGCTTGATGTCGGAGAAGCCGTCGCTCACCCTGTAGTACCCGTATCCCCCCGTCACGAGCAGCAGGAACCCTAGGGCTAGCATGACTACGTTTAACGTGGAGGGTGGTGCCCCCCAGCTGGTGAGGGAATAGAATATCAGGAAAGGACTCGACAACAGGAACGTGCTGCTCCACATCTTCACCACGACGTCCCTCCCGGTCAGGCCCATGAGGCTGTCCCGGTACCTGTACTCCCGCCAGTCCTCCGAGACCTTCGTGAAGGAGGCCATGAGCTCTCTCCCGCCGTGGGTGGCAGCGTAATACTCGCCCCGTTTCTCGGCGAGCCCGGCTTCGCAGAGGACGCCTATGTGGTACGCGAACTTGCTTGAGTCGGCCACCACGTCGAGGCCGAGCTCCTTCATTACCTCGGTGTACCGGAGGGGCTTCCGTGGTAGGAGAGCCTCGAGTATTCTGACCCTCATCTCGTCAGAGAGGGCGTTGGATATGTCCTGTATCCGGGCTGCGTCCATCAAATACCTCGGTTCAGGCATCCCATGAAAAATGTTTTTATCAAAAAAATTTGAGCAAGCCGGTCAGCCGACCGCCATATAAAGGGTTCAATTAAATACCCTATTTCGGTTCCGAGGACCAACGAGGCTTGTTCGTGGCTACCCGGCCCTCGTCTTTCGCGTGTAGAGCTGTATCTGGGGGATTATCGAGGAGATGAGCTTGTTCTCGGCCTTGTTCAGGTGCTCCTGCAGCGTCGTCCGAGGCACCCCCTCCCTGTCGGCGATGGTCTGCACGTTGACTCTACGCGGGGTCTGGTAGTAGCCGCTGTTATAAGCGGCGACTATGGCGTCCACCTGCTTCTCCGTTAGATCGCTCACCAGCGAGTTCATTGTCACGAGGCTGTCGGATACCATGCCGTTGAACGGCGCCTTCTCCTGAATCTCGATCTGGAACCCCTGCTCGGTGAGCCTGTCGAATAGCTCGGCCAGGGCCTCGTGCCTGAAGGCGATGAGCCTGTAGTACTCGTAGCCCCGTGCGTAAAAGATGGGCATGAGGTTCAGTATCTCCAGCTCCTGGATGTTGTCGTGGACTGTGGTCTCCTTGCTGCAGACGCAGTTCTGGGTGATGAGCCGGATGTTGGAGGATATCTCCGTCTCGTCCAGCACGTGGTAGATTCCGCGGAACTCGGCCACCGCGTCCCTGAGCCCTTCCGGGCTTTCCGACTCTATCTCGTACACGTCCTGCACGAAATTGCACCACATCCATATCCTGAGCGAAGGATACTCCTCGGTGAGCCTGTGGATCGGGCTGTTTGTCCTCGCCTTGATCTGTATCTCCGTGGCGGGCATCGCTGGTTCACATAAAAAAGGTGGGTGGGGCTATCTCGCTTTCGCTAGGTTGCCCTTCATCTCGTCTACGTCGAGACTGTAGCCCTTCCAGAGTGCCTCCAGCTTGTCGCAGGAGTAGTCGCCGCATCGGCTGCAGACCTCGACGCCCTTCCCCTGGGCGCAGCTACGCACCGTGCAGTCCAGCACGTTCTTGAAGACCCTGTCGCTTGTGCAACCGTCGCAGAGCATGTCCTCGGCGGTTAGGCCCTTGTCGCCGCCCCACTTGACGGCTAGCTCGGCGAGGTTCTCCATGTCGCCCGCCTGCGTCGCCTTGTAGGCGTCACAGTTGCCGCAGTCTATCCCGCATGAACCTATGTTCAGCATGTGCATATGGTTCTCAGACACTAAGATAAGTGTTGTACCGTCAAATGACGGCTACAGCTGCCTTTCATAGACGACGCGGCCGTCGATTATGGTCATGTCCACGGGTATGTCGATTATCTCCATGGTGGGCACCGATAGTATGTCCCGGCCGAGTACCACCATGTCGGCGAGCTTCCCCGGCTCGATGCTTCCCAGCCGGTCCTCGTCGAGCTGCTGGTACGCCGAGTTCACCGTGTACAGCCGCAGCGCCTCCAACACGGAGACCCTCTGGCTCTGGCCGATGGGCCTACCCTTCCGCGTCACCCTGTTCACCAGCGCGTGTATCGCCATCAACGGCGGGTAGGGCGCGCAGGGGTGGTCGCTGTGGGCTGCTATCTTGACGCCGGCGTCGAGGAAGCTGCGGGCCGCGAACATTCGCTCCAGACGCTCCTCGCCGAAGGCGGGGATGAGCTTGTCGCCGTGGTAGTAGGGGTAGGGCCCGAAGATGGTGGGCAGTATGCCCAGCTCCTTGATGCGCTGGACAAGCTCGGGGGTTATGACGGTGCAGTGGATGTCCCTGTTCCTTGGGTCGTCCCTCGGGTACTTGGCCTGAAGCTCCTCCATGATGTCGAGGTACAGGATGATGGCCCTGTCGCCGTTGGCGTGACTACTGATCCTGTAGCCCTCGGAGTACGCCGCCTCCAGGGTCTCCCTGGCTATCTCGGGGGTCGTAGACATTACGCCGTAGAAGCCCGGCTTGTTGAGGTACTCCTCCGTTACGGCGGCGGTGCGCGCCGAGATGGCGCCGTCGAAGAAGAACTTGAGACCGCAGACCCTGAGCCAGTCGTCGCCTAGGCCCCTGTATATGCCCAGGTCTTCTAGCTGGGGGAACAGGTCCATTGCGACGTCCATCCTGACGCGGATGGGAAGCCCCTCACCGTTCTTCAGGTCCAGGGCTGCCCTGATCTCGTGCTTCTCCACGGTGTCGTATACACAGGTGATGCCGTGCTGGGCGCACTCGGTGAGTATCATCTTGGCGCCTTCGAGGGACTGCCGACGTGTGGGGAGTATGGGCTCGGGGCAGACCAGGTCCAGCGCCTTCTCGTGGACGCCCCCCGTGAGCTCCCCGGTCTCGGGGTCCCTGTCGAACTTGCCTCCCACCGGGTCCGGCGTGTCCTTGGAGACGCCGGCGTCCTCGAAGACTTTACTGTTGGCCATGTAGAAGTGGCCGCCCACGGTGGAGATGAGCACGGGGTGCTCGGTGCTTGCCTCGTCGAGCTCCCAGCGGGTTGGATGCCGTTTCTCCTTGAGTTTGGAGTCGTCCTCCTGGTACCCGGTGACCCAGCCGCCTTTCGGGGTCTCCTGGGCCCGTTTCATGAGCCTCTCGACGAGGTCGGCTATGGAGTGGACGCCGGCCTCCTCGCTGAGGTCCACGTTGAGCATCCTCCTGGCCCCCGTGGATATCATGTGGCAGTGGCTGTCCATGAAGCCGGGGACCACGGTTCTGCCGCCCAAGTCGATGACCTCGGTGCCGTCGCCTTTGAGTTCCATGACCTCGGCGGTGGCGCCCACCCTCTCTATATGGTTGCGCCTCACCGCCACTGCCTCGGCCACCGTCTCCTCGGGGTCCATGGTCACAAACTTGCCGTTGATCAGCAAAAGATCAGCCTTCAAACCAGAAACCATGTTAGACTAACATTGACCCGAGAGTACTAAAATTATTTACCTATACACTCTGAGCCCTGCCATATGCATCGTAACTACCTTGGTAATGTTTATTTTAATGACTGAAATATGTATCATTGACAGTACTTGACGACCGTAACCTTCAAGGTGGACCCCGAACTCAAGAAACGCATGAGCGAGGTAGGCGAGAACTGGTCCGCCTACCTGCGGGACGCGATAAGGCAACGCCTCGAGATGGAGGAGCGGAGGAACGCGGCGAGGAGACTCCTCGACGACATGGAGGCTAAGAAAAGGCGCGTCCCCCCCGGCTTCATCGAGGCGACGATCCGTGAGGCCAGGGACAGCCGTTGAACAGGTACGTCATAGACGCCTCGGTGGCTACGAGGTTCGTCCTGAGCGAGGACCTCAACGAGGAGGCGAAGAGCCTGCTTGAAGGCTTCATCGAGGGCGAGTACAACCTCCTGGCGCCTACGCTAATCAACTACGAGGTTGGTAACGCCTTGAGGACCGCTACCGCCAAGAAAGAGATCGGCGGAGAAGAATCTGAAGAGGCGTACGAGAAGTTTCTGAGGTTAAAACTTGATGTCGATAACATCGAGCTTGAAGACTTCCTGGGAGCGCTGACTCTCAGCAACCGAGGAAACATCAGCATCTACGACGCCGCCTACATCTGGCTGAGCAAGAAAATGGCTGCCCCCCTCATAACCGCTGACGTGAAACAGGGGGAAGCGGCCGCCGTGGAGACCACGGTAAAGCATCTGAGAGACTGGGTTCATCCAGCGTAAATCCAGCTGGGTCTCGACGCAGCCTAAACATTATATGCTCAGCGAGCCGACTCACAGTCATGAGCAGGGTCAACTACGCTGAGATGGAGAAGAGGTACGTATACGGGACGTGGAGGTACGAGCACACGTGGAACCCCATGGTCGTGGACTCCGCCGAGGGCGTCTACTTCACCGACCTCGACGGGAAGCGGGTGCTGGACTTCAGCAGCCAGCTCATGTGCAGCAACCTGGGCCACAGCGCCGACGAGGTGAAGCAGGCGATGGCCGAGCAGGCACGGAAGCTCTGCTACGCCGCCCCGGGCTTCGCCACGGTGCCGGCGGCTCTGCTGGGTAAGAAGCTGGCCGAGATAACGCCGGGAGATCTGGACAAGAGCTTCCTCACCATAGGCGGCGCCGAGGCAAACGAGGCGGCCATCAAGATCGCACGGCTCTACACCCGTAAGACCAAGCTGATATCAAGGTACAGGTCCTACCACGGCGCCAGCTCTGGCGCCATAGCGCTGACCGGCGACCCCCGCACCCAGTACGCTGTGGGCATGCCCGGAGTCGTCAGGGCCCCCGACTGCTACTGCTACAGGTGCCCCTTCGGCAAGGAGTACCCCGGCTGCGGGATAACCTGCGCCGAGATCATAGACGAGATCATCAGGATGGAGGGCCCCAGGACCGTGGCGGGGGTCGCCCTGGAGCCCATCGTCGGCAGCAACGGCATACTGGTGCCCCCCGACGAGTACATGCCCCGGGTCAGGGAGATATGCGACCAGCACGACGCGCTTCTCATAGACGACGAGGTCATGGCGGGGTTCGGCCGCACGGGCAGGATGTTCTGCATAGAGCACTGGGGCGTCGTCCCTGACATAATGACCATGGCCAAGGGCATCACCGGCGCCTACATACCCATGGGGGCCACCGTCACCACGAGGAAGATCGCGGACTACTTCGATAGGCCCGAGAACCTGTTCGTCCACGGCCAGACCTACGCCATGCACCCCCTGACGTGCGCGGCTGCCCTCGCGGCCATAGAGCAGTACAGTAAGTACAACCTGGTGGAGAACGCCGCCAAGATGGGTGAGGTGCTGGGGAAGAGGCTGACGGAGCTCAAGGAGGATCACAGGTCGGTGGGCGACGTGAGGGGGAAAGGCCTCTTCTGGGGCGTGGAACTCGTCAAGGACCGCGGCACCAAGGAGCCCTTCGTGACCAGGGAGGAGAAGTTCGAGCCCAACATGCTGAAGCGGGTGAGCGCGGCGTGCATGGAGCGGGGCGTCTACGTGGTGAACGTCATCAACACGCTGATCGTGGCCCCGCCGCTGGTCGTCGGCGAGGAGGACATAGAGAAGGGCGTGGCGGCGCTGGACGAGGCCCTGAAGCTGGCCGACGAGGAAGCTAAGTGAGGCTCCCTAGGAGTTCCACTCTCTTCTTCTTTCGTTTCACCAGGTAGTCGAAGGTGTCGGGGAGGTCGGGCAGCAGCTCGCCTGAGGTCTTGGCCGCGTCGAGGCAGAACCTTATCAGGGTCTCCTCGTTTCTAAGCGCGGTCGCCAGGTCCTCTGCGAGGGACTCCCCGGTATAGTCTTCTAGCTGGTATTCCCCCGGGTCCAGCTGTGTGGAGGTGATGCCCACCTCGTAGGCGTCCGTTACCCCGAACCTGTAGGCCCTCTCGACGCGGGCCATGTGTCTCTGGTTCTCGTCGGCTAGCCGGTTGAACGTGTCCCGGTGATCTGGATATCGCTCTGCCAGCTGCCGGTACCCTTCGGCCGACTCCGTTTCCAGCCGTGCGTGATGGCTTATTATCTGGCTGGTGGTCCTGAGCACTAGGGCCACCGAACGATGACGACCTTGTTCTCGGTGAAGAAGTCCACGGCGTCCCTGCCCTGGCCGTGGAGGTCACCGAAGAAGCTGTCCTTCATGCCGCTGAACGGGAAGAACGCCATAGGGGCCGCGGTGCCTATGTTGACGCCTATGTTGCCGCATTCCACGTCGTACTGGAACCGTCGGGCGGTGCCGCCGTTGGTGGTGAATATGCTGGCGGCGTTGCCGTAGCGGCTGCTGTTCACCATCTCTATGGCCTCGTCCAGGTTCTCCGCTTTGAGGACGCTCATCACGGGCCCGAATATCTCCTCACGGGCGATAGCCATGTCCAAGCTGACCCCCTCGAAGATGGAGGGGCCTAGGAAGCACGTCTCAGGGTAAGGGTCGCAGCTGTACTCCCTGCCATCCATGGTGAGCTCCGCGCCCTCCTCGAGGCCGGTCTCTATGAAGCCCACCACACGCTTCTTCCGGGGCTCCGCCTGGAGGGGCCCCATCTGGACGCCCTCCTCGAGGCCGTAGCCGATCTTGAGGGCGGCCGCCCTCTCCTTTATGACTCCCAGGGTCTTATCCATGAAGGCCTGGTCGTCCCCCACGAAGACGAGGTTGGCGCCTGCGAGGCACCTCTGCCCCGTGTTGCCGAAGAAGCTGGACATGAGGGACGAGACGGTGAGCTCAAGGTCGGCGTCGGGGGTGACCATGAGGAAGTTCTTGGCGCTGCACTGGGCCTGGACCCGTTTACCGTGGGCCGCGCCTTTCCTGTAGATTACGTCTCTGCCTACCTTGGTGGAGCCGACGAAGCTGACGCCCTTCACCGCGGGGTTCTCCAGTATCTCGGTGACGGGCTCGGCCTCGCCGTTGACCAGGTTAACGACGCCCGGGGGGAACCCGGCCTCGTCGATGAGCTCCACCAGCTTCATCATGCTCAGGGGCGTCCACGGGCTCGGCTTGATGACGTAGGTGTTGCCTGTGGCCACGGCGTAGGGCATGAACCACAGGGGCACCATGAACGGGAAGTTGAACGGCGCCACGCACGCGAAGACGCCGAGGGGCTGCTTGATGAGCACCTCGTCGATCCCCCTGCTGATGTCCTCGGCGTTGTAGCCCATCATGAGGCTGGGGATGCCTGTCGCCGTCTCCACGTTCTCGATGCCTCTGCGCACCTCGCCCCTGGCCTCGTCGATGATCTTGCCGTGCTCCATCGTCACGACGCGGCCGAGCTCCTCGAAGTT
>CAZGZR010000111.1:0-8171 GCA_964529745.1 uncultured Candidatus Bathyarchaeia archaeon
CCTTGATATGGTGACGGGGCTGTCTGGCGAGACATCAGCTGCGTGCCTAAGGTACGCTGTCAGTTGTTCCCTGCTGTGGGCTACACTCATGGCTGAGCCCGAGAGGACGTAGCTGGGCCTTATCAGGACTGGGTAGCCTATCTGCGAGGCGAAAATCTGGGCCTGCTCCATGGACTCCAGCATGGCCCAGAGGGGCTGCTTTATCCCCAGCTCGTCCAGGAGCGCGCTGAACCTGGCCCTGTTCTCGGCTCTGTCGATGTCTTCGGCGGGTGTCCCGAGGATCTTGACGCCGTTGCGGTGCAGACTCAGGGCCAGGTTGTTGGGGATCTGGCCGCCGACGCTGACCACGACGCCCCGCGGGTTCTCCTTCTCCACTATGTCGAGCACCCTCTCTAGGGTCAGCTCTTCGAGGTACAGCTTGTCGAGGACGTCGTAGTCGGTGGAGACGGTCTCGGGGTTGTAGTTCACCATGATGACCTCTTCGACGCCGTTGTCCTTGAGGCTCCAGGCCATGTTGACGCAGCACCAGTCGAACTCGACGCTCGACCCTATGCGGTAGCTTCCGGAGCCCAGGACCACGGCCTTTTCCTTTTTGTTGAACGTGATGTCGTCCTCGTCGCCGCTGTACGTCATGTAGAGGTAGTTGGGGCTTGAAGGCCACTCGGCGGCCATGGTGTCGATCTGCTTGACCGTCGGCACGATGCCCCACCGGCGGCGCAACCCCCTCACCGTGGGCTCGTCGATGCCGTACGCCTCGGCGATAACCACGTCGCTGAAGCCGTTTTTCTTGGCGACGCAGAGCCTTTCCGGGGTAAGCTCGCCGCACATCCCGTCTCTAAACAGCACCAGGTCATGGATGTGCTCCAGAAACCATGGGTCAATGCCGGTGACGCCGTTTATCTCGTCCGTCCCCAGCCCCAGCCTGTATGCCTGCGCAACCTCGAACAGCCGGCGGTCGGTGGGCGTCTCCAACGCCTTCCTCAGCGTGGACGGGTCGTTGAAGCCGTTCTCCGCTTCCGTGAGCTCCGAGCCTGGCTGGGCCATGCGCACCGCCTTCTGCAGGGCCTCCTTGAAGCTTCGCCCTATGGCCATGGCCTCTCCCACGGACTTCATCTGGGTGCCGATCTCCCGGTCCACCCGCCTGAACTTGGGGAAGTCCCAGCGCGGCATCTTGACCACGACGTAGTCCAGGGAAGGCTCGAAGAACGCGGTGGTGACGCCCGTGACCTTGTTCACGAGCTCCGGCAGGGTGTAGCCCAGGGACAGCTTGGCGGCGACGTAGGCGATGGGGTACCCAGTGGCCTTGGAGGCCAGAGCGGAGCTACGGGAGAGCCGGGAGTTCACCTCTATCACCCTGTACTCGTCGCTCCCTGGGTCTAGCGCGAACTGGACGTTGCACTCCCCCACTATGCCCAGGGCCCTCACCACCTTGAAGCAGGCTGTGCGGAGTCTCTGGTACTCGTCGTTGTTGAGGGTCTGGGAGGGGGCGACCACTATGCTGTCCCCCGTGTGGATGCCCATGGGGTCCAGGTTCTCCATGTTGCATACTATGGAGCAGTTGTCGAGACGGTCTCTGAGGACTTCGTACTCCACCTCCTTCCAGTGGCCGAGGTACTCCTCCACCAGTACCTGGCCGATGCGGCTGTGGACTATCCCGAGGCGGGTAATATCTGTTAGCTCCTTCGCGTTCTGGGCCACTCCTGAGCCCTGTCCGCCGAGGGTGTAGGCGACCCTCACCATCACGGGGTAACCTATACCTTCTGCGAC
This sequence comes from uncultured Candidatus Bathyarchaeia archaeon, assembly GCA_964529745.1. Classification (GTDB taxonomy): domain Archaea; phylum Thermoproteota; class Bathyarchaeia; order TCS64; family TCS64; genus RBG-16-57-9. The sequence goes on from CAZGZR010000111.1 coordinate 1,768, forward strand.
GCTGAGGGCCTCCTCTATTGAGCTGGCCTTCCCGCTCCGGGGGACGGGGACGCTATGCCTGATCATGAGGCCCCTGAAAGCCTCCCTGTTGTCGGCGAGCTCGATGGTCTCGACCCCGGTGCCTAGGACCTCTACGCCGTATCGTTCGAGGACGCCTTTCTCGGCGAGCTCTACGCCGCAGTTGAGGGCGGTCTGGCCGCCGAACCCGAGGAGGGTGGCGTCCGGTCGTTCCTCCCTTATGACCCTCTCTACGTAGTCTGCCTTGACGGGGAGGAAGTGGACCTTGTCCACGAACTTTTCGTCGGTCTGTATGGTGGCGATGTTGGGGTTGACCAGCACCGTCTTGATTCCTTCCTCCTCCAGCGCCTTGATGGCCTGGGCGCCCGAGTAGTCGAACTCGCCGGCTTCACCGATCTTTATGGCACCGCTGCCCAGCAGCAGGACCTTCTTTATGTCCTTATTCGGCGGCACTACGCCGCCTCCCTCATGAACTCGTCGAAGAGGTGGCTCGCGTCTAGCGGCCCCGGTGAGCCTTCGGGGTGGAACTGCACCGCGAAGAACGGCTTCGACTTGTGTCTGATGCCTTCAAGGCTGCCGTCGTTGAGGTGGACGAAGTATGGCTCGAAACCGGTGACGCCGAGGCTGTCCGCGTCGATGCCGTAGCCGTGGTTCTGGCTGGTGATGTAGCTGCGGCCGTTGGCGAGGCATCCGCAGGGGTGGTTCTGCCCCCGGTGACCATACTTGAGCTTATACTTCTTTGCTCCGTTCGCCAGCGCCATGAGCTGCTGGCCCAGGCATACACCCATGATGGGCGTATCGCCTTCCATGAGGGCCTTGAGGGTCTTGATGGTGCTCTGGCATACCTCAGGGTCCCCGGGGCCGTTGGATACCACGACGCCGTCGGGCTCGTGGCTCGCCACCTGGTCGGCGGTGGCGTCGTGAGGCAGCTGAACGACCTCCGCCCCCCTGTCGAGTAGGCACCGGATTATCCCCAGCTTCACCCCGCAGTCTATCAGCGCCACACGAGGCCCTCCGTCGCCGTGGGTCACCGTCTCTTTAGTGCTGACCCTCGCGACTAGGTCCTCGAGGTTGGGGTCCGGTATCTCGTCTGTCTTCGCTGCTAGCTCCCGCTCGTCGAGCTCCGGGCCCACCTTGAGTATGCCCAGCATGACGCCTCTCGTGCGGAGCTTTTTGGTGAGCCGCCTCGTGTCAAGCCCGTAGATGCCGGGGACTCCCATCCGCTGGAGCCATGCATGAAGCGTCATGTTCGACGACCAGTGGCTTGGGTATGATGACGTTTGGGAAACGACGTAGCCCTGAACCTGTACCCTGTTGGACTCCATCCCCATGGGGAAGCTGAACCGATCCAATCTTCCGAGGGGTACCCCGTAGTTGCCTATGAGGGGGTACGTCTGTAAGAGTATCTGGCCGGCGTAGGACGCATCGGTGAGGGACTCGGTGTACCCCGTCATCCCGGTGTTGAAAACGACCTCTCCCGTCTTCTCCGTCTCGGCGCCGAACCCGTATCCCTTATACGTGGTTCCGTCTTCCAATGCGAGGACTGCGTCAAGCTTCATCATCCACTTCTCCCATCCCACTGGTCACGTGGAACGTTTCAGCCTCCTTGGAATCTTTCACTTGTGTTGAGCCCCCGCATCTGTAACCCAATCTCTCTCTTTGAACCAGTTTTGTCTTCGTCTCCGGTATTAGGCATATATCTACCTCTCACGGGGAATGTCTGCAAGAGAACGCCCTCAGCACTGTCCTGTCATCAATATTTAACCATTGCGACATTAATGTCCCATTTTTAATATGTTTTATTATAAATACGGCAAAGAAGTTTTCTGGGTATGATCCTTACCTCACACTATTATAGTAAATGAAGATTAAAAACAGGGTCATGTCTGGAAGGAAGAGCCGGGGCAACTCATTATTACGGTAATCGCCTATTGCCTCTTATCCCCGATCTTTCCACCTCTACACTTTCACCACGTTTGATTTCCAGCCTTGTACATACAGCCCGGCATGTGGATGAATGTTTTTCTACCTATTCCCGGGTGTCCTTGGTCCTGTCTTCATCCTTCCCGTAGACCCAGCCCAGGGCCACATCCATCGGCGGGCTTATTTCGACTATCTTCCAGTCAAATGGACCTACATAATCCCCTAGAATTAGGTGGGCCGCCTCATCGACAAAGAGTACAATGAAGCCCGCAAGATACCTGTCATACGGGCTCTCAAAGGAGGAGGCTTGGCGCCCCGACTACATAGGTGACGAGACCGGCATGGTCGCCCTAGATGAGGATGATGTAGAAGTGTCAAGAAGGCGTCGGCAGGTGGGACTCCTGACGCATCCGATAGCGGTACAGTCCACGTTTCCGCTATTGGATCTCATACGCACCCGGCTCGTAGAAGTGTAACGAATGTCTCTGAGAAGGCTAAAATTATATCCGGGGGGCTCGTCGTAGCCCTAGGTCCTCAGCGTGGTGAGGAGTTGAACCCTCTTAGTAGACCGCGGAAGACTGCTGACTTTGCCGTCGACGGCGTCGAGGTTAAGAGGAGGGAGGACAGGTCATGAGTTACCTTGGCACTAGCCAACAGCCTAAGTCGGCAGCCATCATGTCGCCTGTCTCCTCGTAGGCCCTGCCTCGGCATCCAGAACATGAATCTCTGTAGGAACAGTCTCCACATTCATCTTGTAGTAAGTTTCTCTGACGCAATTGAGCCAGGACGGGCGAATCGTCCCAGATAGCTTTTATGCTCCGCTCCCTGATATTACCCAAATTAACCTGGAGCAGCATGCAAGGGTTCACTTCGCCGTTTGATCGGATCACAACGTAGCCACCGGGCATCCCTGCGGCACAACCCCTACCATAGTAGGGGATTCTCTTGAGCATCTCGGTGGGAAAGTACTTTGGCTGTATCTCCTTTTGACGGAGGAGAAGAGGATACATGGGACAGGCAATGACCCTTATAATCAACGGGTAGTCCCGCTGAGCATCCGCCAGCAGTTCCATCGCCTGTCTTCTCTCATCAGGATTTAGCACCTGCTCCCTACATTCCTCCTTCGCTCTCCCTGCAGCCACCAGATCAAAAAGCTCTACGGCATTGGCGCCTTGTTCGACTGCCAGACGCAACATGTCTCCTAGTTGCGACAAAGTGTCTTTCCTGATGATCATGTTGAGCTGGAAAGGTAAGCTTGCGTTGTGGCACGCCTCTATACCCTTCAAGGTCTGCTCAAACGCACCGCTTATACCTCTGAATTCGTCGTGAGTCTGGGCATCAGCTCCATCTACCGATATAGCGACTGACATAACACCGGCCTCACGCATCTTCTTGGCCATCGGCTCGTCTATCAGCGTCCCGTTACTACCGATGGTAGTTCGTATTCCTTTGGAGGAGGCATACTTTACCACATCCAGAAGATCATCCCGGCATAAGGGCTCTCCACCATCAATGATGAGCAGTCCTATTCCCCATTTTGAGAGGTCGTCGATGAGGTGAAACGCTTCCTGTGTCGTTAACTCGTCTGGAGCGGCTTGGTCAACCGACTCGCTATAGCAGTGCTTGCACTTCAGGTTACATTTAGTTGTGATGCTGTAGGAAACCATGAAAGGTGGACGCATACTCATAAGGAACCTCCCTTGAAGTCGTACGTCTCTTCTGAAGCCGCCTTAAATGTTGGTGATAGGCAGCGGGCTACAAAACCACGTTCACCTATGAAATGTTTAGGTTCCATCCTCGTAGACCGGCGGAAACATACCTTTTAAACTTACGAGTTGTTGTCCTCTCTAAACGAGGGAATGGTCTTTCTTACCGCCTCAACTATTGGTGGAACAAGCATCAGAAGTATGGGTATCTCAGGCTATTTTAGTCTAATATTTTGAACAGAGAAATAGATAGCCTAGTCTCTCTCCCTGTTTCTCAGCCTGTCCTCGATGACAGCCACAACCTCGTCTGGGGAGCGTGTGCTAAAAACTATGGCCCTGCCTCTGCGGCGTACGACCCGGACAGCGTCGCCGTAGTTCATGAGGTAGCCCACGCTTCCATCCCACCCCCACCTTATCCCCAGTCCCCCGTACCTCCAGAAAGAAGGCTTCTCCTTCTCCACATGGAGCACCTCTGAGAGAGGTATGCTGGTTCCTATGACGCCGAAGGAGAGGCTGAGATCCCTATCCGTCACCCTGATCCTCAGGGTCCTGAGGGTGAAGTAGAGGAATATCAGGAGCAGAACCACCAAGACTAGCAGTGCCTGTGCCTCTCTGGGTAGCTTGGTGTTGAAGGGGCTCATCGACAGGTAGGCTATAAGGACTATCGCGGCCGCGAAGAACACGTGGAACAACAACTGATGGGCGTGGTAGTCCTCGCTGTATAGCAGTCCTTGGTCGGCCATGGGGTCTCCCGTCTACGAGTTCGGTTCTGAAGATATAGGCTTAGCCCCGAGGTGAACCTTATACACGTAGAGGGCGAATACCCTCTTGATCGTCATGAGTTCTGCGTGGCCTGACGGTAAGAAGTGCGCCGTTTGCTTCACCTTCGACCTCGACGCCGAGTACGTGTTCATGGGTAACATGCCCGAGGTGGCGGAGATGCCCCGGGTCTTGTCTCAGGGCACCTACGTTTGGAAGGCCGGCATTATCCCTCGGATACTGGACCTCCTAGACGAGCGCAGGATCAAGTCCACTTGGTTTGTGGTGGCCATGAATGCCGTGAACCACCCAGAGGATGTCGCGGAGATAGTTGAACGGGGACACGACGTGGCCACCCACGGCTGGATGCACGAAAAGATCGAGAATCTCAGCAAGGAGGAGGAGACAGGGCTGTTGCTGAAGTGTGTGGAAGCAATCGAGGACGCCACTGGCTACAGGCCCGTGGGGAACAGGACCGCGGGCGGCGAGCTTAGTCCCAACACGCTGGACGTCCTCGCTGAGAACGGGTTCATCTACGACAGCAGCCTCAGGGGCAGCGACATGCCGTACACGCTGCCAAATGGCCTCGTGGAGGTGCCCAGCTACTACGAGATGGACGACTTCCACCTCTTCGCCGACTACCCATTCGGAAACTACAAGGCCAGGATGCTGTGCCCCGAGACGGGCTATCAGATATGGACCAACGCTTTTGATGGCTACTACAGGTACGGCCTTTGCTGGACCAGTATGTTCCACCCGCAGATCATCGGCAAGCCCGGGAACATGATGCTGCTGGAGCGTACGATCAACTACATGAGGCGACCGGGGGTCTGGTTTGCCACGGCTCGGGAGATAGCGGCGCACTGGAAGAAACGTAGCCAGTGAAGAGGCTCGATCTCCGTATTGCTGAGTCTACCGAGATTTTGTTGAGAGGCTAGTCATCCGGCCTGAGACACGCAGGCAGGTTTCCGTGGGAACGGTGGTTGGCGAAGCACGCGCAGCACGCCTCTCCTGATACAGTCCATGTTGTCGCAGGCGCAGCTGTCTAGGTTCGGTGACTTGTTTACACAATCAAGACTCATGACACAGATACGGCTGCATTACAAAAAATAAAAGGGGTTAGGAGTGGCTACTCCTTGACCACGATGGTCCCGCTGAGGTAGTTGAACAGCCTCTGCTGCCTGTCCGGGTAAAGGAGCCAGCCGATTATGACGTCCAGGGGCATCAGGAAGGCTTTCCCGACTGCCTGGTACATGCTCCTGCTCATGTCGATGGGCTCGCCGCGTAGATCGGTTACCCTGATCTTCATGGCCCTCTTGCCTAGGCTCTGCCCCTCCGTACCCTCAAGGTACGTCCAGTAGAGGAACAGGAAGACGCTGTTGACGCCCACGTTGAGGAAGGGGAAGGGGTCGTGCCACCTGAGGGGCCACGCGACCATGCCCGCCACTATCCCGACCAGCAGGGAGTCGATGAGGAAGGCCACGAACCTTTCCCCCCACGAGGCGAGCACCAGCTCGTCCACGTGTTGCCTGGCTCCGCAGCCGGAACAGTACTCGGCGTCCTCGCTTAGCTCCTTTCCGCACTTTTTACAGTATACCATCCGTGTTGCCTCCTAGTCTCTCCTGACGACGGCGACGTAGATGATCACTGCGCCGATCCCGAAGCAGACGAAGCCGCCGAATAGTAGCCCCTTGCCGATCAAGTCGAGGAAAGGCGCCTTCACGCCGAGGCCGGCGTCCACGTCCACACCCGGGGACCCGTCGAGGTTCATGATGACTATCCAGTAGTCGCCTTCTCGAGGCTCCCACTCCAGCGTCAAATCGTCGCCGTAGGCGGTAGCCGTCCATATGTCTAGGTCGGCCGGCGAGCCCTCGATCGGGTCTCCGCTGTACCTCCTATAGGTTATCTGGGGGTCGTCGTAGGGGCCGTCCATATCCACATCGATGATGGCGTAGTATGAATTCCCGATGAAAACGGGCCCCGCTTCAGACTCCTCCG
>CAZGZR010000112.1:0-7923 GCA_964529745.1 uncultured Candidatus Bathyarchaeia archaeon
CGTCTGTACTCTGCTGTCCCCCTGACATCCGTTATGGGCTGGATGCTCTCCGATACCTTCCCGGCCGCGTCCTCGATGAGCTTCTCCGTGAGCTTCTTTCCCTCCAGCTGTTTCTCCACGTCCGAAAGCCTCAGCGGCGTCGGAGCTACGCTGCCTAGGGCTATCTTGGCGTCCTTCACCCGGTCCCCGTCTGTCCTCAGGGCCACGGCGATGCTTATGGTGCTTATGTCCAGCGCGGTTCGTCCTACGCTGATGAAGCATGTGCCTGTGTCTCTGGGAGGGACGGGCACCGTGAAGCCGGTGACGATCTCATCTCCACGGAGGATGGTGAGCCCGGGGCCCTTGAAGAAGTCTTTGGCTTCCACCCGTCTCTCCCCGTCGGGGCCCGCTATGTGTACGGTGGCTTCTAGGGCTACTAGGCCGAGGGCGGCGTCGGCCGCCGGTGAGGCGTTGCAGACGTTGCCACCGATGGTGCCCATGTTTCTTATCTGGACGCTGCCGATGGATTTGACGCATCTGGTTAGCAGCGGCAGCCTTTTCTGGATGGTCTCGTTTTTCTCGAGTTCTCTAAGCTTGACGGCTGCGCCGATGTAGACCGTGTCTCCGCGTTCCTCGACTATGCTTAGCTCGGGTATCTTCTTGAGGTTCACTATGTGTCTGGGCTTGATGAGGGCCTGCTTCATCTTGGGTACGAGGTCAGTGCCTCCAGCCAAGGGCTTGGCGTCGGGGTGTTCCCTGAGTGTCTCGACTGCTTCTTCGACGGTGGTGGGTTGGTGGTACTCGAAGGATGTCAGTATGTGGGTGTTGTGTCTGTTTATGGGGTTCATGTCTCGGCCTCCAGTGCCTCAAGTATCTTGTCCTTGGTTATGGGGAGCTCGTAGAACCTGACCCCCAGGGCGTTCTGGATGGCGTTGGCCACGGCTCCTGCCACGGGGTTGAGGGCGCCTTCGCCGATGCCTTTGGCGCCGAAGGGGCCTGTGGGCTCATAGGTGTCGGCGAAGAATACGGTGAAGTCGTCTAGGCTGGGCATGTCCTTGGCGGTGGGTGTCTTGTAGTCTGAGACGAGGCCCTGGTTCCATAGGTCGCCGGTTTCTGGGTGGTATGGGGTGTCCTCGTTGGTGGTCATGCTCCAGCCTTGGGCGAAGCCACCGTGGATCTGGCCTTTGGCGAGCTTGGGGTTGATTACGGTGCCTATGTCGGCGCCCGCGATGACTCTGAGGGGCTTGACTCTGCCTGTCCAGGTGTCCACCTCGACTTCTATGAAGTAGCCTGTGAAGTGGGGTGGGCAGCTGGGTTGTCTGTAGCTGTCTACGGCGGCTATGGTTCCGAGGTTCTTGTGGCGCATGGTTGTGGCGAGTTGCTTGTATGTGGTTTCTCGGTTTTCTACGCCTTCGGCGTATACGGTGGTTTGATCCTGTTGGGGGTCGTATCTGAATTTCAGCGCGTTGGGGTAGGCGTCTAGTTGTTTGGCGGCTTGTTCGCGTATTTTTTGTTTTATTTGTTTGGCTACTTTGAGGGCTGCTCCTCCGCCGCTGTATACGCCGCGGCTGGCGTGGGTGCATACGTCGTAGACGGTGGTGCCCGTGTCGGCGCGGACGATGTTGACCTTATGGGGGGGCAGCTCCAGCTCCTCGGCGATTATCTTTGTATGGGCGTCTATGGTGCCTCCACCGTGGTCCATGAGGGCGGTTATGTAGTCGAGGGTGCCGTCTTCGTTGAGTTTGAGCATGGCGCCTCCGAAGTCGATGACGGTGCCGGGGACGGGGGCGCCTGCGCTGCTGGTGTGGTATCCCCTGGCCATGCCTACGCCGCGGCGGTATCTGCCGGTCTGTTCGGCTGGGCTTGGCCTGTTGTACCAGTCTATGGCTTCTGCGCCTCGGGTGAGTATCTCCTCGACGCCGCAGCTCTGGATTATGGATTTGACTGTTGGGCCCTGGCCCCAGAAGAGGTCGCCTTCGCCTATGTAGTTTTTAAGCCTGAAGTCGAGGGGGTCTAGGCCCACTTCATCGGCGAGCTCGTCCATGAGGGTCTCGACGGCCCAGGTGATCTGGGGGTTGCCGTAGCCGCGGAAGGCGCAGGCGGGGACCTTGTTGGTGTATACTGCTTTGCCTGCGTAGCTCTTGGCGGGGAGCTTGTAGAGGCTGACCCACCAGCCGACGACGCAGCCCAGGAGGGGGTAGGCCTGTACCTGGTGGGCGCCTATGTCGAGCCACGCGTCGAGGTGGCCGGCGGTGAGCTTCCCCTCGTTGTCTGCGCCCAGTTTGAGTTTGAAGATCATCTGGTAGCTGCAGTGGTCGTGGAAGTCTTCCTCGCGGGTGTAGCTGAGCCGTACGGGTCTCCTGGATTTGAGGGCGAGGGCGACGGCGATGGGGACCACGGGGTTTACCTGTATGCTTGAGCCGAAGCTGCCGCCTATGGCCACCTTCATGACCCTGATCTTGCCCATGGGTATGCCGAATAATTCGTGGAGCAGTATCCGGGTGTTGTGGAGGGTCTGGGTGGTGCTCCACACGGTGACGCCGCCGTTGGGCTCGGGGCGGACAAGTACGGACTTGGTCTCCAGCTGGGCGTGGTAGCGTCTGTTGGTCCTGTATGTGCGTTCCACGATGTGGGAGGAGTTTCTGAAGCCTTCCTCCGTGTCGCCCTCCGTTATCTCTAGCTGGCAGGCTACGTTGTTCTCTACCTTGAGGACGTCTTCGTCGAGCTCGATGGTGTCGTGGATGGGCTCGACGCCGGGCTCCATGGACTCCAGGGCGTCGAATACGGTGGTGAGCTCCTCGTACTCCACCTCTATGGACTCTAGGGCGCGCTGGGCCTCCTCCTCGGATTCCGCCGCTACGGCTGCGATGGGCTCCCCCACGTACCTGGGCTTGCTTGTGAGGACCCTCCAGTCCTTGTATGTGGCCTCGGGGGTGCTCACGAGGCGGGGGCAGAACAGTATGCCTGGCACCTCGTCTGGGGTGAGCGTTACCACGGTTGGATCGGTGATGGCGGAGGCGTCTATCCGCTTCACCCTGGCGTGGGCGTGGGGGCTCTTGAGCACCCTGGCGTGTAGCATGTTAGGCAGCGAGAGGTCTGAGGCGTACTTCTCCCTGCCAGTGACCTTGGCGACGCCATCCTGTCGGGGGGTGTCCTTCCCCAGGACCTTGAAATCAGGTCTGTTTGACATCGGTGAATAGAGGGTGGCTACGGGTTAAAAGAATAGTCCCGGCTAGCCTTCGAGGGGCGTGAGGGTGTAGTTTACCTCCTGCACCCCCTTCACGGTCTTGGATCTGGCCACGAAGTCCATCACCGTCTCCGAGTCCCCCTTCACCAGGAATATCTCGATGCAGAGCCCCTCCTCTATGTGCAGGTGCATGTTCCCAAAGATTATGTCGTCGAAACCGTTCCTCAGGTCCAGTATGCCCAGGTGGCTGCTGGCGCTCTGCGTCTCGGATATTATGGTCACCGTGGACATGATCTGCCCCCGCTGCATGCTCTGGAGCGAGAACTGGCTCAGGCTGTCCCTCACGGCGAGCCTCAACGCCTCGGACCTGCTTGAGAACCCCATCTTCTCCACGAACCCATCCAGCCTCTCCAGCAGATCGGGAGTCAGGCTAACGCTGATAACAGTCATGGATTAATAAAAAACCTGCATATTATTAATAATTTCTAATAATATACAGACAATCCATAGCATTAACTTAATAAAGACTCGATCTGGGGAGAAATTGAGCCTGCTGAAGGATGCCGGAACAAAGTGACGAAAACGCATGCACCTCCTGCGACCACGATCACAGCAGCCACGATAAATCCTTTAGCGAGGCGTGCATATCCTGCGACATCGGTCCGGGGCCGGCGTGCACGACCTGCGAGTGGGGTCAAGATGAATCCCACGGCCACACTCAGGGGAAAGGCAGTTGGAACACCCTCATCGCCGCAGGCGTAGCCATCGCCCTAGGCATCCTGCTAGAGACCCTCGGGGCCTACCCTGAGGCGTCCCAGAGCCTCCTTGTGGCGGCCATGGCCGTCACGGGCTACCCCTTGGCCGAGAAGGGAGTCAGGGGCCTCCTGAAGGGCCGCGTAGGCATCAACCTCCTCGTCACCATCGCGGCGGTAGGGGCCACCATACTCGGTCTATACCAGGAGGGCGCGCTGGTGGTGTTCCTTTTCAGCATATCACTGAGGCTTGAGGTCATCGCGTCCGAGAGGGCGCGGCACGCCATTGAGGCGCTCATGGAGCTGAGGCCCGAGATCGCCACCATAAGACGAGGCGAGGAAGAGGTGGACGTCCCCGTGGGCCAGGTCATCCCCGGGGAGATATTCGTCGTCCGGCCGGGGGACCGAGTGCCCCTCGACGGCAGGGTCGTGGAGGGGGAGACCACCGTGGACCAGGCGGCGATAACGGGCGAGTCTGTCCCGGTGTTGAAGCGGGTGAGCGACGAGGTCTTCGCCGGCACCATCAACCTAGATGGCTTCCTCGCTGTGCGGACGACCCGAGCCTCGTCTGAGACCATGCTGGCCAGCATACTCCGGATGGTCCAGGAGGCCGAGGAGCGGAAGAGCCCCACCGAGACCATGGTGAACAGGTTCGCCCGGTACTACACGCCCCTCATCATCGTGCTGGCGGCGCTCGTCGCCGCGGTGCCGCCTCTGTTTCTCGGCCGTCCATTGATCCCGTCCATCTACAACAGCCTGGTGCTGCTGGTCATCGGCTGCCCCTGCGCGTTGACCATAGCGACGCCCGTGGCCATGGTCTCCGCCATCACCAGCGCGAGCCGCAACGGCGTCCTCGTGAAGGGCAGCACTTACATCGAGGAGGTGGACAAGGCCACCGTGTTCGCGTTCGACAAGACCGGCACCCTCACACGGGGCAGGCTCGTAGTCACCGACGTGGTTCCGTACAACGTCTCGAGGGAGACGCTGCTGAGCGTGGCGGCTACGCTGGAGGCTAACTCCAAGCACCCCATAGCGTCGGCGATAACCGAGGCCGCCCTCAGAGAGGGCGTGGCCCTGATCGACGCATCCGAGTTCAAGTCCCAGACCGGAAGAGGCGTAGAGGCTGTCATAGACGGCTCCCTCTACCAGATCGGAAGCCAGAGACTTTTCATCGACAACGGGCTCAGCTACCCCGACGAGGCACTAGCTGAGCTTGAGAACCAGGGAAAGACCACCGTCATAGTGGCCAAGGAGAACGACGCCATCGGCCTCATAAGCCTAATGGACGAGAGACGCACGGGAGCCCGGGACACCATTACGAGTCTTAAGCGGAAGGGCATGAAGGTGGAGATGCTCACCGGCGACAACGAGAACACGGCCAGAGCCATCGCCCGGCAGCTGGGGTTCAACGGCTACCACGCCGGCCTCCTGCCGGACGAGAAAGTGGGTGTCGTAGAAAGGATGAAGAAGGAAGGCAGGGTCGTGATGGTGGGTGACGGGGTGAACGACGCCCCGGCGCTGGCCGCCGCCGACGTCGGCGTGGCCATGGGCGGCCTGGGCAGCGACATCGCCCTGGAGACTGCGGACATCGTGCTACTGGAGGACGACCTCAGCAGGCTGATCTACCTCCTCCGCCTCGCCGAGACCACGGTGGCCCGCGTCAAAGAGAACATAGTGTTGTCTGTGCTGGTGAAGCTGGCCATCGTGATACTGGGCGCCCTAGGCTCCATAACTCTCTGGATGGCCGTGGTCCTCGGGGACGTCGGGCTGACGCTCCTAGTTATCGTAAACAGCATCAGGATCAGCAGCATCAAGCCGGCGGCCATCAGAAAGAATAAATCTCATCATCCTCGCTATTTCAACGCAGGCCAAAGACATGGACGAAGAGCTTGAACGCATCAAACAGAGGAGACTCCAAGAGCTGCGGCGCAAGATGCTCCTGAACCAGATAAAGGAGAACGAGCCCGAGCCGGAGCCGCCTAAAGAGCCCACCAACGACGAGCTACTGGGAAGATACTTCAGGAACAGGGCGTGGGAGGTCTGGAACACCGCCAAACACCAGTACCCGCAGGTCATGCCCAAGATAGAGGCCATGCTGGTGGAGGCCATAAAGCAGGGAAAGATCAAGGACTACATCGACGGCGCCAACCTCATGGGGTTCTTCAGGCAGGTAGGCTTACCGGTGCGCCTGGAGACAAGGATCAGGGTCTCAGAGCACGGCGAACTCAAGACCCTCGAACAGAAGATAAAAGAGGACAGGTAGCCTCAGAGCACTATCACGGACGAAGCCTTGAAGGAGATGTACACTCTTCTGCCCACGTTGAGGCCCATCTCCTTGAACGACCGGTTCGTCACCTGAACCGTGAACGTCTCCCCCACGTCTATCCTCAGCAAGACGAGGTTGTTGAGCGACTCCACACCAACGACGGTGCCCATGAACTGGTTCCTGGCGCTCGTCTCGATCCTGTCCAGAGAGACGATTATATCCTCGGGCTTCACGTGTATGATGGCCCTGCCTGTCCTGTCTACGGCGGCCCTCACCACCACGTTCCCCACGTCCACCTGAGCGACGCCCTCGACGACGCGGCTCACGCCGGTGAACACGTTCTCCGACAGCCTCGTGATGGAGACCAGCTCGCTGGGCGCCCCCTCCTCAGTCACCCGGCCCCCCTCTATGAAGACCGTCCTGTCCGTCAGCCTCTTAATCAGATCGAGGTCGTGCGTGGAAACGACCACTGTACGCCCCCGCCTCTCGTCCTCTATGATGGCCGAGATGACCTTGGCGTTGGCCGCGTCGAGGTTAGACGTAGGCTCATCGATCAACAGGACCTCCGGGTCCAGGACGAGGGCACGGGCCAACGCGACACGCTGCTGCTCGCCGCCCGAGAGCCTCCTAGCCGGCCTATCCTCGTAGCCGCCGAGCCTGACCCTGTCGAGGGCCTCGGCCACAAGCACCTTGACCTCGTCGTCCGGGGTCTTTCTGAGCCTGAGCCCATATGCGACGTTGGTGAACACGTCGCCCCTCAGGAACAGCGGGGACTGGAAGATCATGGTAGCGCATCTCCTCAGGGATAAACGGGTGGAAGCGTCCAGTCGGCTGCCCTTGAAGGACACCGAGCCGTCGGTGGGCTCCTCGAGGCCGGAGAGGATGCGAAGCAGGGTGGTCTTGCCTGCCCCGCTCTGCCCCACGACCCCCAGGTTTTCCCCCTCTTCTATGGCTATGCTTACGTCTTGGAGCGCCCTCACGTCCCCGTAGTGCTTCGATACACTGTTGAGATCGTAGAGGACTGTCACGTCCCGCCCCCCCGCAACCGACTAATGACGTAGTTCAGGCCCAGGACCACTATGAGCAGTATGAAGCTGAGGGCGAAGCTGAGCCCGAGCTCGCCCTTGGATGTCTCCAAGGCTATGGCCGTGGTGAGCACCCTGGTCACGCCGCTGATGTTTGCGCCCAGCATGGTGGCGATGCCGAGCTCCGCGAAGGCCCTGTTGAAGCTGGACACCAGCGCCAGGCTGACGCCGCTGAAAGCCTCCCGGACTATGGCTATGGACGTGTCCATCTCAGTGGCCCCGAGGGTGCGGACGAGGTCCCGCAGCTCAGTCTCCTTGCTCTCTATGGCGCTCACCACGAAGCTCACCATGATCGGTAGTATGAGCGCCGCCTGCCCTATAGCCATCCCGGGAACCGTGTAGAGGAGCTGGAGTCCCCCCAGGGGGCCGCTCCTCGAGAACAGGGTGAAGAGCAGCAGGCCCAGCGTCACCGTGGGCACCCCCACCATCGCGTTGAAGAAGAATCTCAGCGCCCGTCTACCAGGGAACTCCCGCATCGAAATAAACACGCTCAGAGGTAACCCCAATACAGCCGCCAATAGAGTCGCGTAGCTCGCCGTCTGGAGGCTCCTCAACGTGATCTACAGGACCCCCCTGTCGCCGGTAACCATTAGCCTGACGGCCACCCCAATCCCCGAGACAAACGGCCTCCAGCTCATATCGCATACAACAAGG
>CAZGZR010000113.1:0-7707 GCA_964529745.1 uncultured Candidatus Bathyarchaeia archaeon
CCGTTAAACCGCTTAGTATGGAGGCTATGGCTGCGTGGTTCTTCAGCGGGTTGAATATCTCCGCGGCCTTATGGTAGCTCTCCCCGCAGAGTTCATCCAGCACGACTCCATAGTTAGTTCAGTGTATAAAAATAGGTTCGGTCGAGGGTTGGCAAAATCATAAAAAAATGGATCTGGGTTTTCTTTGTATTATGCCTTGAGAATTAAATTTGTGTAGGGGTGGGAGGATTTTTCCACGTTATTCACGCATTGATGCATTTTTCTGGTAAATATCTTGGCTGTATTTGCGAAGTTTTTACCTTTTTCGCTTAATCCTTCGTCGCTGTATAAATAACAATTACGTGTTACGGCGATTTACCCGTATTCGCTTCCTGTGTTGTAATCGGTTGTTCAAGTAAATATTATATGGTGTGGTAACGCGTTCCACCGTATGAGTGTTAATCCACGTCACAGGTCAAGCAAGGTCTACGACGGCCCCGACCGGATGAGCCACCGCTCCCTCCTGAAGGGCACGGGGGTGTCGGACGAGGACCTGAAGAAGCCTTTGATAGCGATAGCCAACAGCTTCACCGAGATCAACCCGGGCCACGTGCACTTGGGCAGGCTCGCCGAGGAGATCAAGCTGGGCGTAGCCGCCGCCGGGGGGGTGCCGAGGGAGTTCAACACCATCGCGGTCTGCGATGGCATAGTGATGGGGCATCAGGGGATGAAGATGAGCCTCCCGAGCAGGGAGATCATCGCCGACAGCATCGAGGTCATGGCCGAGAGCCACGGCTTCGACGCCATGGTCTGCGTGACCACATGCGACAAGATCGACCCCGGCATGCTCATGGCCGCGGCGAGAATCGACATACCCACAATCTTCGCTCTAGGCGGTCCCATGGAGCCCGGCTGCCCCGCCTGGGGCAGGTACAAGGGCCAGAAGATCACCGTCCAGGAGCTCTTTGAGGCAGCTAGCCTAATGGTCAGCGGGAAGCTCAGTGAAGAGGAGGCCAAATACCTTGAGGATATCTGCTGCGGCCCCGGTGCCTGCGGCGGCATGTTCACTGCCAACACCATGCAGTGCCTCATCGAGTCCATAGGCATGACTCTGCCCTACATGGCGACGGCGGAGAGCACCGGAATGGAGCGGGTGAGGCTGGCCCAGGAGGCGGGGAAGAAGATTATGATGCTTCTCGAGAAGGGGTTGACGCCGAGGAAGATCATGTCGGAGGCCGCGTTCAGGAACGCCATAACGGTGGACATGGCGCTGGGCGGCAGTACCAACACCGTGCTTCACCTCAAGGCTGTTGCGGAGGAGTGCGGCATAGGGCTGCCCCTAGAGCTCTTCGACGAGATAAGCAAGAAGACGCCCCACCTCTGCAACATGGCCCCAGCTGGGCCCTACAAGATCGTGGACCTCCACTGCGCCGGGGGGATACCCGCGGTGATGAAGAGGCTGGAGGACAGGCTGGACACTGGCGTGATAACCGCCACCGGGAAGACTCTAAAGGAGAACTTGGAGGGGGCGAAGGTGCTCGACGACGAGGTGATCAGGCTGCTGAGCAACCCGGTGCACGAGACCGGCGGCATCGCCATAATGAAGGGAAGCCTCGCCCCAGACGGCGGCGTGGCCAAGATGGCAGCCATCGACCCCGCCATGTGGGTGTTCACCGGAACGGCGAAGTGCTTCGACAGGGAGGAAGACTCGCTTAAGGCAATCCATGGCAGAGGCATCGAGAACGGCGACATCATAGTGATCCGCTACGAGGGACCCAAGGGGGGTCCCGGCATGAGGGAGATGCTGGCGGCCACGAGCGCCGTGGTGGGCTACGGCCTCTACAGGGGCGCCATACTCAGTGACGGCAGGTTCAGCGGCGCGAGCCGCGGCCCCTGCATAGGCCATATCGCGCCAGAGGCAGCGGTTGGCGGCCCCATTGCCTTGGTACGGGACGGAGACCGTATATCCATAGACGTCCCTGGGAGAAAGCTAGATCTCCTGATCTCCGAGGAGGAGTTGGCGAAGAGGAAGGCGGAGTGGAAGCCTAGGCCGCCCAACGTTACGAGCGGCTACCTCGCTCGATACGCCAAGCTGGTGACGAGCGCCGACAAGGGCGCCGTCGTCAGGATCTAACCCCTTGTTGTGGAGGTTCTCAACACATTTTCCGTTGGTTTACCCTAGGGTAAACTGATGAGAAAACGTTGGTGACGCCTATTAACACGTTTGTTAGGGTAACCTTCCTGCCGCTTGAGCCTTTCATCGTGGCGCGGAATCCCCTTCATCCTTTTATTTAGCACTCCCACAGAAAAAGGAGTGTGTAGTTTCTAACGGTTTGAACGAATTAGGTTTGCTCATTATGGCATTCAGAAAGAGCATACCCCTGAAGTTCGGCGTCTCGTAAGATATCAATCAGATTATTTACTTCGAGAACGTATAGGAAGTCGTTACCCATTAATGGAAGATGATATCCCGACTCGGCGCTGCGCGCCTCCCATAAGCACCTTTTCGTCTCAGAATTCTGGGACAAAAAAGTTTTTTATAACTCCTTGGGCCGCGAGCCATCTTGGTATGAACGATAAATAAATCAATGCCGCGCCTGATGCCTATTTTTCGAACTACCCTAAATGTTGTTCATACAAGAGAGGCTTAGCGAGGAGTCTCTGCGAAGAGAGTGACCTGCAACGTCCAACATGGACCTTGCACTGATCCGAGCGTCTTGGAATAGCTTGAGTATAAATTATCTCCTCCTGGGCCGGTCCACGATACTGGGCGTCTCCCTAGGGATAGAGTGGTTTCATCCACGACTACCTGATGGGCGTTGTTTAATGCATATTATATAGTTAAGCCTACGTGGAACAGGTTTAGGCTTTTCACAAGCATTTTCTCTTCATTTACCCTAGGGGTTTCTATACAGAAAATGCTTGAAAAAAGGGCGATTAAATTCCTTAGCGTAATGACGATTTCTCTAAGGGCCCTCCTAACCGTCGATGTAGTTTGCCTTCATCGATTAGGCCCTCGGGGTCGCTTCTTAAGGCTTCAATCTAAATCTGGAAAAGAGATTCTTATGGTTGTTCTCGTGTTCGATGCGACGTTTAATTTGGTTTCTGTAAACATTTTTACTAACCTTCACACAGGCTCACTGTTTGAGCGGTTCCCCCTCCCAAGCCTATTTCGTTAGCGGGAGCTTCTTGTTGTCCGGACAGTTTCCACGATTCGGGCTTGCCTCTTAGGCTCGAAAGTTTCGCGATTAAAGAGACGGGTATGGTTTTCGCGTTCCCCCTCCTAGTTAGGCGCGGGTTCAACGGGCGCGTCTTTAGGCAAATTTACCCAAAAACGGGACATTTTCCTCATGGATAAGATTTATGTCCAAGTGATTTTCGTGTTTTTATATCTCGGAGGATGGTCATAGAGAAAACGTTAAAAAAACAGCATATACAGTGATTCATTTTAACATTTTTGCATCATTTCTCCGATCGCTTGTTTTACGCCTTATAGATAAAGTACCTTCAAGATTATGGACATAAATTACGTCCAGCGTTTCCTTGGTCTCCAATTATAGGCGTAATGCCTTCAGGATGCCTTCAGATATTTTCTTACCCTCCGAACTCAAGGACACGTCATAGTTCACGGATCTCAGCCCTAGTTTCTGCAGGATCCTCTCTCCGATGCCGAGGGTTTTCTCGCTCATATGGTATAGGGGGGGTGACGTGGATCTTATGTGGGCCTCTAGGAAGCTGCGGAGAGGCCTGGGTTGGAGGATCGTGTTCCCCGATATCTCTTTCAGATCAGACTTTCCTCCCGTCTTATGGAGGGCTAGCAGTATAATTGAGTTTATGTATAGGCTCTCTATTTCTCTGAGGTCTCCGGTTTTCAGCTCCTGGAGGCTTGGGATGCGTGTTTTCTCGATGGTTTTCTGTTCATTTAGGTTAGGGTATTTGCCTAGAAAGTTCTCTATTTTTCGCCCGATCTGGTATCCTTGGGGTGTCAGGCGCCAGATATCGTACGTATATCGGCCATTATAGTCGATTATGGTGGGTTTTCCTCGTTGGCTTTCTTTGGTGATGAGTCCCGCGTCCATGAGGTCGTTCAGCCAGTTGTGGAGGTCTTTTTTGTTGTATTTCCTTTGGTGGTCTTGGAGTAGGTGCTGGAGGTCTAGTGTCGTAAGTCCCCGGTCTTTAGCGTCAAAGAATATCTTGTAGACTAGTCTCGCGTTCTCGCTGTTCATGGGTTTTAACAGTCCATCGAACAATTCATCCAGATTTTGTGTCGTCAAGCCCTGGTTTTCGGTTCTTTTAACTATTTTTCTCATGTATTAAATATTCAGGAAATTCCTGAATATTAATTTTATGGTATAAAACACGAAAAAACGTTTTCGGAAGCCATATTATTCCAGATATTGCAATGATGATGTGTGGGCAAAACCCAAAGTATATGTTACAAGTCAACTTTGTATCCCACCCAAGCAATCCAAATATACTCGAAGAAGTTGCCGAACTTAGATGTGTCTTTGAAGGAGAAAAAAAAGCCCATCCCACAGAGATATTTTACTAAAAAAGGGTAGGGGAGTTGATGGGATAATCTCTCTCATGACCGACATTATCAACGTAAGTTGATTGAACATGCTGAAAACCTAAGTCGTGAGCAACTATGCCGTGAGGTACAATAAAATCGAATGTAGAAGAGGCAACCAATCAGGGACGAAAAATGGGTATACGCATGGGGGGCCTAAAGATGTTCATAGGCGGAGACATCCACGAGATACTGGGCATCGTTGGAATGGGCAGAATAGGGTCCACCATGGTGCCCGGAGCCAGGGGCTTCAACATGGAAGTCGTCTACTACGACTGCGTGAGGAACCCCGAGAAAGAGAGGGAGCTTAACATAGGCTACATGACGCTCGAGGAGCTACTAAAGGGGCTCTAACCTTTTTCTCCTTGCACGTCCCCCTCACACCCGAAACCCACCACATGGTCGGCGAAGAACAGCTCCGCATGATGAAGCTCACAGCCTACCTCGTGAACATCTCTGCGGCCCAGTAGTTTATGAGAATGCAATAGGCACTAAAGGCTGGATCGCCGGGGCAGAGCCCTAGGCGTCTACGAGAAGGAGCCCATCGATTCAGACAGCCCTTGCTGAACCTAGACAACACCGTAGTCACTCCCCACATCGCCAGCACCAGCGTCGAGATCCATACAAAGAAAGCCGTGATAGCCGCGACCAACTGCGCCACCGTGCTAAAAGGCGAGGAGCCGCCGAACCTCGTGAACCCGGAAGTAAATAAAGATCAAACCACTCAGTTAAACCTGTTATCGAATAAAATCACACCCAATACCCCTAGGGTAAATGAACGAAAGATCCTTCCTCCCTTACACGCTTTTCCGGTTCTGCCACAAGCAAGAGCGTTGAACTTCGTCATGACACGAGAAAACTCTGTTTTGTCCCAGAATTCTGAGACTAAACCCCGTTTAGGGGCCTAGAGACCGCCCTCCTGATGCCTAGCACCAAGCACCTTGATCATGTCCTCGACCATCGCCGGCAGATCATAGTCAGGGCTCCAACCCCAGTCCTCCCTCGCCGCAGAGTCGTTAAGGCTCTCAGGCCAAGAATCAGCGATGGCCTGCCTATAGTCGGGCTCATAATCCACCACAAACTCAGGGATATGCCTCTTGATCTCGGCCGCGAGCTCCCGGGGGCTGAAGCTGAGCGCCCCAACGTTATAGTCCCCGTGGTGCCTGAGCCCGGAAAGGGGCGCCTCCATGAGGGAAACGAACGCCTTGAGGCAGTCCGGCATGTACATCATGGGCAGCACCGTGTCATCCCTCAGAAAACACGTATACCTCCCGTGTTCTATGGCCTCGTAGAATATCTCCACCGCGTAGTCCGTCGTACCGCCACCCGGCGGCGCCACGTTGCTGATGATCCCCGGGAGCCTGGCGCCCCGGAAGTCCACGCCGTGCTTCTCGAAGTAGTAGTTCCCCAGCAGCTCCCCCACCACCTTGGTGATGCCGTACATCGTCCTGGGCTTCAAGACCGTCTCCTGGGGCGTCAACACCCTCGGCGTCTCGGGCCCGAACGCGGCGATGGAGCTTGGGTGAAACACCCTGAGCCCCATGTCCCTTGCCGCGTTGAGCACGTTCATAAGCCCAGCCACGTTGATCCTCCACGCAAGGCCCGGCTTCTGCTCCCCGGTGGCAGACAGTATGGCTGCCAGGTGGTACACCGTGTCTATCTCGTGTTCCTCGATCAGCCGCCGCATGTTACCCTCATCGAGGACGTCGAGGGCCTCAAAGGGGCCGTCCGGGTCCACTGTGGGCTGCCTGATGTCCGTGGCGACGACGTTTTCCTTACCGTAACGCTCGCGGAGCCTAGGCGCCAGCTCCGAGCCTATCTGGCCGAGAGCGCCCGTGATCAGTATGCGGCCGATTTGGTCTCCCATTGAGCACTCTATGAAAATCGTTCGCTGGATACTTATTTCCTTCCCTCACCTCGTCTCTAAACCATGGATGAGGGCTCATCGCCTCGTTTTTCTGAGACGAAAAGGCGGCCTGATCGAAAACCGTTAAAGGGTATTCAGCGTTCGATCCACTGAAGGTGTTCACATGAGAGACCCGACAGCGTTCCTCGAGGAAGAGTACGACGAGCTGGTAGAGAAGGCCCTGGACTGGAGGCTCAAAGAGGTCCAGGGCCCCAGCGAGCCCGTGAGCGTGGTTGACGGGCGGGATGTCGTCATACTCTGCTCCAACAACTACCTGGGGTTGACGACTCATCCCCGGCTCAAGGAGGCCGCCATCGAGGCCGTGGAGGAGTACGGCGTGGGCTCGGGGGCGGTTAGAGCCATATCGGGCACCATGGACCTGCACATGGAGCTTGAGAGGCGCCTCGCACGGTTCAAGGACGCGGAGGCTTCCCTGACCTACCCCACCGGCTTCATGGCCAACAGCGGCCTCATCCCCCAGCTCGTCGGGAAGGAGGACCTAATAGTCAGCGACGAGCTGAACCACGGCAGCATCATCGATGGAGTCAGGCTGTCCAGGGCCGAAAGGGCCGTATACAGGCACAACGACACCGAGGACCTGGCAGAGGTCCTCGACGAGGCCGAGAAACACAGCCCGGAGTATAGGCGCATACTCGTGATAACCGACGGCGTCTTCAGCATGGACGGCGACATAGCCCCCCTCGACGAGGTGGCCAAGCTGGGGGCTGAGCACGGCGCCATGGTCTACGTGGACGACGCCCACGGCGAAGGCGTCCTCGGTGAGGGCGGCAGAGGCATAGTCAGCCACTTCGGCCTCACCCATAAACAGGTTCATGTCGAGATGGGCACATTCAGCAAGGCGTACGGCACCGTGGGCGGCCACATCTCCGGCAGCGACGCCTTGGTCAAGTTCTCGTGGAACAAGAGCCGCACATGGCTCCTAAGCAGCAGCCTGCCACCCGCCGTGGTGGCCGCCACAATCGCGGCTATAGACGTGCTTGAGACCGAGCCCCAGCACGTCGAGAGCCTGTGGAGGAACACAGGATATTTCAAAAAGGCGGTCCAGGAGCTTGGCTTCGACACGGGCAACAGCCAGACCCCCATAGTACCCATCATCGTCGGCGAGAGCCACAAGGCCAAGGCCCTTGCCGACAGGCTCTACCAGGAAGGCGTCTTCGTGGTCCCCATAGTTTACCCCATGGTGGCCCGGGACCTGGCCAGAATCAGGGTGCAGATGCACGCCAAGCTCACC
>CAZGZR010000114.1:0-7638 GCA_964529745.1 uncultured Candidatus Bathyarchaeia archaeon
ATGGGGGCCAGGGTGGACTCGTCCCGGAGGGGCAGCGTCACGATCCTCTCGGCGTAGACGTCCCTCACCATTTCACTCAGTATGGGTTTCACCTGTTCGTCGAATATCCACTTGAGTTCCAGCGGGACGCCGGGAAGGCATATTATAGTTGCGCCCCGGGCCTCCAGGAGAACGCCTGGTGCGCCGCCTACCCTGTTGTCCAGGGGCTTGGAGCCCCGGGGGAGTACGGCCATCTTCCTGCGGCTGTCGGTCATCTCCCCGCTCTCTATTATCCCCTTCTCGTGGAGGACCCTGTATTGGCGGGTGACTATGTCGAGGGAGGCTTGGTCCAGCTTTAGGGGGAGCCCCAGTCCCTGCGCCACTCCCTGGAGGGTCATGTCGTCGTGGGTCGGGCCCAGGCCGCCGGTGGTGAATATGAGTTTGCAGCCGTCGTCTATGAGGCGGTTGATGGCTGCTCCTATGGCTTGTAGGTCGTCTCGGACTGTGATGGTTTCGTGTACGGTGAGTCCCAGGGGTTTGAGGCGGTTTGTTATCCATTGGCTGTTGGTGTCGAGGGTTATGCCGTCGAGTATCTCGTTGCCTATCACGAGGATGCCTGTGTTGTTCAACTCGTTGATGATGTGTGCTGTGGGGTGATAATTGTTACTCTACGTGGATTGTTATCTGGGTGGTCGTGGGTATGGCGGACTCGATGCTTCTGGTGAGGTGGCAGTACTGTTTGGCTCGTTCGGCGCATCTCTGGTTCAGTTCCTGGTTTTCCGGGTCGCTCCAGACTTGTATGTCTATGTTGATTGCCGTTACTCTGTATCCGTCTGTGTCTGTTAGCTCGATGTCCATGGACGCGTTTACCTTGAGGTCTCTCGTCTCGGCTTCAAGCATCACGCGGTAGTAGTTGAAGGTGTCTATTATGCAGCCTGCGAGGCTGGTGGTGAAGAGCTGGTCGGGGCATGGGGCCGTCTCGTTTCCGCCGTGCTCGCGGGGGGTGTCGAAGGGCTGTTTGAAGCCTTCGAGCTTGGCCGTTCCCCCCGTCTCGTGGTCCCATTTTGCCTCTGCCGTGTAGTGGAGGTGTCTTTTGAGCCTCATACCTTTGTTTCAGTGTTTTGATGTTCTTAGGGCTTGCGTTGTTGCAAGTAGGTTGTAATCTGTGGAAAAGATCTTGGACCTACCTAGTTACATGGAATAACTAACTTTCAATAGAATTTTAGAGTATGTTTGAATTAGTCATATGGTTAAAGTGTATTTTAAGATTCATTTACCAAATCAGATCATACCGGCACAGCACACTCGTTTCTGGTTGAGCGCACGCATACATGTATGAGTGAGGAACCGGCATACCACAAGAGTCAGCGCACCGATTTGCCTTCAAGTTATTCCACTTGCGCCTGCTCTAAGGTGGCGTGTTCCATCGTTTCTGCTTCGACTGTCTGCACGTTTACTCCCTCTTTTGAAGGGATCTTGATGTAGAAGACGGTGCCTTCCCCCTCACGAGACTCGACCCTGATCTCGCCACAATGGTACTCAACGACTTGTTTACAGACGGAAAGCCCTAAACCCATGCCCTTGGCCTTCGTGGTGAAGAAAGGCGTAAACAGGTTCTCGACAACCTCTTTGCTTATTCCCACACCGGAATCGCTTACGCTGATGACGTCAAATCCGTCGTCTCTAACATGATCCACCCATATCCTTCCACCGTCGGGCATAGCCTGGACGGCGTTATTCACCAGATTCACCAAGACGCGCACAAACATATCGGCGTCTACAAATATTTCCCGATCCTGAGTCAAACCCACGAACTCAACATTGTCAGGGATTTGGACGTTATCTAAAGCTTCTTGAAACAGATTACGTATGCTTGTTTCAACGAGATCGGGGGTACGCGGTTTTGCCAACAGCTGAAGATCTGAAACAATCTTATCCATGTACAGAATATTTTTATTAATTCTCCCAACCATCTCCAATTTGTCAGGATCCTCGGTGAATTTATCCTCAAGCTCCTCAACTATCAACCGAATGAATTGAAGAGGGTTTCTCAAGTCATGACCGACCATGGAGGTAATTTTACCGATATCAGCCATGCGCTCCGCTTCACGAAGTCTCTGGGTCTTCTCCTCAACCATGACTTCAAGTTCTTTCGAGTACTTCACCAGCTCCGTGACATCATCCAAAATAAAAATCTTGGACCTGCTGACCTTCTGCCAGTCCTCAACGGTGTATACTCTGACTTGATAAATTAGACTTTCATATTCAAAATACGTGTTACCGTCATTTTCATTGAGAGAGTAGTTGAATAGACTCTCGAATACGTCTTTTATGTCTTGTTGAAGAAACAATACTTTCTCTATTTTTAATATTTTTAGTGCCGCTGCATTCAAATACATTATTTTATTCTTTATATCAGTAACTATCACAGGATTAACCATTTTTTCTAATATTACGTTATATACCAGTGGAAGGGCCTCTCTTTTATACATTTTTTCGGGATTCATAACCATTATCGAGGTGCTTAAAACATTAAAAACAACGGGAGAAACTAACAGGTTATCTGGTGTCAACATTAGAAGGTCAGAAACAGCTGAGGCAGTGTATATGATGAGAGCGATTAAAAAAGGCAGAGTCCGTTGTTTTAATATCTTTTGAGGTTTTAATAATGTAAACACAAAATACAGTAACGAAACAACCATGATGAGAATGTTATATCCGATCATGATTTGTGAAAAGAGGCCAAGATCGGCGTATACCTGATTATTGCTTAGAACAGATAGGTTTTCCCATATTAAATTAGATGGATCACCTAATATCATCTGTAATGCAACTATTGCTGGCACAAAAGTAATTCCAATGTAAAAAAACATGAAGTATCTGGCGTTATGATATAATTCAAAATAATGTACAAGGTATATCGCAAATATCGTAGGCATCAAGTATCCGAACATAGATTGAATTTTATAGAAAAATAAGATGTCAGGAGTATGTTTCGAGAGGTTCTGTAGAATATACATGAATGTCCATATCGAGCCGTGAAGAATTAGTACGCTTCCCACCATGGACCCAGGCATTCTTCTCTTGAATAAGGCATAAAATCCTGCAATTCCAGATATTATACAACTTATTAGCAACAGATGCTGATAGTTGTATGTTATCATGTTATTCTTCCCGCACCTTTTTTCATACGAATGGGTTTTGACTTTAAAAATCTAGTATTTAGTTTAACTACTATGGACAAGAAATCGATGTTAGTACTCTATGAAAAATAAATCCATTTCTTTAATATAACCATCATATTGTATTACTGGACGTGAATACCGATTACAGGATTCTATTGGTAGATGATGACGAGGATATTCTATGGGTTAATAAAAGGATATTATCCAGTGAGGGGTTCACGGTCGATATTTCTACTGATCCCGAGGAAGCCTTAGAGAAGATCAAG
Source organism: uncultured Candidatus Bathyarchaeia archaeon (assembly GCA_964529745.1). GTDB lineage: Archaea > Thermoproteota > Bathyarchaeia > TCS64 > TCS64 > RBG-16-57-9. The sequence continues at coordinate 3,431 of CAZGZR010000114.1, forward strand.
ACTGAGGATTATAACATATTCATCATCGATTACATGATGCCTAAAATTAAGGGAGACGAGTTAGCTTACATGATTCTTGGGCAAGATAAGTCTGTCGGCATCATTTTTCTGACCGGTTACTCGGAATATGCTGACTATATGAGGATGGTCGGGAATGTGGATGATTTCATATTAACTAAGCCAATATCTCGCCAAGATTTAATCGATGCAGTGAACTCAAAAATCATCCAGATGGAGAGTGAATCAGATAATGCTGATGATATACATGTTTATAGAATTCAGCCTGGGATGGATAAACCATCGCGCGTGCGGTGATGTTTCCTCCGCTATTCTCTAAAGAAGTATAACGATGTGGGATTGTTATGTTGAGAACTTCAATATCCTTGTTTCATGGAATTAACGTTTTAGGGCGTGTTTTTATGTTCGGTGGATTACACTTTTGTATATGATTTGATCTGAAAGGGGAGCTTCTGGGGCTCTTTTCGATGATTGGGGCTTCGGTTAGTCTTTTCTCATTTACCCCCCCTCCCCCAGATGAGGGTGTTTATGGGCGGCTTGGCGGGTTGATTCTTCTTGGTTACATGTAATAACTGAATTTCAATTGTCAGCTTCTGCCTTTCACTTGAAACGGTGCGCGCACGTTCCGGATAAGCGGCTCGATCATTCGAACCGGTATTGGTGCTCTTCTATCTGCTTAACCAGTCTCTATTTCGAATAATTCCTCAATCGATGCTTCTTCGATCTCCTTAATCAGGCTGTGAGGTATGTTTTCCTCTGTCATCCCGCCCTTTATTCTGTCAATTACTTCTTGTTTTAACTTGAGTCGAACGCTCTTCCTGTTCTTCGTGGTAAAAACTGCTTCTATGCCGGGTTGCTCGATTACGGTTATGTTCTTTTTACCCATCGTGCAGCCTGTGCTGCTCTGGATCCCGTCGATTACACACGAGTCGGGGGGAGCCCAGTTTAGTCGTACTTCACAATTTAGACCAAACCAGCCTCTGCAGTCAAGTTTCTCTAACGCCGTGATCCCCATTCGCAGCCCTATCGTCATGAATGGTCCATCGTGCCCGTGGAACTCGATGGCTCGTTGTTCTAGCTCGGGGGTTAATTTTCTTGGTTTGGGGTCTTTAACGAAGTTCAAACACTCACCCGTATTACGATTTCTCATATTAATAATACAGCTTATTTAGGGTTTTCCCATATGTGTCAAGAACAGCCTGCCTAGAACCATGGTGAGGCGACGATGAATCTACTTGCCAGGCTTCGTGAAGCCCGTTATCCTTGCGTCTTTTCCCTCTCCCTCTATCTTCATGACCGCGAGCTCTTCGCCGGTCCGCCTGTACTGGTTGCCCCAGTAGCTGATGGCCTGGGACCTATCGTAGGTCTCCTCGACGTAGGCGGCCAGCACCTCGCCTAGGAACCAGACGTGGCTGCCGTTGAGGTCGATGATCTTGACGACCCTGCACTCCATGCTCACGGGGAACTCCTTGATCCATGAGGAAGACACGTGGGTTCCCTTGACTGGTGTCAGCCCGGCTTCCTTGAGCTTGTCCACGTCTCTCCCCGACACCGTCCCGATGTAGTGGACCACATCCAGCTGTTCAACCGACGGCAGGTTTAACGTGAAGTCCATGGTCTCTCTGATGAGTCTGTAGGAGTACCTGTTCTCGACGATGCCGATGCCTACTATTGGCGGCTTGAACGAGAAGAAGCTCACCGCCGCGAGGGTGATGGGGTTCTCCTTTATGCATGCCACGGCTAACGGGAAGCTGGGAAAACAGAAAACGCCTTTTACGCCTGAGACCTCGGTCTTCATGCACCCTTCACGACGTAATATTGTCTCGGCGTGAGGATAAAATTATGTAGAAATACCATGTTTTCTCGTGTCTCAGCTCACAAACCGTTACGTTGTCGAAAAATGGTGTCCGGGATATAAACCACATTTAGCCGTTCCTTGAGGAGGCCATCTGTGTTGGACTCGCCATTACGGCGCTGATTTCATAATATTATCGATCAACCGGATTTCCCTTTTCCCGCCGATGTAGACGGGGACCCGCTGGGAGACCGCTTCCGGTTTGATGGACAGAAGGTCGCGTTGGCCGTCGCTTGCGGCTCCGCCTGCCTGTGTGACTATGAAGCCCATCGGGGCTGCCTCGAACAGGAGCCTCAGCTTCCCCTCCTCGCCCCCGGCGTAGGCCGGGTAAGAGTAGACGCCGCCCCTGTGCAGTATCTGGTGGACATCGGCCACGAAGCTGCCGCTGTACCTGAGCTTGTATCCCTCCGCCTCAAGCCCCTCTATGAACGCCCTGTGAGCAGGGAGCCAGTCACGCCTCAGCGCGCCCGGCGCGTAGAGTCTCCCCTCCGGCATGGCGACGTCCTCCTCCTGCAGGACGAACTCCCCCTCCTCGTCTAACGCGAACTCGTGGACGCCGTCCCCTAGGCAGTAGGTGAGCGTCGTCAGCGGCCCGTACAGGATGTACATGGCCCCCAGCATATCCTTGCCGGGGCTGAGGACGTCACCCCCGTGGATTCCGACGATGGTCCCCACCGTGAGGTTGACGTCTACGAGGGAGGAGCCGTCCAGGGGGTCGAGGGTCAACCCGAGGCCAGAGGATGAGCCCTCGAACGTCAGCACACCCGGCTGCTCCTCGGAGGCGAGGCACCGCACCAGCCCGGAGTCCCCCAGCGTGGAGATGAGCAGCTCGTCGGCCCACACGTCCATGGCGGCCTGCCGTTCACCGTAGATGTTCGAGGAGCCTGAGACGCCCCGCCTGGCGGCGAACCCCCTGCTTATGGTCTTTGCTGCCTCGCTGACGCGGAGAATCACCTGTTTGACGTCCTCGTCGTGTCGGGAGAGATGGGCCTCCAGGTTCATCAGGTTCGCCTTGGATGCGGTGAAGAGTCGCCCCCCATATATAAAACGAGACGCCTGAAACTCGCGTGGGTAACGTTGATCGACAGGAGGTGTTCAAAGCCCTTCGATGGATAATCACTACTTTTGCATGTTTATGTTAAAATCGGGTCCCCGTTCAGCCAGTATATGCGTTAAACTTAAATCACCCGTTGGGGTGGGTTGATCGGCTCGGTGAGGATTATGAGTTGCACAGTGGTCGTTGACGGATTCTTCGGAGACGGAGGCAAGGGGAAGATAGTGTCTTACCTCGCGGTGTCGGAGGACGCCGGCGTGGTCGCCAGGGGCGGCGTGGGGCCCAACGCGGGCCACACCGTAGTCCAGGACGGCGTAAAGTACAAGCTCAGGATGGTGCCTTGCGGCTTCGTGAACGAGCGGACGCTCCAGCTGGTGGGGCCGGGCGTCGTCGTGAACCCCGAGATATTCCTCAAGGAGGTCGAGGAGACGTGCATCGAGGACCGCGTGGGGCTGGACCCCCAGTGTGCCATCATAGAGCCCAAGCACATCGAGCTGGACCGTAAGGGATACCTCAAGGACAAGATAGGGACCACCGGCACCGGCACCGGCCCATGCAACGCCGACAGGGCCATGCGCATCGCCAAGATGGCTAGGGAGATACCCGAGCTCAAGCCCTACACAAAGGACGTGCCGCTGCTGGTGAACGAAGCCCTGGACGGCGGCGAGAACGTGATACTCGAAGGGACCCAGGGCACCTACATCAGCCTCTACCACGGGGGATACCCGTACGTCACCAGCAACGACGTCTGCGCTGCCGCCATATGCAGCGACGTAGGCGTGGGCCCCACCAGGGTGGACGAGGTGGTGCTAGTCTGCAAGGCGTACGTGACCCGCGTGGGCGCAGGACCCCTGGAGGGCGAGATAAGCAGCGAGGAAGCCAAACGGAGGGGCTGGGACGAGTACGGCACCGTGACAGGCAGGCAGAGACGGGCTGCGCCCTTCAACCACAGGCTGGCGAAGAGGGCGGCCATGATCAACGGGGCCACACAACTGGCGGTGACCAAGCTGGACATACTCTACCCCCAGTGCATAGGCGTAGACAGCTACGACGACGTCCCCGAGGAGGCGAAGGCGTTCATAGCCGAGATCGAGGAAAAGGTGGGGGTGCCTGTCACCCTCATAGGCACGGGCCCGGGCGTGGAAGAGATCATAGACCGGAGATAGCTACCCGAACAGCCCTCTCTTCTTGTTCAGCTCCCGGCCCAACTCCTCTATGAGCTGCCGTTGCTTTCTTGTGAGCCTCTTGGGCACGGTGACGGTTATGTGGACCAGCTGGTCG
>CAZGZR010000115.1:0-7600 GCA_964529745.1 uncultured Candidatus Bathyarchaeia archaeon
ACCCCGATCCGAGGTGATCTACTGGGAGCCCAACACCAGGACCCGCGATGAAAGGGAGACCCTCAACTGGATATTCGAGGCATCCATGTTCGCCGACGACCCCGACAAGGCCGACGTCCAGATGGCGAAATACGCCTCCCTAATGGGCTACGACTACATGGGCTCCATGAAGTACGGCAACGAGTCCGGGGTGCTGCCCCACGCATACTGGGCGGCCAACAGCCTCTACGGGGACTGGTGGGACGACCCCCGGACGGTGTGCCTGAGGGCCAACCTCAACCAGGACTATCCCGGGTTCATCAGCTGGAGGTTCAGCGAGGAGAGGGACCCCGAGACCCTCACCGAGGAGGACAGGATCATCTACTTCGACGGACAGTTCCTGAACTACTGGATCGACTGCCAGAGAGACGAGGTCATCGACATGTACGTCGAATCCCTACGCGCTAGGCCCGACCCCGAGCTAGAGTGGGGCGAGGTGGGGATAATATACATCGACGAGTTCACCGCGGGAGGCTATGCGTACATCACCGAGGACGAGGTCCTGATGGACGGCGGAGACGACGTCGAGTTCAGGTGCCACGAGTTCCACGAGGAGGGGGGAGTGGACGGCCTCGGCCACGATTACAGTACCGTTGAGGAGGGCAAGCTCGTGATGCTGGCGAGGCTCATCGAGCTCGCCCACAGCCATGACGTGAAGGTGGCCGTGGGCGCGGGTGGGACCGCGTGGTTCGACGAGTACCTGCCCTACATAAACGGGGAGAAACCGGCGTCGGAGTGGCCCTACGAGATACCCCTCGAAGTGTACGCGGCGGCGGAGCCCGACTGCTTCGTTATAGAGCCTGACCTGGGAGATCCCGGCACACAGCAGTGGGAGTGGTCCATCCCCGACTACACCGCAGCCGAGCCGTACTCCCGGCGCGTGTACGCCGGCAGCCCTAGGCCGCACATCCCCGAGATAGGGGTGGACTCGGAGGCCAACGTCTACACCGTGGAGCAGGTGATCTTCAGGGCCGGCTACCTGGCGTCGAAGGGTTTCTGGTTTGGCCCAAACTCCGAGACCATTGACGCGGTGATGATGGACCCAGATCTGGGCAGTCAGACGGCCGTGAAGCCCTTCCTGAAGGCCATCCCGAACTGGGAGAACCTCAACCAGGTGCCGCTGGAGGATCGAGAGTTCGAGTGGGAGACGCATGAATACGACAGCCCCAACACGCACATCGGCGACGAGATGATCTACAGCGTACACCCCTTCACCGGGGACATCCACATGGTTTTCCTCGAAGAAGACGCCTCGTGCAGCCTCGATCTGTCAGGGTACAACGTCTACAGGACCACGAGCCTCTGGGAGAGGGAGGCAGAGGCAGGCGAAGACCTGAGCGTCACGGCTGGAGAAGTGACTCTACGGGACAAGACCAGGACCAACACGGGGTACGTCTTGACTCACAACACGTACGAGACAATCGAGCAGAGGGCGGCGGACCAGAGACTACACAACATAGTATGGGGGCTCATGCCAGTTGCACGCATCCTAGCTGGCTTAGGAATCGTAGCGTCCATCTTATATGAGCCTATAGTTTCAAGGGTAAGAGGATCAAAATCTCATACAGACTTTCCCAGAAAACTGATTTAAACCATTGTTCAGACCCGGTTATTGATATCCATGTCAGCAAAGGCAGAGGTACTGAGAGAGGAATTCGAGTTCGCCTTCTCGGCCCTGGATCGCACCCTCGAAGGAACAGACCAAAAGGAGTATACCTACAGGCTCACCCCGGCCAGCAACAACATCCAGGCGATACTCTATCACCTGAGCAGGATAACGAACCACAACCTACCGAGCATAATAAGAGGAGAACCCTACCACACCCCGGGAGACAAGCCGGCTGAACCAGACGAGTCCAGTAAAACTCTTGAGAACCTGTTGGACGACATCGACGAAGGCAAGGGGATAGTCATCGAAGGCGTCGCCGGGTTGTCCGAGGAAGACCTGGAGGAGACTGTTCCCCTCATGGCTGGCCCCTACCCACGCAAGATAGGGTTATACGCCTACCTGGGAGAGCTGTTCCACCACCGGGGCTAGATCGCCTTCATCAGGGGAACAATAAGACGCCTCAGGGAGCGTGACCCCGACTTCCTGAAATTACCCATTACTTGAACATGTAATCCAGCCCGAATACGTCTGGTGATAGAGATAGGTGTGTTACCTTGGCGTCAACATTACACCTTTCTCCCCCTATCCACACCAGTTAAGGGATATAAACCACGGTTTTCATTCATTTAACCGTGAAAAACATGTCCATGCCATACAGTCACGCGATGTTCCGGTGGTGGGACACCGTGGACCTAGATAAAGTGAAGAAGGAGCTCGAGGAGAGCTACAAAGTCAAAGAGGTGGAGCATCTCAAGGACCCGGAGTCCATCTACAAGGAGGATAGACGGGAGATAGTGGCCGAGGCCGACACCCTCAAGGCCAGCCTCTCGCTGTACCGCGTCGTCCTGGACCAGATGAAGGCGGCGCCCTTCACCGTGAGGGACAAGGAGCTACGGGACAGGATGCACGAGCTCTACCCCCACGACAGGCCTACGCCGTTCCCTTGGTCGTTCAACCCGGAGCCCAAGTTCGACGTAGAGAAATAGCACAACGCAACCACCTTTTTCCCCAGTTACTGGGTGGTCTAGCCCAGAGGTGAATTTGCCTCCGTTAAAGGTTAAATCTCTTGAAACCAACGTGGATTGATGCGACTAACCTTGGACAGGCGTGGACGCAGACTTCTGAAGGCGTCTCTAATGCTCTTAGCAGTCTTGGTCCTCTCGCTCAGCGCCACGGCGGTGGTGTACTCGGCGGAGTACGCCGAGGTCGAGGGCCGCGTCACGGAGGTAGGAGGGGCGCCGGTGGAGGGTGCCCACGTGGAGATACTCCGGGTGGGCCGGTGGCGGCGCCACACGTCCGGGTGGGAGAGCGTGCACTCCCTGACCACGGACCCCTCCGGCGGGTTCACCGCTAGGCTGGAGGCAGGCGTCCAGCACAGGATAATAGTCTACCACGAGGACGGCGGCCACGACTACTTGCCCTACGGGGACCACCTGAACCTCGACGAGGGCGAGGCGGAGATAAGCGTCGAGCTTCGCCGATGCGCCAGGGTCGAGGTGAAGGGCCTGGCGTGCTTCGTGGAGACCACGGCCATACCGTCCACCTCGATGAGGGTCGTGGACCCCGAGACGGGCGAGAGCATACTCTCCGGCGGCATGTCCCTCACCTACGGCACCCTCGGCGAGTCCTTCACCTCGTACCTGGGGCTGCCCGGCGACGTCCTGCTGGTGCCCGCCGACACGCCCTTCAAGCTGCACATCCGATCGACCGCGGGCTCCAGCCGCCAGGCCGTGACCCGGGAGATTGAGGTTGACGTCTTCGACGGCGGCCTCGCGGCGGGCACGGAGGCGGAGGTGGACCTCAGGAGCGTTGTGCTGCCCGAGAGCATAGAGCAGGTGGCAGGCGGCGCGTCCAGCCTGGAGGCGCTGCTCATGGAGAAGGAGGCCGAGGGCTTCTACCTGGCAGTGGAGAGGCAGAGGCTCAGCGGCGCCACGGGGCTCATAGCCGAGGCGGCGGCGCAGATGGAGGCGGGCCTCTACGAGGACTCGTTCACCAGCCTCCGGGAGGCGTACATAGCTTTGACCGACGTACGGGGCGCGGTGGAGGGCATGGTGGGCGACGCCGCCAGGTCCACGTACACGCTGATACTTTTCATCGCTGTCACCAGCCTCGTCGCCTCCAGCCTAGTCTACGAGAGCCCCACCCTGAAGGCCGCGTGCTCCGCCGCCGCATACGTCGTGCTCCTCTACGCCTTGACGAGGCTTCACCCAGGCGTCGCCCTCGTGGCGTGGAGCGACTTCGTCTCCGTGGCGGCGGCGTCCATAGTGGCGGTGAACGCGGCTGCCATCGTGGCGCCGGGCCTGCTCTCCAGGTGGAGGGGAGGCGACGGTGTGCCCATACCTTCGCTGCTGGTGCCCATGCTGAGCGTCGCCAAACGGGGCCTCAGGAGACGGTGGCTCAGGTTCGGTCTGACCCTCATCAGCGTCCTCATGCTGGTGGCCAGCTTCATCAGCCTCACCAGCTTCTCGTCGGGGTACGGCCTCAGCTTCGCCAAGCGGAGCGTCGGGACACCCCTGTCATATGGTGTCCTCATAAGGACTCCTAACCCGCCGCCTGTGAAGGCCGCGGCCCCCTTCAGCGGGGGCGAGGGGGCGGCGGGCCCCACGCCGCTGCGGGAGAGCCTGGTGACGTGGTTCACGGAGGACGCCGACCCCCTCTACGCTGTGCCCAAGTACGTGAACCAGCCTCAGCGCCAGTACCGGGAGGCGTACAACCCGTTCGGGCGGCTGGACGGCGAGCCCATATTCGGGGTCATGGCCGTGGCGCCGGGGCTGGAGGCGACGATGAACGGGCTGGACCGCGCCGTGGTGCAGGGCAGGTACCTGGCGGACGGCGAGGCGGGCACCGCGCTGATCAGTGTCCAGCTCGCGGAGAGCCTCGGGAAGACGGTGGGCGACACGGTCGTCTTCACGTCGCTGGACAGGACCCAAACGTTCGAGGTCGTGGGCCTCCTGGGCGACGACGAGTTCACGGCCGTACTGGATCTGGACGGCGAGCCCATCATACCGCAGAAGATCATCGAGATGGAGCGAATCGAGATGGACGGCCCAGACTACGTGGTTGAGGGCCTCGCCTACTGCGAGCCATCCGAGGTGCTGGTGGTGAACCAGGCCACGGGGGCCAACGTCTCCCGCATATGGATAAACAGGATCAACCTCGTGTTCGGGGAGGGCTACGACGTGCTGGGCTTCGCGTCCTCCACGGCCCTCAACAGGGGCTTCAGGGTCTGGGCGTCCTCGGAGCAGGGCGTCTACCTCGCCATGCTCGCCGACTACTTCCAGGGCAAGGGGCTGCCCATACTGGTTCCGTGGCTCATCGTGGCGCTCAACGTCGTGGTCACCATGCTGAACTCGTACTACGAGAGGAGGCACGAGATATCCATATACTCCAGCGTAGGCATGAACCCAAGCCACATCTCAGGCGTGTTCCTGGCCGAGGCCGCCGTCATAGGTATCGTCGCCGGCTGCCTCGGCTACCTGCTGGGGCTGGGCACCTACAAGTTCATATACATGGTGACGCCGACGCTGCAGGTGAAGCAGAAGGTCTCAGCCTTCTGGAGCCTCGCCGCCATCGCCATGAGCCTCTCGGCCGTCCTCATGGGCGGCATCGTCGCCGTACGGAACAGCACCGTGATAACGCCGAGCCTCCGCCGCAGGTGGAAGGCGGAGAAGATGGGAGCGGAGCCCTACAGGGTGCCCGTGCCGGTGCACGCCTACGAGGAGGAGGCGGAGAGGTTCATCGCGTTCCTCGCGGAGAGGCTCCGCGACGCCCAGGCTGGAAGGGAGCTGGCCACCCGGATGATAAGGGTGACGGAGACCGAGCCCAGGGGATGGATCATCACCTTCAACTACGGGACCATCAACGCCACCATGTCGGACATATACACGAAGAACACGTTGACGGTGGAGCGGGGCGGCGACGGCACTTACCACGCCGAGCTCGTCTGCGAGGGAAGCGAGGAGGGGGCCCGAGCCACGGGCGGCCTCATGAGGCACATAGGCCTGGACTGGGGCGTGGAGCGGTCAAGGGATGCCTAGGCAACGTTAACTACCCCGCCCCCAATTATTCCGTATGCGGTACCCGAGGATAGGGCTGGTCACGATACTAGCGGACGACGTTGACGCCATGAAGGCGTTCTACGGCGGCGTGCTGGGCTTCGAGGCCGTGGAGGACCTGGGGAGATACGTGGAGTTCAGGTCGGAGGGCGTCAGGTTCGCCGTCTGCGCCAGAGAGACCATGCTCACCCACACTGGCCACCAGAGCTACGGCGGCGAGGTGCGGGGCCAATGCTTCGAGCTGGCCTTCCCGGCGGGGACGCCGATGGACGTGGATGAGCTCTACGAGACCCTCGTCGAGAGGGGTGCCGCGGCCGTGAAGCCGCCTGAGACCATGCCCTGGGGCAGAAGAACCGCGTTCATAGCGGACCCCGAGGGCAACATCCACGAGATATACTCGATCCACGAGGGAGAAGAAATCTAGCATCCGCTAGGTTCAGCTATAAAAGAAAAAATGTGGGGGTTAGCTTGTCTCGCCTTCCTCGACTCTCCAGTTGAACTCCACGTTCCCCTTGGACTTGCCCGTCTTGTCGATCTCGGTGTAGGTGACGGTGATCTCCTCGTAGTTCAGCGTAATCGTCTCCACGGGGGTGCCCTCCTCGGCGCTCCCGCTGCTTTGGAAGCTGGTCACCATGACGTTCTCCAGCTCGTACTTGTAGTAAGTCGAGGAGCCGCCCTCGACCGCCCGGCACACGTCTATCATCAGGGACGGTATGACCTCTCCCCTGGCGCATTTCTCCATGAGCTTGGGGCTCGACTTGTCCAGCTCCTTGACGACGACGATGTCCTCTATCACCACGTTGCCTCTTCTCCTGGTGGTGCCCGTGGCTCCGGCCTCGGGGTCGGCCATGCCCATGCTGCAGGAGAGTATCTCGATCCAGTCTTTGTGGTCAACGTCCGTCGCCTCGCCGTCGATCCCGGTTACGTGTAAATACATGTTGCCGCCGGCGGTGCCTGTGCTGGATACGGTGGTCTCCGGTGCCTCGCCGCCGCTTGACCCGAAGAGGTCCTCAAGTATGCCGTGCACGCCTAAGCCCTGTAGTCCGAGGGTCTGCTGGGGGACTAGGCCGATCGCCATTGACAGGATCAGCGCCACGGCAAGGAAGGGTGTTAAAACTTTTCCAGAAACTGTGTACACCTCCAGAGATAACCCGCCCCTCGAAAGTATATATTATTCCTCGGCGAGCCCGGGGCAACGCTACCCCTAATGCTTCTATAATAAACGTGGATAGGAAAGAAAATTGAGGTTACCCGGCTCCCTCGACGGTCTGGAACTCGGGCTCGGTCTGGAACTGCCAGGGCAGGAACGTCGGTCTCTCCTCCGGGAACAGCTTCATCATCCGATCCCTCAGCTTCACGTCCCTCTCAGTGAAGGGCGCCGGCTTCTTCTGCGTCATGACCACCCTGAATATCGAGAGGAACACGGTCAACGTGTCTGACTTTATCATGTACCTGTCCCTCAACTCCTTGTGGTAGGTGAGCTCCAGGTCCCAGCCGTAGTCTGGGAGGGCCGTCACCTCGTAATCCTTCGAGAGCTCCTTGGCTAGCCCATCGACGTCGATCCTGTCCCACCACCTCCACCTGACGTAGTGGTAAGCCTTGGTCGGTTCGTCCATGTTGATCACTCCGCCACGGTGGTTGATAAACTGAATCATGGATCGGCCTCGCAGCCCGCTTTTCATCGGCGTCAAGATAGCTTTATCCAAGTTCTCGCCATCTTTTATGCACCATGAAAGTGTTCATATCCGTTGACATGGAGGGAGCCTCCGGGGTGACGACGTGGGACGACGTCGTGCCGGGTAGGATGTTCTACCGGCAATCGAGGGCGCTCTTGACCCGCGACGTGAACTCGGCCATCGAGGGCGCCCTCTACGCGGGGGCCTCGGAGATACTGGTG
>CAZGZR010000116.1:0-7552 GCA_964529745.1 uncultured Candidatus Bathyarchaeia archaeon
CCCGGGCCTCGTCGATGACCTTGCCGTGCTCCATGGTCACGACGCGGCCCAGCTCCTCGAAGTTCTCTTCCAGCAGCTGCTTCAGCGCCATCAGGTAACGGGCCCGTGTGAGGGGTGTCGTCCGCCTCCAACGCGGGAACGCGTCCACGGCGGCGTCCACAGCCGCCCGCACGTCCTCCCTGCAGCCGACGGGCACCTCGGCCAGCTTCTTCATGGTGGCCGGGTTCACCACGTCCCGGGTCTCCGAGGCCTCCGACTCGACCCACTCGCCGTCTACGTAGTTCTTCAGCTCGACAACGCCCTTGATGGGCTCCTCAAGTACGACCATGACACAAACATCCTTCAGCTAGCTGAATCATCGTATTACTATGAGTGAGGTCGATTTAAAACATCGTGCAGAGCCATGTTGAGCGGCGGCTTCAAGCCCTTGGCCCACATCCACGCAGTACCCTGTGGGTAAACTCTTTTCCCAGGAAATTTAAGGGGATAAGGATTGTGCGCTACGCCGCGACGCCCAGCTTCCTCATGAAGATGAGGGCCACGGCCTTGCCGCACTGGATTATCTCGTCGATGCTGGCGTTCTCGTCCTGCTTGTGGCCCCTGCTGTAGGCGCCGCCCACGCCGAAGTTGACGCAAGGCATCTCACCGTCCACCACTTGGTAGTTCATGTCCGTGCTAGCCAGGGTGCCCGTGAAAGGAAGCTCCCTCCCCGTGGCCTCCGTGATTATGCCTCTGCAGCTCAGGGCGTAGGGGTCGTCCGCCGGGACTACGTAGCCCTCCCTGTAGTTCACGACGCCGAGCTCGTACTCCAGGTCTGCGTCGTTGGCCTTGACGCCGTCCAGCACCGCCTTGAACTCGTCGTGCACCGCCTGGTAGGTCTCGCCGGGCACCATGCCTCGGAGCACCTCCTCCTCGCAGTGGTCCGGCACGGTGGCGCCCTGGACGCCGCCCTTGATGGTGCCTATGTTGAGCATGGCGGTCATGGACGTGATGCCCTTCTCGCGGAGCGCTTCGCCGAGGTCGATTCCTGGGACTTGGACCTGCCGCCTGAGTAGAACGTTCCTCCAGTAATCGTTGAGGGCCACGTTGAGCTTGCTCATCTTCTCTATGGCGTTTACGCCGAGGATGGGGGTCTGCCCGTGCCAGCTGAGGCCTCTGGTCTTAAGGAGGAACCTGGTGCGGCCCTGGGCGGCGAGGCCGATGCCGGATAGGCCGCCGTCCAGCTGTATCCCCATGTCGGCCTCGACGATGCCCTCCTTGATGAGGTAGCCGAGGCCGGCGACGCCGCCGATCTCCTCGTCGCAGTTCCCCGTGAGTATAAGGTCTCCTTTCAGCTTGACGCCGAGCTCGTGGATTGCCTGGAGGGCGAGGGTCATGGCCGCCAGCTCGCCCTTGTCGTCGGCGACGCCCCTGCCCCAGATGTACCCGCCGCCCCGATCCCACATGCTCCTCCCGTATGGGGTGCCGTCGGTGACCTCGCCGCCGAGGGGGTTCACTGTCCAGCCTTCCTCCTGGATGGCGGCGCAGTCCGTGTGGGCGCTTATGTGGAGCGTGGGGCCGCCTCCCCTGCCCCTGTAGCGGGCCACGACGTTGCTGCGGGGCCCCTCCAAGCCGAGGAACTCGGCGCCCGAGAGCCTCATGTACTCCTCGGTGGCCTCGTGGACGCTGGTCTCGCAGCCAAGCTCGCTGAACCTGTCCGCCAATATCTCGCAGATGGTATCGTAGTTGCGGCCCGGCGGCGTCTGGGTGTCTATGGCGACCAGTCTGCGCAGGTAGCCGATCATGTCGTCCCTGTGGGACTCTATGTACTCGAAAACCTGTCTCTCGGTCTCAGATAACATGAGTAAGGATACGCATGGAGGGTTTAACTTCTATCGTCAACCGCCTGTTGCTGGCGGGTTGTTACTGCAGTAGTAACAAGCGTCTACGGAGACGCCCTCCGTGAGGTCTCCGGCACCGTCCAAAGAATGAATAGCTTCAGCATCTGGGAGGCGGCCAGGAAGTAGAATACGTACTCCGGGCCCAGCCGGTTCCAGATGAGGCCGCCCAGCACGGGGCTGCTCATGTTGACGAGCCCCCTGAACAGGCCGTTGAGCCCGAACCAGCTGCCCAGCAGCTCCCTGGGCATGAGCTCAACCGACATCGCCCCGGCGGTGACCCCGGAGACGAAGTTGAAGCCGCTTAGGAGCCCCGAGAGTATCAGAGCTGGGGAACCACCCGCGTAGACCAGGAGCAGCATCGAGGCGCAGTAGAGGGGCGTCACCATGGCTATGAGTCGTCTCCTGCCTATCCTGTCGGCGATCAGCCCGCTGGGTATGGCGATGAGGGTCACCACGAGGTAGTAGCCGGTGTCCATCATGCCCAGGGTGTACTGGTCCGCCAGCTTGAACTCCCGGGCGTACAGCGGCACGTATATGGCCATGTACATGGGGAACGCGGAGATGACCTGGTAGAGGATCCACCTCTTCACCGTGGTGCCCTCTTCCAGGATCCTCGCGACGCCCTCCGTGAGGCTTCGGCGGCCGCCGGCGCCTGGGGCGATGGGGTTCTGGAACCACACGTATATGACCGCCGTCGCCGCGACGATGCCAGCCGTCTGCAGCCAGTAGAGGGGCCTGATGCCCTCCACCGATAAGCCGCCGAAGCGAGAGATGATGAAGGCGGCTACCACCGGCGCTACTATCCGGGGGAGGGCGGCGAGGGTGTCGCAGAGCTGCATCCCGGTCGCCCTCTCGGAGCTTTCCAGCGTGTTGCCGCAGATCATGGGACACACCGTCATCGCCATGGCGGCGCTCAGGGAGGTGAGCACCAGGGCGGCCATGGTGATCTCCCAGCCCTGGGCGAAGCCGAAGACGGCGTAGCCCACCGCCATCAACGGGAGGGCGGTGAGCAGTATTCTCTTGATGCCGTACCTGTCGGCTAGCCAGCCCACTGGCAACGTTATGAGTGTGCTGGCCAGGCCGCCGACGCTGTTCACGTAGCCTAGCTCCATGGCCGAGGCTCCGAGCTCCGAGATGTAGACGCTCTGGTACTGGTAGGTGAGGCCCAGGGAGAAGTTCTGCAGTATGTTCCTGACTATGTTGACCTTGAAGGGCTTCTTCTGCCGCCGTATGAAGGCCATCGCTCGGCCGGCCAAGGAAGCCATGGCAGAAATGGGGCGGGCACGGTTAAAAGTTGATGCTACTCCAGCTGGCACCTTAGCATGGTCTTCCCGAAGACGTCGTCGCCGTGGCAGGCGTCGCATCTGGTGCAGGAGGCCTCCCGCTGGCCGGACTGGAGCCTCCTCACCAGGTCGGGCTCCCTTATGAAGGGCCTGCTCATGCTCACCATGTCGATGAGGCCGGCCTCGACGGCTCTCTTCATGGTTTCGAGGCGTCTGAACCCGTTGACCAGGGCCATGGGCGTAGGCCGGGTGGCGTCCCTTATCTTCGACGCGTGGCCGGCGAAGGCCAGCTCGGCGTAGGCCGGGTCGCTGTGCCTGGCTCGGGCCCGCAGCTCTTCGCGCCGTCCCCTGCCTCCGCCGCTGACCTCTATCAGGTCGATGCCCCTCTCGGCGATGGCCAACGCCACCTTGACGCTGTCCTCGACGGTGAAACCATCCGGGCTGAAGTCGTCGCAGTTCAATTTGACTAGCACCGGCGCATTCCCGACCCGGCCCCTGACCTCGTCGTACACCTCCATGAGGAACCTCATCCGGTTCCCCGGGCTGCCGCCCCACCTGTCCGTGCGCCTGTTCGCGAGGCTGCTGAGGAACTGGCTGACGAGGTAGCCGTGGGCGCCGTGTATCTGGACGCCGTCGAACCCCGCCTGCATCGCCCTCTCGGCGGCGTCGCCGAAGGCCTCCACCGCCGCCTCGATCTCGTCCACGGTCATCTCCCGGGCGGTCCAGCCGTCCTCCCGGTACGCGCTGGGACCCGCCCTGTCGGGCCTGTGGACTACACTGGCGTGGTTTATCTGCGCCACGATGCTGCCGCCCTCCCCGTGGACGGCGTCCGTGAGCCTCCGGAGCATGGGTATGTGCCTGTCGCTGCTTATCCCAGCCATCCCGTCGTGGGCCTTCCCGTTATCAGCGACGTAAAGGTGTCCCTTCACTATGAGGCCGACGCCGCCACGGGCCAGGCCCCTGTAGAGCCGCACGTGGGCGTCCCTCACAATGCCTTCTTCGTCCGCCCAGTAGCTGGTGGTGGCGCTCCGCATGAAGCGGTTCCTGATAATCAGGTTCCTGACCCTGTAGGGCTCGAAGAGGATGTCCATGCCCTCTACCACGAAGCAGCGGCTTAACAACGTATCGACAACCTAGGGGATTCGCCTATCGACATGTTTTATAGGGGCACGAATAATGTGAAAGGATTCAAGTTGAAGAACGCGCCCATCAAGGTTCTCATCATCGGAGGCGTCGCCACGGGGCCGAAGACGGCCGCCCGCCTCAGCAGGCTGAGGCCCAACGCCGAGATCACCGTCGTCGAGCGCCAAGACGTGGTCAGCTACGCGGGCTGCGGGATGCCCTTCTACATAGAGGACGTGATAGAGGAGTGGAGCAGCCTCCTGGGAGGAAAAACGATCAGGGACGCCGAGTACTTCAAGGCAAACATGGGTTTCACGGTGCTGGACAGGACGGAGGCCGTGAGGATCGACAGGGACGCCAAGACAGTCACCGTCGAGGACCTCAGGAGCCGTGAGAAGCGGGAAATCCCCTACGACAAACTCGTCTTGGCGACCGGGGCCAGCCCAATCGTGCCACGGATGGACGGCATCGACATCGAGGGCGTCCACAGGCTCTACAACCCACACGACGCCAGGGCCATAAAGGACGCCGTGGACCGCGGCGCCGAGAGGGTGGCCGTCATCGGCGGCGGCCTCATAGGCATAGAGACCTGCGGCGCCTTCGTAGCGAGGGGCTGCGAGGTCACCATCCTGGAGATGATGCCCCGGCTGGTACCCAGCCTCCTAGACACGGAGATGGCGCTTCTGCTGGAGAACTACCTCAAGGAGAACGGCGTGAAGGTGGTGAAGGGCAGCCCCGTAACCAGGATACACGGAGACGAGGCAGGCCGGGCGGCGGCGGTGGAGACAGCCGACGGAGCCAGGGTGGAGGCAGACGTGGTGATCATGGCCATAGGAGTCCGCCCCAACACCGAGCTGGCTGCCGACGCCGGCCTCGCCCTGGGGCCGACGGGGGCCATCGCCGTCAACGAGCACATGCAGACGAGCGACCCCGACATCTACGCCGGCGGCGACTGCGTCGAGTGCACCCACCTGATCACCGGGGAGAAGGTGTACGCGCCCCTCGGCAGCACCGCCAACAAGCACGGCAGGGTAATAGCGGACAACATCCACGGGATACCAACCGGGTTCCCGGGGGTGAACGGCACCGCGGTCTTCAAGGTGCTGGACTACCACTGCGGCACCACGGGGCTCACCGAGGAAAAGACCAGAGAAAACGGATACGACGCCGTCACAGCCATCTGCCCACGCAACGACTACAGCGGCTACATCCCCGGCGCAGAGCACACGGTGATAAAGCTAGTGGCCGACAGGGAGAGCTGCAGGCTGCTGGGCTGCCAGGTGGCTGGGGAGGGCGACGGCATAAAACGGATAGACGTGGCCGCCACGGCCATGAAGTTCGGCGCCAACCTGAAGGACCTGGCCGACATCGACCTGGGCTACGCCCCGGCGTACAGCACCGCCATAGACGCCCTGGCTCACACCGCCAACGTCCTCAGGAACGAGATACAGGGGATCAGCCACGGCGTAGGCCCCCTGGAGCTGAAGGAGATGCTGGACGGCGACACGGACTTCGTGCTCCTCGACGTGAGGAGCCACGGCGAGTACGCGGCCCAGACGCTCAGGGACCCGAGGACCGTACACATACCGGTGGACGAGCTTAGGCGACGCTACACAGAGCTGCCGAGGGACAAGGAGATCGTCGCGTTCTGCTTGATAGGCGTCCGCGCCTATCGCGCGGAGAGCATCCTCAGGGGGCTCGGCTTCCGGGACGTGAAGTATCTGGAAGGCTCCCTCAAGGCTTGGCCTTTCCCCGGGTACCTCACCGGTTGACCTCTCTTCTTATCCTCTCCGCTATCTCCTCGAAGTATTCTACGCTTCGGGGCCTCATCCTGCTAGCTACGTCCGTTATTCTGCTGCTCGGGCTCCTCCGCGGGATTATATGCACGTGGACGTGGGGGATGAGCTGGCCGGCGGCGCGGCCGTTGCGGACTTCTATGTTGGACGCCGAAGCCTCCATCGCCGCCTCTATGGGCGGGACGAGCCTCCGTACGGTGGCCCAGACGGCCTCATAGTACTCCGCTGGCAGCCGCTCTATCCGGGCCTCGTGGTGCCTGGGGACCACGAGGGTGTGGCCGTCCGCGGCCGGGTTGGCGTCCAGGAAAGCCACCGTCATCTCGTCCTCGTAGACGATGTACCCTGGGGCCTCCCCCTCTATTATCCTGCAGAAGGTGCACATGGTTAATCGTCGGGCCTCACGGGTTTAAGGGCTCCCCGTGGGCAGAGCTCGGCGCAGCAGAAGCACTGGATGCACTTGTCGTAGTCGAACACGGGCGCGTCATGGACCTCTATGGCGCCGACCGGGCAGGCCTCGGCGCAGACGCCGCAGGCCACACACCGTTCAGGGTCGCAGCTTATGGGCATCCTTATCCTGACGAACATCTCGCCGTCGCTGTGGATCTCCGGCTTCCTGAAGCGGCGCCTCACCGCCTCCACGGGTTCGCCCACCACCTCCACGTCGTCTAGGCTGCCGGGGCCGAGGCCCCTTTCGGCGGCCAGGTAGTTTGTGCCCACGTCCATGGGGTCCCAGCCCATTATGGCCGAGGAGACGAGGTCCACGGCCGCGGCGTCACCGCCGGCGACGACCAGCCCCAGGGGCACGGGGTCCCCTGCGGTGGGTCCCTCCCCCTCCATAGCCACGTGGGCGTCCACAACGTGCAACCGTACCTGAGGCCGTATCGCCTGGTATATGTCCAGTAGGAGCCTGCTGAAGGCCTCGGGGTCGTTGGCCACCGAGACGTGGTGGTTGGCCTTGGTGCCGCCCTGCTGGAGGCCGAAGAGGTTCTTGACGGCGCAGGTGAGGGTGGTGAGCTGGTGGGTCTTTAGCTTGGGGAAGCTGATCACCGGGTGAGCGGCGGCGGTCTCGGGGAACCAAAGCTCATCCAGTATGTCGCCGTCAACCGTGGACCTGACGGGGGGATCCCTGTCGAGGACGTTCACCTCGATGCCGTGCTCCGTGCAGAGCTCCCTTACGCCGAGGCCGTCGAAGACTATGTCGGGGCGCGCGTAGCTGCCCGTCGCGGGGCACTCACCCAGGATGCAGCGGCTCCCCTGCCGCTGGAGAAGCTCCGAGACGCCCAGGACGACCCTCATGTCCGTGGTGGCGCCCGTCTCGGGGCCTAACACGGTGAACAGGTTAGGCTTGAGGAGCACGGTCTCGCCAGGCTCTATGAACGCCTCGATTCCGCCGAGTAGCCCCACCGCCCTCTGGGCGGCCTCCTTGACGCCGGCATCCGTCCTCGCCACCGCGACCCTGGGCTTCATGGAT
>CAZGZR010000117.1:0-7520 GCA_964529745.1 uncultured Candidatus Bathyarchaeia archaeon
AATTCACTTTTCAAGCATCATTAGTTAACTGGTAGAGGGCAGAATGTCTACACCGCTGTTAATTAAGGCCCTGGCGACGTTAAGCGAAAGGATAGGCATTAAAAAGAGAAATACGTAGAGTAAAATAATTTTCATTGGCATGGGGCGGGGTTTGGTTGTATTTCCATGAATTTAATAGGTATGAGGTGAAGCCCTGGTACCTCGCCCTACGAGGGCTAATCAATGTAGCATTGGGTGCATCTATCTACCTTCGACCTGATCTGGCAACCGATTTTATCATGCAGATGTTTGGAGTATGGTTGATTGTAAACAATATAATTCAGGTGGGGCCGTTCTTCATAAAGGATAGAACCCGTCGATTGCTCCCAGAAGCATTATCCACCAGCCTAATCGGGATAACCGTTGGCGTGTTAGCCCTCATAAAAACCGTGACGGCGATCGAGATCGCCACTCTACTCGTCGGTTTACTGCTGTTATTCAGAGCCGTTATTGAACTCAGAGTGCTGGTGGAATCCCATATGCGGGTCCTGCACCAGAGACGCCTGCTGGTCTGGGTAATTCTTTCATTTGTCTTCGGGCTCTACCTCATCTTGAACCCTTTCGGTGAGATGCATTTCCTCGAAAAGACGTTTGGTGTGTACGCCGTTATCCTTGGGTTGAATCACATCATGACCTCATCGAGGCTAAGCGAGAGGATCGAGAACATCAGGGAAGAAACCCACGTTGAGGAATCCCGAGGTAATAATGTGCCGGTGGAGAATTTCGATGCCCTATCATTGAGTCGGGGTCAGTCACATGAAGATCCCTCAAGCTGGGAGTCGATTAAACCGGGGGAGGTATTGAACCCGTCAAAATATCGTCGCCCCATCGTGGTCGCGGCTCACCCAGATGATCTGGAGGCGTTTGCGGGGGGATTAGTGTTCGAGCTTGGAGGGGCCATATCCGTGATATTTTCAGGTGGAGACAAGGGCGTATGGGACTCGAAATACAAGAACCTGGATAAGGCTGATTACATCAATCTACGCCTCGGAGAGGCCGCGGAAGCGGGTAGGCTGTTAAGGGTGAAAGAAATCATCTACATGGGGTACTCGGATCGCGACATCGAGGTTAACGAGGAAAACGTGGAGGAAACAATTGCCATATTTGAACACTTTAACCCGGATCTCGTTATCTCCTTTGAATACCGTGCCAGATGGACGCTAGACCCTCATCCCGACCACCTAGCCGTCGGCGAGATCACAAGGCGAGCTGTAATGAAATACAGGGAACATAATGGATTGGATTACGTCCTCATGTCTAGTCTTTTACCGAACATCTTTGTCAACGTTAGCGATGTGAGGAGGGTGAAGGTCGAGGCTTTATCAAAGCATGAGACCCAGATCAGCTTCAACGGCATCGTTTTTCCTTTCCTCGAGAAACTGATAACCAAGGTATGGGGCGCGTATCTTGACATCGACTACGCGGAAGGATATCGCGTGTTTGGATCTGACTCCTGAACGGCAGGCAGACTTTATCTAGATTACCTTGACAACAATTGCTTAGATGTATAGCTATCTTGTCATATTTCTAATCAGCCTGGGATTCAATATAATACCATTCCTAGGGCCTTCGAGCGTTGCCTATGCCGGTGTAGCTGCCGCAGATTTCCAGTCTTTGAACTACATATTACTGGGAGTGGACATAGCTCTAGGTGCGTCGATGGGGAAACTCATTCTTTTGTTGGCTTCCTCGAGGCTCTACAATCTGCTAAACGAAGATAGGAGAAAAAGGGTTCAGGGTTACGCTGCCAGGTTAGGGAACGGCGGCTCCGTGTTGGTCTTTCTGGCATCAACGGTCATCCCTGATGATCCCGTTATTTTTGCCCTTGGCTTGCTCAAGTATGACCCGTGCAAGTTTTTTATAGTGTTTTTCCTTGGTAAGTCTCTTTTAACGGTTTCCAGCGCGTATCTGGGGCATTTACTCGGCCATGGGCTTCTGTCTGTCTTATCTGAGTGGCAGTTGGCTGTCGTTTCAGCCGCTGTGCTGATCATCGTCGTGTTCGTTTTCCTGAGACCAGAGGCTAAACATTGAGCGCCAAGTAACCTAGCGGCATCGGATACTCATCGAAGACACGGGGGCAGCGAATGGGTGCATATCGCCATTTATATCGCGATATGATTTCTCTCTAAGAGCTATTACCGAAGGAGACCAGGGAAGCGTTTGGACATGAAAACCGGGAAGCCACGGTCTACCGCGTGGATCGGCGCCATCGATCAATATCGAGGCTTCGCCATACTTCTCATGGTGCTCGCGAACTACTTCAACGACATAAACACGCTGCCAGCCTGGCTCAAGCATGCTCCAGATATAGGCTACACGTTCAGTGACCTCGTTGCGCCGCTGTTTGTCTTCGCTATCGGTCTAACCTACGGCATGTCGTTCCGGCGCAGGTACGAGAGGGATGGGGCCTGGAGAGCCTACAACCACTTCGTCTCAAGGAACCTGGCCTTGATCGGCCTAGGGTTTCTGATCACCCTGGGAGGGGTCTTTGTCTCTTATTATCCCCCTTCTACATATTGGGGTCTGCTGCAGGCGCTGGGCGCCGCCGGCCTGATCACGTTACCATTTATACGTGTTGAATTCAGGTATCGATGGCTCATAGGGATCGTCATCTTGGCGGTCTACCAGCTCCTTTTAGATCGGTTCTGGTTGGATCAGGTCATCAACGCGGCGCATAACGGCCCGCAGGGTGCCTTAAGCTGGGGTGCCATGCTGATCATAGCCACCTCGCTGGGTGATCTGTATCAAGAGGAAGAGAAGCGGTCAACGCTGCTTTGGCTTTCACTCTTCCTCATCATCATCGGCGGGTTGTCTGCGCAGATCATACCCATTAGCAAGCACCGGGCCTCAGCCAGCTACGTCTTGTTTTCCCTTGGATTGTGTTGTCTATTATTTTACCTGTTTCACCTCATGGAGAACAGGTATCATTATAGCCTCCCTTTCTTGACAGAGTGGGGGAAGAATTCGCTCCTCCTTTACATTCTACACGGCGTCATCTTGGGAGCGATGCTGATCCCACCGTATCCGGGCTGGTATTTCTATGCACCGTTATGGTTGGTGGTTATCCAAGCGTTCACTCTTATAGCCGCTCTCAGCTGGGTCGGTGTCTATTTTAACCGCCGGGGTTGGTTTCTAGTAATATGAAAACTCCAAGCATATCCGTATCTATAATTAATATGATGCAAGGATGGGATTCGATACCTACCTATTATTTTAGGCTCTTGATAAATCGCTCATTTAAACAAATGATGTGAGTTAGAAAAACGAACACCGATTTACATGTAAGGGAAAACGAGTTATACTCGAGTGACTGAAAGCACCTTAAATTAAAAAGAATAAGTAACTGCTAATGTATTATTATATAGAGTCTAAATTTGTTGTCCTAATGCTGAATAAATAATGGATTTTTTATTCATAATTTTAAGGCTTAAAGTAGCAGTAGTGGATGACACAGTAACGATGTTGTGAATTCTTTAACACATAAACAATATTTATATACATATTTTAAAAAAAACAATATGGGGCTGATTATGGAAAATAATAAAGAGGATAAAACGTTAGAACCAGAACTTAGTTTTTTGGCTCTAGGTGGATTGGGATTAGCTCTATTCATTATTTCGATAATATTGATTATTGGGGGTTATTATTTTACTCCCCATATTGAAACCTATTTTAATACTACGATACTGTTGCCTGATAAACCCCGCACACACATTTTCATGAGACTCTATGTTGGGTTTTTAGGTTCATCCATCATGACGTTAACTGTACAATTTATTCTATGGCTTTTAGTTAAAGGGATCATTCTAGGTCAGTGTGAATACTATAAATATTTGGATGATGTAATAACCGTTCGTAACTTTTCAGTTATTGCACTTGCGGTGTTAACCGCTATATTAAAGTTGTTTACCGGAGAGACTTATGGGACGGTATAAGGATGACAACATATAGAGTTGATTGCTGGAAGAGCAAAGATACTTCAGTGAAAAAAGGTGACAAAGTCAAAGTAAAAGGAAATCAAGGTAGATTCAATAAGACGCTGGTCAAAGCTAAGATCATAGAAAATCTAACCCAGAATATACCCATTTGTGCATGTGGAGAACCGGAATTCCATATAAAAACGAAATTAATAACTTATAAATTTGAAAAAACAGGGATGGTAACGTCCGTAACGGAAATAAAAGATGGTTTTTGTTTTTACATGGAATCAGAGTAGCTGCACGTAAACGTGGTGCGGGGGTGGGGTTCGAACTCTCATACTTGGGGTGATACCGCCACACTCTCTTTTTATCAACGTTTTTCCCTCCATCTAAAGTGGGGTAACCACTCCACCTACCTAAAGTAACAAACCACTTATACGACACCCCATAAAAAAACCGAAAAGTTACCGCCCACCGTTACCAGTATGGTGCGGGGGGTGGGATTCGAACCCACGAAGGACTAGTCCATCAGGACCTGAACCTGACCCCTTTGGCCACTTGGGAACCCCCGCAAAAGGAGAAGGGAAGAACTACAGCGTAGCCAGGTAAGCCTTGTACTTCTCGGCGTCCATCAGCTTCGCCAAGTCAGCCTCCAGGCCGCTGGGCTCGATCTTGGCTATCCAGCCCTCCCCGTAGGGGTCGTCGTTTATCATCTCGGGGCTGTCCAGCAGCTCCTCGTTGACCTCGACAACCCTGCCACCCACCGGGGCGTAGACGTCGCTCACGGCCTTAACGCTCTCCACGGCGCCAAGGGCCCCGCCCTGCGCCACCTCGGCGTCCACCTCGGGGAGCTCTACGTACACTATCTCGTGGAGCTGGCTCTGGGCGTAGTCGTCCACGCCCACCGCGACCTTGCCGTCGCCCAGCTTCTTGGCCCACTCGTGCTCATTGGTGTAGTAGAGTCCTGCCTCAACCTTGTACTCGTCGGTCACTGTTTATCCCTCTTCCAACCGTACACGGCTTCATCATAGAAGGGTCGATGCTTAACTACTTTTCCCTTCGCCAAGCGGCCCCTTATCCGGATGTATACCTCGGTGCCCAGCTCCCGGTACTCGTTGGGCAGGTACGCCATGGCTATGCCCACCCCCAGCGTGGGGCTGAAGCCGCCGCTGGTGACCTCGCCGATGGGCTCCTCGTCCATGTTGAGCACCTCGTAGCCGTGCCTGGGGATGCCCCTGTCCTCCATCATGAGGCCCACCAGCCGCCTCTTGACGCCCTCCTCACGGACCTGCTGGATGGCGCGCTGCCCTATGAAGTAGCCAGGCTTCTTGAGCTTCACCGTCCACCGGAGCCCCGCCTCGATGGGGTTGGTCGTCTCGTCGATGTCGTTCCCGTAGAGCCAGAGCCCAGCCTCCAGGCGGAGGCTGTCCCTGGCGCCCAGACCGCAGGGCACGGCGCCGGCGTCAATCAGGTCGTTCCATATCTTGAGCGCCTTCTCGGGCTTGTCCACTAGGCAGTCCAGCACGAAGACCTCGAACCCGTCCTCGCCAGTGTAACCGGTCCTCGCCGCCAGAGCCGGGTAGCCGCTGACGGTGATCTCCCCTATGTTGAACCTGTCGATCTTCGAGAGGTCCTCCTTCGTTATCTTCTGCAGCGTCTCCTCGGCCTTGGGGCCCTGGACGGCTATCATGGCGACATCGTCGCTGACGTCTGTGAGCTTGACGTCGAAGTCCTTGCTGTTCTTCTTAAGCCACTTGAAGTCCTTCTCCCGGTTGCTCGCGTTGTAGACGACGAAGAACTTCTCGGGGGTGAACTCGTAGGTTATCAGGTCGTCGACTATGCCGCCGTCGGGCTTGCACATCACCGTGTAGAGGCCGCCGTGCGGCTCGAGCCTGGTGACGTCGTTGGTCACCACGTAGTTCAGGTACTTCACGGTGTCGGGTCCCTCGACCCACGTCCGCCCCATGTGGCTGGTGTCGAATATCCCGCAGCCTTCCCTAACCGCCTTGTGCTCTTCCTGTATGCCCGTGTACCAGACGGGCATCGCGTACCCGCCGAAGTCCACGATGTTGCCGTGGTCGGCGTGGTAGCTATATAGATGGGTCTTCTTAAGCTCCAACTGGATTACCGGTTCAATATCACGTGGAACCAAGTTAAAACTATATTCTTCCGGGCCGGTCTAGCTCTTGCAGGGCTTGACTTCGACCGCCTCGCCCTCGAACTCCAGCTCCTTGCCGCATTTAGGGCATTTACCCTCGAACTTCTTGATTACGTCCTGGGGCGATTTCAACAGGTCACCCTCGTAAAGTATCTCGCCGCAGTTCTTGCAGATGACCTTCTGTGGCACAGCCTACACCCTCACGGGCATTCTAGACGGGGGCTCGGTTTATAAACTTCGTCTTTCGGTGATGCGGAAAAAGGTTAAATTAAAGGCATCCACTCTACTCCGCTGAAGGGACGATGTCTTCGAGACGACGATCCGCGAGAAAGAAGGGCAGAGGGATCAGGAGGTTCACGGTGCCGCCGAGCGCCCTGGCGTGGGTGTGCGTGCTTTTCTGCCTCTTCGTCATAAGCGGCGGCTTCTACAACATACTGGAGAACCCGCCCCCATACATACCCTACTACAACAGGGTGCTCACCTTGCACCCGTACCTGTCCGACCAGACGGTCTACGAGAGCATATTCGTGTTTCTGACCAACGCCGCCATGTTCTTTGGGCTCTGGCTCAGCTACAGGAGCACCCAGATCGCGTACGACAGGGATAAGGCCAACAGGAGGCTGCTCATCGGCATAGTCTTCGCGGCGGCGGGGCTCTACGGGAACTATCTCATCTACCAGATGAAGCAAACCGTCCTGGGCTGAACGAAACAATTTAGAGCCCACGCGACGATCTTGAGGTATGAAGCGTATAGGATTCATAGGCTTGGGCCTTATGGGCTCGGGCATGTCTAAGAACCTGGTGAAGGCGGGCTACTCGGTGACCGTCTGGAATAGGACCGCGAGTAAGATGGAGCCTCTGGTCGAGGCGGGGGCTAAGGCGGCGGGGAGCCCCAGGGAGGTGGCTGAGAACTCGGACGTCGTCGTAAGCATAGTGACGGACAGCCCGGACGTGGAGGATGTGCTCCTCGGCGAGAACGGTGCCGTACACGGCGCGAAGGAGGGCGACGTGTTCATCGACATGAGCACCATCAGCCCCATAGCGACCCGGGAGATGGCGGGGAGGCTGGCCGAGAGGGGCGTGGAGATGCTTGACGCGCCTGTTAGCGGGGGCGTCATTGGCGCCAACAACGGCACCCTGAGCATAATGGTGGGTGGTAAGGGGGAGGTCTTCGATGAGTGTCGGCCCATACTGGAGGCCATGGGTAAGACCATCACGTACATAGGTGGCATCGGGGATGGTCAGGTGTGTAAGGCGGTGAATCAGATTCTGGTTGGTACGACGATGCTGGGTGTCGCGGAGGCGTTGGTGTTTGCGAAGAAGGCGGGGGTGGACGTGGAGGCGGTGCATGCGGCGGTGTCGGGTGGGGCGGCTGGTAGCTGGCAGCTCACCAACAACGGGGC
>CAZGZR010000118.1:0-7390 GCA_964529745.1 uncultured Candidatus Bathyarchaeia archaeon
GCTCTATCATGTCCAGCCGCTTCTTCAGCGCCACCTTTATCTGGCCCAGGTTCGCGTCGGCGGCGTTCCTGTACTTGGCGAGCCTGTTATAGATCGACACGGCCACGTAGACTACGGCGATAACGGCGACCAAAAAGACTAGGTATAGGGTCTGCAAGTGTCTCACTGAGACTTCTAAATCACGCACCGATTTAAACTCATTCACGGGGAAACCGTCATATCGGCGACGCCTGAACTTATTCCAGTGGTTGATTTGACGGATTACTCAAACCTCACATGGGTGGAGGTCGAGGAACGCCTCAGGGACACGGGGCTGGTGGTCTTTCCCACGGGCAGCGTGGAGCAGCACGGCCACCATCTCGGGGTGGGCGCCGACTGGCTGCAGGCGGACGCCATAGCCAGAAGAGTCGGCGAGAAGTGCGGCGCCCTGGTCCTGCCGACGCTGTGCTACGGCGTCTCCGGGCACCACAAGGAGTTTACCGGCGTCCTCACCATGACGTTCGAGACCTACAGGAGGGTGATAGGCGAGATGCTGGACAGCCTCGCCAGGTACGGCGTCGAGAAGGTGGTCTTCATCAACGGCCACGGCGGAAACACGGCCGCCATAGTGGAGGCCGCGAAGACGGCCCGGGACAGGCACGGGATGCTGTGCGCGGTGACCCACTGGTGGGACGTGCTCGCGTCGGAGAGCATCTTCGGCCACGCAGCCGAGGAGCACGCGGGCTACGCCGAGACGGCCCTCACCCTCGCCTCTAGGCCCGAGGCCGTGAGGATGGACAGGGCCCTGCTGAAGGAGACCAGGCAGGCGGACGCGGAGATAGAGCTCGTCAGAGCCGGCCTGGCCAGGTTCAGGGGCGGCGTCGTGAGGATACCCCTGCGCACGATCGACGTGACGGATGTCGGGTCCATGACGGAGGCGCACCCCGACGACGTGCAGACCACGAGCGACTACTCCATGATAACGCCGGAGTACGCCGAGACGCTCATGGGTAGGGTCGTGGACTGGCTGTGCGCGTTCATCGACAGGTTCGAGGGGTTCCAGGTGCCACAGGTGGATAGGGCTTACCCCTAGACCCTCAGCTCGACGGCCGCCACGTCCCCCGGGCTCAGGGATAGGCCCCCGATCCTGCTTGGTAGGATCTTCACGATGGGCTCCGGCGTTGGTGTCAGGTAGAGCGAGAGCCCCAGCAGAGGCTCGTCGTCCAGGGTGAAGCTGAAGCCCTGGGTGTCGGCGATGGCGGCCCTGTCTTTGACCTCCTTCACGTCGGCGATGGGCTGGCCGAGGAGCCCAACGGCTCCTAGGGTGGGGCGCTCCGTGTGGAACCCCAGCCACCCGTAGTATGGGATGCCGCCGTCGATCACGCCGGGTTCGCCTTCGAGTTCGCCCATCAGGCCGGCGCCATGGCTGCTCAGCCTCATGAGGGCGTACTCGGGCTGGCTCCAAACCACCTCCCCCGCGATCTCCTGCACGGGTTCGGCTCCGGAGAAGCCTTGGAGCACGTGGATGGTGTGTCCCCCCCGAGCCCTGAGGGGGTCCGACGGTTCCCTCACCTCCAGGTGTATGTGGGGTGAGGTGCCCCAGCCATAGTACCCCGAGCGTAAAAGGGTCCCAAGCTCCATGCCCAGGTCCACGTGGTCCCCCGTGGACAGGCTGGTATCGACGTGAAGTATCTTAACCACGACGCCGGGGTTGTCAACCGGCCTAAGGAGGGTGACGACGTCGTACCCGGCGGCCACGAAGCCCCTGCCCCTCGGAGCCTTAACGCGCCTGACGGTGAGCACGTCACCCTCCACGGGGGAGGGCGCCGCGCCGCCGAAAGCCAGGGAGGGGTAGACGTCGATCCCGGACTTGAGCCTGTGGCCGGGGTATGGGCTGTTGAACAGGCTGAAACGCCCCTCGCGGGGGCAGTGGACCCTCACCCCCATGGACTCCGCTACCGGCATCATCCCTGACAACGCTCGACGTCTCTAGGGGTGGGCGCCGACATTAATCGTTTTCCCAAGAGAACGAATACGGTTTTAAATTGGACGCACACGATAATGTGGTTGAGTGTTCATGGAACCTGCTTTGAGGGGCATACTGGAGAAGGTCATAGACGAGGAACTCCGCGACGACAGGCTCGTGGGCAACTACAGGATATTCACCCAGTTCAAGAACGCGGGGCTCATCGAGAGCGTGCCCAGCGCCATGTTCGGCCGCATATACACCAGGGCCTACAACGCGTGGCTGGAGTACAAGGCGGGGGACGACAAGCCCCTGAACAGGCACGAGGCCACCGAGTTCAGCAGGATATTCGCGACCCGCGCCATGGAGATAAGGTCCCGGCTCACCGAGATATCCAGCCTATGACCAACAGAGTCATAGCCGTCTCAAGCTTCACTTGATCACATGCGTGAGGCGTTCGTCTCCGACGAGGAGTACCCGACGTACTTCGTCAAGCTGGAGGGCATGCGTGAGAAGGTGGCGGAGGAACTCGAGTTATCCGGAGACGTGCTGGACATGGCCACGGGGTCGGCTTACTACGCGATGGCTCTGGCCAGGGTGCACCCAGACATCCATTTGACGGCCATAGACGTCGCCGGCCTCGAGACGGCAAGAGAAAACGTGGACAAAGCAGGGCTATCCAACAGGATAACTTTGAGGGGGATGGACGCCACGAGCCTAGAGTTCAGCGACGGGCGGTTCGACCACGTGGTGAACTTCCTGGGCCTGGAGGACATCCACATGACCAGGGGACGCGAAGGCGTGGAGAAGGCGTTCAACGAGGCACACAGGGTGCTGAAGCCCGGCGGCTCGTTCAGCTTCGCGGCCATGCCCAGCGACGAGGCGGAGACCCCGGCCCAGAGAAACGAGATCGATGTCTTCTCCTGGATATGCGACGCGACGTGGCTGACCAGAGCCGAGTACCTGAGCCTAGTATCTGGTTCCGGCTTAGCCTTCGAGTACAGCAAGGTGTTCAGGACAGGGAAGAAGCTCAACGTGGAGCAGGCTAGGGAAGAGATGGAGTTCGCCTGCGAGAACGTCCCAGCCATATACGGAAGGCCCGCACGTGGCTTCGACGAGGCTTGGGAGAGGTTTGGCGGCAGCATCACGGAGCATGGGATGGGTCACTACTCCCGGGTGGAGCTCTTCGTCACGACGAAGAAGCCTTAACCGCCTCTATCTCCCTCAGGTGCCTCTTGACCTCGGCCTCCCTATACTCAGGGTCCTCCAGCAGCCTGTAGTCGTACTCTGAGCCCTTGCCCAGAGCGATGGTGAGCCGGTCCAGGCCGTCCGGATTGAAGCCCAGCAGAATCTTCACGGTCAGCCGGGGGTACCTGGTGATCAGGTGCCTGAACAGGATCTTTTTGTCTTCAGGGGAAAGCCCGGTCAGCGTTTCCTCGTCCATCCAGAGCATTGATGAAGGTCTCGACTTAAAAACGGGTCGAAGGACGCTACTCCTCGGTCCTCTTCTTCTCGACGGCTTCCTCGATCCTCTTCATCCGGTCCTCTATGTTCTTCTGTTTGTCGAGGAGCCTCTTCAAGCGGCTCACGACCTCGTCGATCTTCTCTTCCTCGCTCATCTAAAGGCTCAGTCTCCCGGCGGCTGGGTCACGACGAACCTGCAGTGCGGATCGTCCCGGGTGAGTATCTCGGGTATCTGCACGTCGATGTCCGGGCGGTAGGTCTGCCAGAACGCGTGGTGGAAGTACCGGCAGTAGAGCAGCCCGACGTCGTTGCAGCCGCGGGCCCGCCACAGCCGCTCGTATGGGCAGAGATAGGTGTAGCTCACCAGCTCGTCATCCGTGAAGCGTGTCCTCTCCTTCCTCGTGTCGGGGTGTCCAGGGAGGTCGTAGTGCTCGAATAGGCTGCGCAGGTTCACCGGAAGCCCCTGCTCCATGTGCCTCTCCCTGAGCCTCTCTCCCCGGGCCCTGCCGTACGCCTGTATGGCGCGGATGAGCGCCTCCTCGCCCGCCTCGCCGAAGCTGTCAACCATCTCCCTGGCGAAGGTGCAGTACATGAGGGCCCAGAGGTCCCCGAACTCCGCGATGTCCTCCTCAGAAACCATTACCGGTCCCAGATGAATATCTTATACGCGTTTAAAACATGTAGCGTGAAAGCTCAGATTCGATGAATGTAAATAATTTCAGAGGGATTGTCTGGTGGCAAGAATATCGAATGTGGGAGAGTCTCACTTGTCCGTAATTTGGTCGAGGATTTGAAGTTCTAGGCTCACATCGAGTCTATTGGTAGTCGTTTTCTCGATTTGATCGATGGGGCTCTGAAGCATCTCTAGGTAGCATGTGAAGCATATCTCGCCCATCTCAGGGTCGTACCCCTTGAACCCCCTGATGGGCTCCCCGCATCTACCGCACAGCGTAACCATAGCCGTCTAAATAACTCGACTCTCGGTTTTATATCGCTAAATAGGTGTGCAGCGTCTACAGACAATACGCCTGTACCTTCATATCACGCCGTTACGCCCCAGTTCATGACCGAAAATGGACAAGGCAATCATACTGGTGGATGAGGGCTTCGAGGACGTGGAGCTCCTGTACCCCTACTACAGGCTTCAGGAGGCGGGCTACGAGGTGGATGTGGTCGGCCCCATGGCCGGCGAGACGTACAGCGGCAAGAAGGGCGGAAGCATAAAGTCCACGAAGGCGCCCGGGGACATCGACGTAAACGACTATAAGGCGCTCATAATCCCCGGGGGCTGGGCCCCAGACAGGATGAGGACCAAGGAAGAGATGGTGAAGCTGGTGAAGGACGCAGACGCCAACGGCCTGGTCATCGGAGCCATATGCCACGCCGCCCAGATGCTCGTGGAGGCCGAGGCGGTCAAGGGCCGCAGGCTCACTTGTGTCAGGAGCGTCTCGACCGACGTAAAGAACGCGGGCGGTAAATACGTGGACGAGCCTGTGGTGGTTGACGGCAAACTCGTGACCAGCCGCACCCCGCCGGACATGCCCCTCTGGCTCCCGGCCATCCTCAAGCAACTAGGGTAACCACCCTTTTTTTTCAGTTAGGGTTAAATGAGAGAACCCTGTTCAGTATCGCCATTGAAGAGGCTTGGCGTTACTCGATTCCATCCGCGAGGAGAAGCAGATACTCTACTTGGCCGTGACGGCGGCTCTCCGAGGGATAATTGATAACCTCAGACGCGTGGTGTGGCAGCCCTTCGCGCTTAGCCTTGGCGTCCCCATCAGGAGCATCGGGGCCCTTGAGAGCCTCATGGACCTGGCCAAGATAGCCGTCCAGCCCGTGTTCGGGGCCGCCTCGGACGTATACGGGAGGAAGCCGTTCCTCGTATTCAGGGACTTCCTCATACTGGCGGGCAGCCTCTGCTTCCTGTTCGCCCGGTCGTGGCTTCTCCTCGCTGCGAGCATGACGCTGCTGGGGCTCAGCATAGCCTTGGTTCCCGTCTGGCAGACGACTGTGGCCGAGTCCGCGAGAGGCAACGAGATGGGAAGAATCTACAGCGTCCTGGGCAGCTGCTACATGGCCACCGGCCTCCTGGGAACCCTCGCCGCGGGGTGGCTGGCGGACAACGTGGGGTACAGGCTCGTCTTCTCCCTCGCGGCCTTGTTCGCGGCCGCGTCGCTGATGGTGACTACGCTCAGGATCAGGGAGACCCGGGGTAGGGCGGCGTCGGCGTCGTTCACCTTGAGCCATGTATGGGGATCGCTGCTGGACACCTTCAGGCCGCCCAGATACCTCTGGGGCTTCTACGTCGCCATGTCCGTCGATCTCTTCGCCTTCAGCGTGGGGTGGAGGCTCATCAACGGGCTGCTCACCGAGGCGTTCAGCTTCACCCCAGGGATGCTGGGGCTGATGACGGCGGTGAACGCGGGGACCATGGCGCTGTTCCAGGTCGTACTGGGCAGGCACGTGGACAGGGTCGGCTACGTCAAGTACCTGGCCATAAGCCAGGCGATGTCATGCATACTGCTCGCGTTGCTTCTGGTCAACCAGAGCTTCCCGGTGGCGATGGCGGCCAACGTGCTCATGGGCTTGGCCGCCGCCTTCTGGGTTCCAGCCGAGCAGGCTTGGATCTCGCAGAACGTTGACCCCGAGGAGAGAGCCAAGTCCATAGGCGGGTACGCGACCTTCAGGGGTCTGGTGGCGCTCCCAGGGCCCTTGATAGGGGGAATACTCTACGACGCCTACGGATACTACATGCCCATGCTAGTGAACCTGGTGCTGGCGGCGGTGGACGTTGGCCTAATCGTTTTCCTCGTTAGGGACCGTGTCCGGCCCAGGGAAACGGTTTAACTCAATCAACCATCAAGCGATTGACCCGATTAGACATGCGATTCTAAAGACCCGGGACCCGCATCCGGTCTGCGAACACGGCTGATTCAAAGAGGGGCTAGGATCGTTTCATGGATAGACCCTCAATCGCTTTAGTTAAGATTTTTTAACTTTGGCTCCCTGAGCATCCATGTGGATTTGAATTGAATCTAGAGATGAAGATCAAGGACCTCATGGAGAAGGACCCGCTTGTGGTGAAGCCGTCCGAGAGCCTGGCCGCGGTGTCGAAGAAGATGGCGGACGAGGACAAGGACGTCGTTGTGGTGATGGAGGGAGACACTGTGAGGGGGCTGGTGACCGCCAAGGACATATTCTTCGCCATGAAGAGCTACGTGCTCGGCAAGAACATGTTCGAGGAGATGCCCATGGAGGTCCGGGACATGAAGATCGCTGAACTAATGAGGGCGCCGTCCGCCATGGAGTTCATGGAGGCTTGCGGCCTCACAGGACACCACATGTGCATAGTCCTCGGCGAGGACGACAAGGCGGCGGACGCCATAAGGGTCATGGCCATAGGCGGCGTGGACAACATACTCATAGTGGGCGACGAGGGTGTAGTCGGCACCCTCGGCGAGGCCGACCTCATCAAGGCGCTGGAGTAGCCACTCCTCACATATCCACCTTTCTGGCACATGTTTTATACGGTCAAAACCGGAGTCTTCAGCGATGGATTTGACAGGCGAAGAAATTGTTGAGCTACGGGACTGGATAGAGTACATAGTCCCCAGGTACATGCAGGAGGGGAGGATGCCCGGGCTCAGCTTAGCCGTGGTGAAGGACGGTGAGACCCTTTACTCTCAGGGCTTCGGGGCCCGCGACCCCCAGAGGAACCTCCCGGCCACGCCGGACACCCTCTACGGCATCGGCAGCATCACCAAGAGCTTCGTAGCCATCGGCATCATGCAGCTAGCCGAGCAGGGCAAGCTTAGCCTCGA
The DNA here is from genome assembly GCA_964529745.1 of uncultured Candidatus Bathyarchaeia archaeon. Lineage (GTDB taxonomy): Archaea > Thermoproteota > Bathyarchaeia > TCS64 > TCS64 > RBG-16-57-9. The sequence continues at coordinate 7,231 of CAZGZR010000118.1, forward strand.
CGACCCCGTCAAGGAGCACATCCCCTTCAAGCTGGGGCTACCGGGGAACCCCATCAGGATACGCCACCTGCTCACCCACAGCCTGGGGCTGCCCAGCCTGGCGACGTCCAGCGTAGCCCTCTACAGGGGCGTCGGCGCCGACACGGTCCTCCCCTGGGGC
>CAZGZR010000119.1:0-7174 GCA_964529745.1 uncultured Candidatus Bathyarchaeia archaeon
GTGTAGTCGTGGCGGAGGGAACCCCCGACGAGCTACGGGACCGTTTCGATGCTAAGAACTTGGAGGAGGTCTTCATGGAGGTGACCAATCACGAGTAAGCTCACCTCCATCATAATCAAGGAGATCAAGGAGCTCGTCCGGGACCCCAAGATACTCATAGGCGTCATACTGATGCCCATCCTCATCTTCCCGGTCATGGGTGGCGCCATCAGGATAAGCCAGAAGTCGGTACAGAGGGCCGTCGTCGGCGCCAGCTTCGCCGTCTACACGGACGACGAGGGCTTCGTAACGAAGGCGCTGCTTGATTACCTCTACAACAACAACACCGTAGTGCCCATCGAGGCAGCCAGCTTGGAAGACGCACTGAGGCAGTTCCAGGAAACGGACAGCAACGCTCTCATTTACATCCCCAGAGGCTATAACGACAACCTCACCCAGAGCATGAACGGCGAACTTAGGGTGTATGCCAACCTCAGGAAACTAAACATGGCGGAGACTCAGAGCACGAACGTGGTGAGCAGCCTCATCAACATCTACAACTACTATTTCAGCCTCAGCAAGATCAGGAGGCTGCTAGATCAAACGGGGGCGGCAGGTACCCCTGAGGCCATCAGGAGCCCCATAACGGTGAGTTACGCGTCGATTCTGAAGGGCACGGTGCTGGACATCCCGCCCACGAGCATCATCAACCTGGTGATGAGCCAGAGCATAATGCTGCCCATCATGGTGATGATGATGGTCATGTTCGCGATACAGATGGCCGCCACCAGCATAGCGCTGGAGAAGGAGCAGAAGACCCTGGAGACCCTGATGACGCTGCCCGTGAGCCGGCTCACGGTGCTTGCGGGGAAGCTCAGCGGGAGCATCGTCATCGCCATAGCCGGCTCCGTGAGCTACCTCATAGGATTCGGGTACTACATGAACTCGGCTTTCGCGTTCGTGCCGGAGGCCACCACCATGAACATCGACGAGGTTAGCGTCGGCATCACGCCCTTCGGGATGCTCCTGGTGGGGATGGTCATCTTCGTGACTCTGGTGTCGGCTTTGGCCATGGCGCTTAGCATCGCGGTCTTCGCGGACAACGTACGCAGCGCCCAGAGCTTCACCGGGATACTCATCACCCCCATAATGATCCCCGCGATAATACTGATGTTCAGCGACGTAGAGATGCTGCCGCAGGCCGTCCAGTGGGTGCTTCTGGTGATACCGTACACCCATAGCATCATAGCAACCAAGGCCGCATTCCTAGGGGATTACTTCGTCGTCATAAGAAGCATCGCGTTCATAAGCGTCTGGACTGTCGCTGTGCTGTACGTCGCGGCCAAGATATTCAGCACGGAGCGGATAATAACGGCGCGGTTCTCCCTAGGTGACATAAGGAAGAAGATCAGGATGGGAAGGTAATCGCCGGAAGATCAGCTTTTACTTAAGACTTAAATAACATCTTTTTTTGAGGATAAATATGAAGAGTTACGTGAGGATACTCGGACCACCGCTTCTTGAAGCCATTAGGGCGCTTGACAAGATCGCCTTGAAGATGGAGGGCATCAGCGTTATGAACCCGCTGATACAGCTGGCTCCATACGACTATTTGACCACGGACGAGACTAGGATATACTTCGAATCCGTCGGCACCGTCAAACCCAGCCGATACGACTCCATCATAAGCAAGTCAGGTGAGTCCCTGGGCGAGTACGACTACTACTTCGAGTGGTTCCAGCGGCCGAGGATGAAGGACATCCAGGTGCTGCTGGAGAAGATCGACGAGGCTCTGAAGCCCCTCGGCTGCCAGTACGCCATAACCACGAAGTAATCCCGCTGAAGCCCAAATTTTTACCAGTTCACCAACGATTTTGTGTTTGCTGACTGTGGGATACGCCCCAAAACCTATTCGTTCAAGAGACCATAATTAGCCATGGTGACTCCTGGGCTAGTCTGCGTCGTGGGGTCCGGGTTCCTGGGGACCCAGATAGGGGTGACCTGCGCCAGATACGGCTACACGGTTAACATGTACGACATCTCAGAGGAGGCGCTGGCTTCCTCGTCTGAGTCTGTAGAAGGCTACGTCAACGTGTGGGTGGACAACGGTGAGGTCTCCTTAGAGGAAGGCCAATCTGTAAATCAAAGGATATCATACCATGATGGCTTGGAGGAGGCCGCCTCGGACGCCGACATCGTGATCGAGGCAGTGGTAGAGCGTCTAGATGTTAAGCGAGATGTCTTCAAGAGGCTGGACGAGGTTTGTCGCGGGGACGCCTTCATAGCCACAAACAGCTCGTCCATTAAGGTCTCGAAGATAGAGGAGGCAACGAGTAACCCCCATCGCGTCCTCAACATGCACTTCTACGGGTACCCGTGGAGGCGACGGATCGTCGAACTCATGAGGGGCACTTCCACGTCGGACGAGGTGATGGAGAAGGCGAGTGGTTTCTGCAGGAGCATCGGCCTCTACCCTTTGATGGTGCAGCGGGAGAGTACGGGCTTCATCTTCAACAGGGTTTGGCGGGCCGTCAAGAAGGAGTGCCTAAGGGTCGTGGACCAGGGCGTGGCTTCCTTCGAGGATGTGGACAGGGCGTGGATGAGCCTCTATGGGACTGAAACGGGGCCCTTCGGGATGATGGACAGGGTGGGGCTGGACGTGGTTAGGGACATAGAGATGGTTTACTACGAGGAGTCGGGAGACCCCTCGGATGCACCTCCCGCCGTCCTTCTCAGGAAGATAGAGCGGGGGGAGCTGGGGGTGAAGACCGGCAAAGGCTTCTACAGCTACCCAGACCCCAGCTACATGGAGCCTGGGTGGCTGTACGGAGACCGAGACCGCTCATAGTTGAAGAACAAGCTTTACGAGCTCCACTTTAGAGCCCTCCACCTCCTCTTCAATGGTGGCCTCGCGAGTGAACCCGTGGCGTAGGTAGAATCTGATGGCTCTCTCGTTGAAGCTCTCCGTCTTCACAACAATTGCATCGTACCCGTCACACCTTGCCGCCTCAAGGGAGTGGTTTAACAGACTGCTGCCGACGCCTGCGCCCGTCATGCTCTCAAGTACGATGATCCCGGAGAGCTCTACGATCTCGTCGCTTACCCTCCTGTTAGATGAGAACCCGATCACCTGTTCATTGCGTAACGCGATGAAGACCCGTGTGTCGTCCCTGTTTAGCAGGTCCGAGAGGAACGCGTTGCTGGCCAAGTGTTGCACGTTCTCCTCGGTGGCCCCCGTCCACCCATCCGCTCCGGGCCCCGCCTCTCTCCACGCTTCACGTAGGAACCCGATTAAGCGTTCAACGTCTTTCTGCTGAGCCTCTCTCACGATCATCAGTCTGTCACTCCATGATCAAGCTATTATCGTCAATCATGTAAATGAATGCCTGAGGTTAAATGATTCACAGATTCAAGCCTAGGCTGTATTACCATACATATGGCCCGAATGAGCCTGCACACCGCGTGAAGCCGGGAGACACCGTCGTCGCCCCCACAGTGGACGCCGGTGGAAACGACGGAAATGGTGAGCCTATCACCGACGAGATGAGGCAGAAGGCCCGGGGCACCTCCCTAAGCCGCTCTAACCCTTTGACGGGGCCATTCTACGTCGAGGGGGCCGAGCCTGGGGACACGCTGGTGGTGGACATCAAGAGGATCAGGCTCGACAGGGACTGGGCGTACTCGTCAATAATGCCGGGTTTCGGATCCCTCACCGAGGAGGTTCCTGGGAGGAGCCTGCTGCTGAACGACCCGCTCCCCAGCAAGAGGTACGTCTGGACCTTGGATTCAGCCGAGGGCGTTGGTACAGTTGAGCTACCGGGAAGCGATCTGGGGAAGGCTACCATACCTCTCCACCCGTTCATCGGGTCCATCGGGGTCGCGCCGCGTTACGGCAGGGTGGAGATGTCGTTGACGCCGGGGGAGTACGGGGGAAACATGGACTGCGTCGAGACCTGTGAAGGCGCGACGCTGCATCTCCCGGTGTTCGTCGATGGAGGCTACCTCGTGTTCGGGGACGTCCACGCGGCCCAGGGAGACGGAGAGCTATGCGGAGTGGCCCTGGAGACCTCGGCTGAGATCACCCTCAAGTTGGATGTGGTTAAGGGAAAGGCCATCGACTGGCCGAGGATCATAGACGACGAGTGGATAATGACGGCTGGCAGCGGCAGGCCCCTCATGGAGGCGTACAAGATCGCCCACGTGGAGATGGTGAAGTGGCTGTGCGACGATTATGGCTTCGACAGGTGGGACGCGTTGCAGCTCCTCTCCCAGGTGGGCAGATGCAGGGTCGGAAACGTGGTTGACCCTAACTACACGGTCGTAGCCAAGTATCCAAGTAAATATCTTACATAAACAATTTTAATAAAACGTGGTTGGGATCGCCTCTACGGCGTTCCCGCTACTATGGGTCGCAGCTAGTACCTCTGCGGCCTGTGCTTCTTGAAGCATTCCTGGCAGTAAACTGGACGGCCTTCGGTCGGTTTGAACGGGACCTCGGCTTCCTGGCCACAGTCAGAGCAGATGATCTTGTGCATCTCCCTGGGGCCGCGGTCGTAACTGCGCCTCTCTCGATAACCCATAACTTTCACTCCTTCTACGTCGCTATACTCAGAATATGTTGATACTCCGCGTATACACTCCCCGAGCGCGCCCTGAATTTAAACCTATGGTATTTTAGAACAACTACACATATTTCCGGCATAAAATGAGACAACTTTTACCGCCTTCATCCCCGACCGTGAATGTGCATGTACTCAATTCTTTAAACCATGAACCGTTACTGTATCCATGTTTAAACGGGTCCTCGTCATCCAGAACAACGCGCCAGAGACCCTCGGCCTATACGAGACCTTCCTGCGGGAGAAGACGGAACTGACCCTCGTCCACGCCTACAAAATGAGGGAGTACGACGAGTTCCCGCCGGTCAAAGAGTTCGACGCCTTCGTGGTGGGGCCCACGCCCATCCCAGCCAACGACGCGCTGAGCCACGGCTTCCTCCGGAAGGAGTGGAAGTACCTGAGGGAGATAGTGGACTCGGGAAAACCCACGCTGGGCGTCTGCTGCGGCGGCCAGATACTGGCCAGGATCCTCGGCGGAGAAGTGAAGAAGAGCCCAACGATGGAGATAGGCATCTACGAGGCAACCCTCACAGACCAGGGCGTCTGGGACCCCCTGTTCAGGGGCTTCCCACCGGTCTTCTCCGTCTTCCACTGGCACAGCGACATGTTCACAGTGCCCCCTGGTGGCGAGCTCCTCGCCACCGGTGACCCCTGCCCCATACAGGCTTTCTCCAAGGGCAACGTCCGGGGGGTGATATTTCATCTGGAGATCACGGCGGAGGACGCGGAAAAGTGGGCAGCCGCCTACCCGGAGGAGCCGGCTCACATAGGTAGGACCGCGGAACAGGTTATACGGGAGTGCAGGGAGAAGGAGCCGGAGATGGCCCGCCTATCGATGAGGCTAGTTGATAACCTCCTAGCCATGTGATGGTTTTCGATGTGAGTAAAGTTATTTCACTGGAGCACAGTGACTAGTTGGGAACGGTGAATGACCCTGTACAAGGAAGATGAATGGGTCCAGCTCTCGGTACTAAAGCCATATGTATATGACGTCTTCAGAGGAATAGGCGTACCGGATGAGGACGCCGAGATATGCACCGACGTGCTACTGGACGCCGACCTTAAAGGCATAGACACCCATGGCGTAAACAGGCTCAAACCCGTCTACTACGACAGGGTGAAGAATGGGCTCCAGTCCCCCGTGACGAGGCTAGACGTGGTCAGGGAGGGGCCGACCACGGCGGTGGTGGACGGGAACAACGGCATGGGCATGGTGGTAGCCAAGAGGTCCATGGACCTCTGCATAGAGAAGGCTAGGAAGCTTGGGATGGGAATGGTCGCGGCCAGGAACTCCACCCACTTCGGCATAGCGGGCTACTACGCCGAGATGGCTGCGAAGCAGGGCCTCATAGGAATCACGGGGACCAACGCCAGGCCGTCAATAGCGCCCACCTTCGGCGTCGAGCCCATGCTCGGCACCAACCCTTTAACTTTCGCCTTCCCCACCGACGAGGAGTTCCCGTTCAGCCTAGACTGCGCCACCTCGATAATCCAGAGGGGGAAGGTCGAGCTCTACGCCCGGAAGGGAGAGAAGTTGCCGCCAGGACTTGTAATCAGAAACGATGGCTCGACAAGCACCGATCCAGACGAGATACTGGGGGACCTCCTCTCGGGGGAGGCTGCGCTGCTCCCGTTGGGGGGGATGGGCGAAGACACCGCCGGCTACAAGGGATACGGTTACGCCACCGTGGTCGAGATACTGTCCGCGTCGCTGCAGTCGGGGTACTTCCTCAAGGCGATCAACGGCGTGAATCTGGGACACTTCTTCATCGCAATCGACGTGTCCGCTTTCACCGACCTCGACGAATTCAAGAAGACTACGGGAGACATACTCCGCTCCCTAAGGGCAGCCAAGAAGGCACCCGGGGCTGACCGCATCTACACTGCTGGCGAGAAGGAGTATTTCACGTCGCTGGAGCGTCGGGTGGAGGGGGTGCCCATCAACGCCAGCGTCCAGGCGGAGCTAATCCAGATGAGAGACGAACTTGGGCTGAGCCAGCACACCTTCCCCTTCGAGTAGACCCTTTTATCGCGGGTAATCAGGCGTCGAATGACGACGTATTCACCTTTTTGATGGAGAATTGAAAAGGGGGTACATTGGATAAGGGGTGTAAACCGATAAAATAAGTTACCAGTTTTCTTTATTGTTCTTTATGAACTCTCGGAGCCCGCCTGCCGCGAGTATCTCCATCATGAACTGGGGGACTGGAGCGAACCTCAGGGTCTTGGCGCCATTGACGACTATGGTACCCTTGGCTAGGTCCACCTCCACGGTGTCCCCCGTCTTGATTTTCTTGCTTACATCGGGGCACTCGAGGGCAGGTAGACCGAGGTTCGTCGCGTTCCTATAGAAGATGCGGGCGAAGCCCTCGGCGATGACCGCCGACACCCCCGCGTGTTTGAGGGCGATGGGGGCGTGCTCGCGGCTGCTGCCCAAACCGAAGTTACGTCCTCCGACGACCACGTCGCCGGGCAGCACTAACCCTTGCTCCGGCAGCAGCACGTGCTCGATGCCCATGCGCCCCACGTCGAAAAAGTGGGGCAGCCCTTGCGCCCGCGCAAACTCGCGCACAAAG
>CAZGZR010000120.1:0-7148 GCA_964529745.1 uncultured Candidatus Bathyarchaeia archaeon
CTGCTGGTTTTCAAGATGCACGGCTACGACGGATACTACGGAATAGACATCAACCCGGTGCGGTTGCCGGTGGAGCGGGCGCTGGTGCTGAGCATGAACGCCCTGGACTGGGGCGCCGAGGTGGTGAACGGCCTGGACTACGACGCCCTCGTGGAGGCCATGTACGACCCCGCCAGACACAGGGGCGTCGCGGAGGACGTGCTGCTGCGGGCGCTGAACCGGGGCGGGTCCAACCTCAGGCCGATACCATGAGCATGGCCCCCGGCGGGTAGTGACCCCGACGCCTTGCTTTTTGTAACGGATCAGGCTTGTTCAAGGGCTGAGCCTTCATCAGTAATGACTCTTAGGGACGTCCAGAGGAACTGGGACGCCATGGGCCGCAGGAACCCGCTCACGGCCATACTCACCACCCGGTTGAACTGGGACGTAGTCGAGTTCTTCGAGACCGGGAGGAGAGAGGTTGAGGGACTGATGAGGGACATCGCCGAGCTGGACGCGGGCCCCCACGCGGGGAGGGCCCTCGACTTCGGCTGCGGCGTGGGGAGGCTCACCCAGTCCCTGGCGGACCACTACGACGAGGTCTATGGGGTTGACATCGCGCCGTCCATGATCGAGAAGGCTGACGCCCTGAACAGGCACGGCGGCAGGTGCAGGTACGTGGTGAACGGCGAGGACAACCTGCAGATGTTCCCGGACGGGTACTTCGACCTAATCTACTCCAACATAACCCTGCAACACGTTAAACCGTCCCACGCACTCAACTATGTCAGGGAGTTCCTCAGGACCCTGTCGAGGCGGGGGATCATGGTGTTCCACATGCCCAGCGCCAAGACCGGGAGGAAGCTCATGGACTACCTGCCCGGCGGAGCCGCCGCGCTGGTCCAGAGGCTGGTGCTGGGCGGCGTCATGGAGATGCACGGCGTCGAGAGGGACACCCTGATCCGTTTCATCGAGGACAACGGCGGAGAGGTGCTCAGGGTGGTGCCCTCGGACAGCGCCGGGGGAGCATGGGAGACCTACGAGTACTTCGCCTCCAAGCGTTGAACACGCTAACAATATAACCCTGAGCGCAACCCTTTTCCCCGTCATGCGGCGCGTCGTCGTGGTCGGCACCTCGGGCACGGGTAAGACCACAGTGGCCTCTAGGATAGCCGAGGCCATCGACGCTCCCCACATAGAGCTGGACAGCCTCCACTGGGAGCCCGGGTGGAAGGAGGCGCCCGACGAGGTGTTCAGGGCGAGGGCGGCTGAAGCCACGTCCGGCGACAAGTGGGTGGCGGACGGCAACTACAGGAAGGTCAGAGACATCCTGTGGGGGAGGGCGGACACCGTGGTGTGGCTGGACTACCCGCTGCGGGTGGCCCTATGGCGGGTGATACGAAGAACGGTTGTGCGCATAATAACCCGGGAGGAGCTGTGGAACGGCAACAGGGAGGGGCTGTCGGCGCTCGTGGGCCCCGACTCCATGCCCCTATGGGTGCTGAAGACGTACAGGAGGCGGAGACGGGAATACCCCGAGCTGTTCAAGCGCCCCGAGTACAGCCACCTCACAGTTGTTCGCCACAAGTCAACCGGCGAGACTGAGCGGTGGCTGGCGGAGCTGTCAGCGAGTCGAGCGTGAACCCCGGCATCGCGTCGATGAAACGCTAATGATATTCCCTTAAATAACCCGGCGCTGGATTAAACGCGAAAGGTGCAGAAAGATGCGCGTAGCCGTCGTGGACAAGGAGCGGTGCCGCTCCGACAAGTGCGACCTCGTCTGCATCAGGTTCTGCCCCATGGTCCGCACCCGCAGGGAAGCCATCAGGCTCGACGAGGAGGGCAAGGCGTACGTCAGCGAGTACATATGCAGCGGCTGCGGCATCTGCGTCCGCAAATGCCCCTTCGACGCCCTCCGCATAGTCAACCTCCCCGACGAGCTGGAGAAGGACCACATACACAGGTTCGGCCCCAACGACTTCACCCTCTTCAGGCTCCCCACGCCCAGAAAGAACGAGGTCGTGGGGCTCATCGGCCGCAACGGCATAGGCAAGTCAACCATACTCAAGATACTGGCGGGAGAGCTGGTGCCCAACATGGGCGACTACACGAAACCGGCTGAGCGGGGGGCCGTGCTGGAGTACTTCAGGGGCAAGCCCCTGGAGGAGTATCTGGGCGGCGTCTACGACGGCACCGTGAAGGCCGTGCACAAGCCCCAGTACGTGGACAAGATACCGCGGGTCGTCGAGGGGAAGGTCGGCGAGGTCCTCGCGAGGCTCGACGAGCGATACGTCCTGGACACCATCATCGACGACCTGGAGATAGGGCACCTGCTGGACCGTGACCTGGACGTGCTCAGCGGTGGGGAGCTGCAGAGGGTGGCCATCGCGACGGCCATCTGCCGCGACGCCCAGTTGTACCTCTTCGACGAGCCCAGCAGCTTCCTGGACATCTACCAGAGGACCCGCGCCGCCAGGATCATCAGGAACCTGGCCAGGGATGACAGGATGGTGGTGGCTGCGGAGCACGACCTCGCCGTCCTAGACTACATGAGCGACGACGTCTTCATCCTCTACGGCGACCCCGACGTCTACGGCATCGTCAGCAACATACACGTCGTCCGGGAGGGCATCAACATCTACATCAACGGCTACATCCCGGACGAGAACGTCAGGTTCAGGCAGACACCCATAGTGTTCCATGAGAAGCCCCCCGTGGAAGCCCAGGAGCAGACCCACAACCTCCTGGAGTGGACCAGGCTGGTGAAGGACTACGGCGCATTCAGGCTGGAGGTGGAGGCAGGCGGTATCTCCATGGGGGAGGTGGTGGGCATCCTCGGCATGAACGGCATAGGCAAGACCACCTTCGTGAGGCTGCTCGCCGGCGTCGAGACGCCCACCGAGGGATGCGTCAGCGACCCAACCATCAAGGTCAGCTACAAGCCCCAGTACATCAGCGGCGACATAGAGGGCACCGTCGAGGACGCCCTGAGGAAGGCAGCGGGCACCAAGTACGTGGAGAGCTGGTACCAGGCCGAGGTAATAGAGCCGCTGAACGTGAAGCGGTTCTTGGACAGGGACGTGGCCATCCTCAGCGGCGGCGAGCTCCAGCGGGTCGCCATCGCGGAGTGCCTCAGCAGGGACGCCGACATCTACCTGCTGGACGAGCCCAGCGCCTACCTGGACGTTGAGGAGCGGCTCGCAGTGGCCCGCGCCATCAGGCGCATCACCAAGATGCGGGCCGTCACCGCGTTCGTCGTCGAGCACGACATAGTGACCCAGGACTTCATCGCGGACAGGCTCATGGTCTTCACGGGAGAGGCCGGCGTCTTCGGCCACGCCGGGGACCCCGTTAGCCTCGAGGAGGGGATGAACGGCTTCCTGAGGGAGATGGAGGTCACGTTCAGGCGGGACCCGGACACCAAGAGGCCCCGCGTCAACAAGCCCGGCAGCAGGCTGGACAGGGAGCAGAAGCAGTCGGGCCGCTACTACTACAGCGCCTAGTGGACGTTGAGGATAAGCGCTATTATGGCGACGGCGGCGCCCGAGACCACCATCTTCAAGCCGGAGTACAGTATGTTCTCGCCGCTTATCCTGCCAAGGTAGACGCCCAGTATGAACAGTGTGAGTATGCTGGCGGCCATGGAGGCGGTGAAGGCGTAGCCTATGTCGATGAACCTGGGCACTAGGGCGAAGGGGATCAGGCTGGGTACCGACGCCAGGAAGGGGGCGGAGCCGTCCACCAGGGCGGCGAACACCGAGACGAACTTGCCGGCCCTGCCGTAGACCGTGTCGTCGAGGTTTATGAGCATGGCGTCCTCAAGCTCGTTGAGGCTGTGGCTGCGCTCGGCGCTCTCCGTCATGTAGGTGCCGCTGAAGCCGCTGACCATCATGGCGATGCCGCTGGTGATTATGACGCCTATGACGCTCCGGGGGTCGTCGATCTGGCTCAGGTAGGCCCCGATGACCACGCCGAGGCTGGTCATGGCGCCGTCGAAGGCGTTCATGGCGAAGTACCTGCGTATGATCTTCTGGGCGCCGGTGACCTGGAAGTAGGTGCCTATGTCCTCGATGCTGTTCCTTATGCCCTCGTTGACCCTGTCGATGCCGTTGCGTTCGTTGCGTTGGTCGTCGTCCGACGGCTCTCCCACAGATTTAGCTCTCCTCGCCGTGGCAAGAGCCACAAAAAACAGAGTTCAGAAATTGGTTCATGCGGTTCCGAACACTCAGTTCCGGTACACCTACGCGTGTTAATAAAACTTATGGGTCCAGACACGGGTTTACAGAGAAATAACCTCGGGCAGCTACGGCACCCAGGGCGGCATGGTGTTCTACTTCATGGAGGACGGCGACAAGGTCATAACCCTGAACCTCAGGAACCACCGGATACAGCGAGGTCATGGTCGAGGTGGACGACAAGGGAGGCGCTGGCCGAGGCCATAAGGGAGCTGGGTAAGCGGCTCACAAGTTAAATCCCTGCCCTCGCTCATATACCCATGGCTTCCGACGGGAAGACGCGGTGCTGGGGCGAGGGAGACCCCCTGGCCATGGCCTACCACGACGAGGAGTGGGGCGTACCGGTCCACGAAGACAGGGTTCTATACGAGTTCATATTGCTGGAGGGCGTCCAGGCGGGGCTCAGCTGGTCCACGGTGCTCAATCGCAGGGAGAGCTACCGCAGGGCCTTCGACGGGTTCGACCCAGCCAAGATAGCCGATTACACCGAGGCCAAGATAGACGAGCTGGTCCAAGACGCCAGCATAATAAGGAACAGGCGCAAGATCGTGAGCCACGTCAACAACGCCAGGGCGTTCCTGCGGGTGCAGGAGACGCATGGCAGCTTCGACGAGTATCTCTGGGCCTACGTGGACCACAAGCCGGTGATGAACGAGTTCACCAGCTGGAAGCAGGTGCCGTCGAAGACCGAACTCTCCACCAGGATAGCCAGGGACCTGAAGAATCTTGGGTTCAGCTTCGTGGGCCCCACCATCGTCTACGCCTACATGCAGAGCGTGGGCATGGTCAACGACCACCTCACCAGCTGCTTCAGGTGGCGGGAGATCAATGAGCGGTACGGCGGGTGAGCGCCCATGGTGACTGAGCGCAGGAAGATAAGGTCCATAAGCCTCGGGGAGAGGCCGGAGGCGGAGGAGGCCGTGGACGAGCTGGCCCTCGACGAGCCCATATGCATGTTCGTCAACGGCGAGTACCACGTCACCCTCATCGCCACCCCCGAGCTGGAGAGGGAGCTGGCGGCCGGCTACCTGCTGACCCAGGGCGTCATAGAGTCCGTGGACGAGATAGAGGGCGTCGAGATTGACGACGGAAACGTCGAGGTGACGCTATCCGACTCGGTGGACCTCCGCGGGGCCTCGGTCTCCGTGATGAACCTCATAGTCACCGCCTGCGCCTCCGCCCCTCGGGCGGAGAGGACGATGTCCTCGGTGCCGGTGGTCTCGTCGGGGCTCAGGGTGGAGGCCAGCCGCCTCAAGGACATGATCGCGGCTCTGAACAGCAGGTGCAGCGTCCACAGGAGGACCCGGGGGACCCACGCCGCCATGCTGTGCCGCGGCGACGGCGAGGTGGTGGCGTTCGCCGAGGACGTGGGGAGGCACAACGCCGTGGACAAGGTGATAGGCGCTCATGCTCTGGCGGGAGGCGACCTGGGCGCGTGCGTGCTCCTCAGCACGGGGCGCCAGTCGGGCGAGATGGTTCAGAAGGCGTGCAGCGTGGGGATACCCGTGGTGGCGTCGATGACGGTGCCCCTGGTCTCCGGTGTGCGGCTGGCGGAGGCGTCGGGGCTCACGTTGACATCGGTGGGCGGCGGCCGGCTCCGGGTCTACTCGGTCCCCCAGAGGATAATAGTAGGGTAGGCTACCGGAGGCTCTCCATGAGGGCGAAGAGCTCGGTCAGCTTCTCTGATTTGCTGCGTTTGAGGCTGCTGTCCAGCCTGTCCTTGGGCACGTAGGCGAGGGCCTCGTAGTAGCAGTACTTGACGCACTCGGGGTCGCCGCCGCAGAGGTCGCACTTGTAGGCGACGTCGGTGGCGGGGTCGATGCTGACGCCGCCTATGGGGCACACCATGTTGCAGACCTTGCAGCCGACGCACGCGTCGTCGTCCACAACTATGGCGCCCGTCTCCTGGTCCCTGCTGAGGGCGTTTGTGGGGCACGCCTCCACGCAGAGGGGGGTGCTGCACTGCTGGCAGACCATGGGGATGTAGTTGTGGTAGACGCCGCGCCTCTCGTAGCCGATTACCTTGATTCTGGATCTGCTGGGCTGGACCCTACCCGTGTTCTTGAGGCTGCACGCCACCTCACACATGCGGCAGCCCACGCACTTCTCTATGTCTACCTGTAGAACCTTCTGCAACGCTATCCCTCCTTCCTGGCCGGGGCCAGCTTCTTGGCGGCCTTGAGCGTCTTGGCTACGTCGGCCATGCCCAGCTTCTTCAGCGTAGCCTCCCGCTGTAGGCCGGTCTCCTTGTCCCAGCCCCTGAGCGTGTAGTACTCGTCCTTCATCTTCTCGAAGAGCTTCCTGTCCAGCCGCTTCCCCTGCTGGGGGCCGTCCGGCACGGGGTTCTCGAAGAAGAACTCGGGGAGGGCGTCGGTTGCGCGGGTGCGGCCGTCGCGGACGACTATGGCCCGCTCGATGTTGCAGACCCGTTCGGCGGCCTCGAAGAGCGCGGCCTCGTCGGCGGGTATCCCGGTGGCGGCGGTGAACCTTTCGGCGGCGAACTGGTAGCTGGTGTCGCCGAACTGGCTGCCCGGAGCGCCGACGCGTCCGGGCCTTATCATGCTGACGCAGTAGCCGAGGCTGTCGGCGATGGCGGCGCCGTTCATCTCGTATATCAGCGCCGCCGGCTTGCCCTCGTACTCCGTCGCCATTATCGCCTTCTCGGTGCCGAACATCTCCTTGCTCCACGCGAGGCTGTCCACCATCTCCTCGGGGTCCACGCCGCCGTAGTCGTCCTTGGCGGGCTTGTCCCAGAGGACCACGTGGTACGTGGTGGCGCGTAGGCTGTTGCCCCTGGCTGATATGGCCTCGCCGAGGGCGGTGCCGGGCTCGGCCCTGAACTCGAAGGTCCTCATGGTGAGGCCCTGGTTGTGGTAGAGGTAGTCGGTGGCCTTCTTGCCGTGCGTCTGGGCGAAGGCGACGGGGCCCTCTGCC
>CAZGZR010000121.1:0-7086 GCA_964529745.1 uncultured Candidatus Bathyarchaeia archaeon
TGGCTATCCGTACACCAGTGAGTTCGCCACGCTGGCCAAGAACTTCCCCAACGTCTACATCGACATGTGCTGGATGCACATAATCAGCGACACCAGGGCCCGCTCAGCCCTCTCCGAGTGGCTGGACGAGATCCCCGCCAGCAAGATCATGGGCTTCGGAGGCGACTACGCCTTCATCGAGGGGGTCTACGGCCACGCCGTCATCGCCAAGGACAACATCGCCAGGGTCTTGGCGTCGAAGGTGGACGACGGGGCCTACAGCCTCGACGACGCGAAGAAGTACGCCGGGTGGCTCCTACGGGACAACCCTCGGAGGCTCTTCTTCCCCGAACGAGTTTAAAGACAATCTCTTCTGGTTAACCAACTTTTTCCAACACGAGCCGAGTCGAAGACACGTCTACCTCCGCTATCCGCACGCCCTCAACCACAACCGGCATACCGAGCACGTCCCTGAGGGTGACCCTATTTCCCTCAACCTTGGCGTAGATAACGTCCTCGGCCACCTTCTCGTCGTCGAGCCAGACCTTGAACTCACACACCCTAACCGCCTCCTAGATGCTCCAGCGCCTTCCTCAGATGCGCCGAGACCTCGTCCGCCTTGCCGGCCGCGCTCCTCATCTCGGCAGCCGCCTCATCGAGCCCCATCTTCTCCGCCTCCTCCGCCTCTTCCAGGAACCTGTCCCTGTGCTCGTCGTTGTGGTGGGCCCAGTGCTCTATTAGCCCCTTGAGCCTCTCCTTTTTCCCGCTCAAACCATTCACACCTTGATCTAAACTTATCAATCCTTAACTTTATCGTGGGCAGTCCCCGAATCCCTGCAGTGGATACCGGCCCAGTCCAGCTGGCCGTAGCCCTCCCCGCTGCACGGTATGCAGTAGTACCCGTCGGGCCTCTTCACCGCCTTGGTCTCCATCACCTTCTCGCCGCACCCAGCGCATATATGGCTCTCCAGGAGCCGACTGTAGCCCGGTAGCTCAGTCTCAACATGCTCCAGCTTGAAGACCTTCTCCGCGGGTATCTCCAGCACCGAGAAGCAGTGCCTCTTGTTGAGCTCCATCATGCGGGCCTCCTCCTCGGGGGTGGCGTCCCTCTCGTTGACGATCCTCCTGTACAGCTCCTGGGTCTCCGGGTTCCTGTCCCTGAGCAGGTCCCCCAGGTCGGGGCGCGCTGAGACCCTGACGCCGGCGCCGTTTCTTTCCACGAGGCTGAACGCCGTCTTGCCGTAGTCCCTGTAGACGAGGCTGTTGTTGCCGAAGCTGCAGCCGGTGACCATCTGGACGCCGTCGCTGAAGCAGCTGTTGGTCTCCACTATGGCGATGAGGTGCTCCATGCCCGTGCTCTCGACGACCCCAAGGGTCTTCATGGCGAGGTGCCCCGCCATGACGCCCATGGCGCTGCCCACGCAGTGGTGTCCGTGTATGAGGGCGGTCATCCTGAGAAGCCCGGCCAGGTCGTCGCTCCGGATCATCTCCTCGATCTCTGTGCGCGTGTCGTTCGAGACCATCCCAGTAGAGTATTACCTATGCTATAAAAAGTATTATCCTCTTATGCTTGGTGTATCCACACCCACCTGTTGGTATTCATGCGGCGTCTAGTAACGTTGACAGGGAGACGCCGCCTGCCACCAATATAAAAGCGTGGAGCCCGGATGATCAGGTCGTGAGAACGATGGCTTCAGGAGTCGCGTTTGACCACGTCCTAATAGTCGTCGAGGATCTGGAGCTCTCCATGGGGTTCTACAAGCTCCTGGGCTTCCGCCACTTGGAGACGATCCAGAGACCCGGGGACAGAGTCGCCGTCATGAAGCTGGGCGAGACCAAGCTGGAGCTCATGTGCCTGCCCGAGGGGAGGGAGACGCGCCGCCCAGCCAGGAGGCTGACCGACATAGGGTTCAGGCACCTGGGGTTCAGGGTCGAAGACATAGAAGAGGTGTACGGCAGGCTCAAGGACAAGATCCGTTTCGAGTCGCCGCCCACCCCCATGACGGGGAGGGCTGGGCGCATGACGGTGTTCTTCTCCGACCCCGACGGGGTCGAGCTTCACTTCGTGCAGGAATAGCGGTAGTCCCTATGACGATCCATTTGCAGTGATCTAGGTGACTTGAAAGCCGCCTTATCAGTGGATGGGTCTTTGAGTCCTACTCTTCCTCGGGGTCGTCGTCCGACTCTTTCTTCTCCGCCTTCATGTCCTCCAGTTTCGTACGGACGTTGGATTCCACTTTGCGGAGCTGATCCATCAGCTTCGATCCGCCGGACTGCACCCTCGTCTGCATCATCTGCAAGCCGTCCTTGGACTTCACCACGACGTCGTCAAGCACGTCCTTGGATCGAACCGAGTAGTCCGACAGCTTCTCCTTCATGGAGCTGGCGGCCATGTCCAGCGTCCCCTTCAGCGCTGGCCCTCTGTCCCTATACTCTTTCAGCAGTTGCAGAATGAGATCGCTATGGGACTTTCCCTCGTTCTCCTCAGACCACTCCTCAAGGAGGGGATCTATCCACTTTAACTCTTTCTCGTCGAAGTTGAAGCACTTCCTCTTCGTCTTTGACATGTCACAACTGTCTAAGATTTATCCTAGTAAAACGGTTATGAAGCCCTGTTATGGTTCAGTGATATATTTTTGGCGCCGGGAAAGGGATTCGAACCCTTGAGTCCTTGCGGACACCAGCTTTCCAGGCTGGCGCTCTTCCAGGCTAAGCGACCCCGGCAGCACCGACAACTCATATGGGGCCGGGATTTAAATCCTCACCTGTTCCACACAGTTTAATACAGACCGGCCCGTAAAACACCCGAACAAGATGAACGTCAGCTGGATCGAGCGAAGCCAGAAGACCCTGGACATGCTTAAGGAGCTACGTGGGAAACGCGACCAGGACCGCCTCGACCTCGTCCGGACCATGCGATACGGCTTCGGCGCCCTGAGCCAGAGCCTAGGCGGCTGGATGCAGTGGGTCAACAGCCCGGAGGTCATGAGCCAGTTCACCCAGGAGGAGCTCCAGGAGATGAGCGACACCATCCTCGACATGGTCACCAAGTTCGTCGAGTACGATCGCGACATAACCGACTTCGGCATGAAGAAGGGCCTGGGCAAGCAGCGAGACGAGGAGCCCAGCCGATTCGTCATATAAAACCGAGAGCTAGGCTATCCTATCCCCTGCTCCCTTTCCTCCGCTGCTCTGGTAAATCTCCTTTATCCTACAAACTATGGCGGACTTCCCCGGAAGCGGCCTGTCGCGATTCGTAGCCAACTTACGAGCCTTCTCGTAGAGCGGCCCCTCCGTCGCCTCCTCGGCCACACACTTGATCTGGTAGCTCCCGTTGCCGTGGCACACGAAGCATACGCGGCCGTTTTCCCTGACGTTGGCGAGGGTCTTGTTGAGGTAGTTGTTGACCACGCAGAGGGTCTCGTCGTCCTCCCACCACCAGACGCCGACGTATATGACGTTGGGCACGCCGCCGCCGTTCACGGTCGCCATGGGGATCACCCTCTGGGCCTTGAAGGCCTCCCTGATGTCCTCAGAAACCTTAACCATCAAACCACGGCATAAGGGGAGCGTATGACGTTTATAAAACCAGCCCGCCGATATTCACCTATGAAGTCAGGGGAAGGGAAACCTTGGACGCCGTGAAGCTGCACGGGGAGGCCGTGGTGGTTGACACCCACTGCGACACGTTGAAGTGCCTCCTGCCCGAGTTCACGCGGCCACGGGACTCCATGTGGGACGACAGAAGCGACATAGGCATATGCGCCAGAAGCAACCTGGGCCACATAGACGCTCCGCGTCTCCTGGAGGGAGGGGTGGATTGCCAGGTCTTCGCGGTCTCCAGCGAGCGCAGCAGGACCCCCAATCACCCCCTAAGGACCGCCTTGGAGATGATAGAGAGGTTCTATACGGAGTGTGAGGCATGCGACGTCCTCAACCCCGTCACGTGCAGCGGAGAGATACTGGAAGCCAAGAAGAATGGTATGGTGGCTGGGCTGCTGAGCATCGAGGGGGCCGACGTCATCGAGGGCCGGATTGAGATGCTGGGCGTCTTTCACCGCCTCGGCGTCAGGATGGTGGGCCTCGTCCACAGCCTCAGGAACCAGCTTGCCGACGGAGTGACAGACAGGCGCACTGGCGGCGGACTCAGCGAGCTCGGCGTCCAGGCAGTCGAGGAGCTGGACTGGCTCCGAATGATAATCGACGTGAGTCACATAAACGACGAGGGTTATTGGGATGTCCTCGACCACACCGAGAACCCGGTAATCGCGAGCCACAGCAACAGCCGCTCCGTCTGCGACCACCCACGGAACATGACGGACGAGATGATCGTGGCGCTGGCCGAAAACGGAGGCGTCATGGGGATGAACTTCGCCCCGAGCTTCGTGCACCCCGAGAAAGCAACACTGCAGGGAGTCGTGGACCACATAGACCACATCGTCGGCCTCGTCGGCCCCGACCACGTGGGCCTCGGTAGCGACTTCGACGGCATCCCATCAACACCAGCCGGCCTTGAGGACGTCACCAAGATGCCTGGCATAACCACGGAACTCGTAGACAGGGAGTACAGCGAAGAAGACATAAAGAAGATACTGGGCGGGAACCACCTCAGGCTGATGAAGGACGTTATCGGCTAGAGCAGGATGCTCTCCCAGCGGAGCCCGCCGCATCCGCAACTCTCGTCGTCAGGGTTCATGGCCTTCAACGCGCCGAGCAGGGCCTCAGCCGCCGGCCTGCTCCACCTTTCCTGGAACTCGCTGAAAGCGGTTTGGCCCTCCCACCTAGGGTCCACGAGGCCCTCGCCGTAGTTGGAGACCAGCTCCAGCGCCGCGTAGCAGGCCCCTATCTCCCGGGCGAAGAAGACCTCGGGCACCAGGTTCATGGTCACCACGTCTATCCCAGTGTTCTGGTACCTGAGTCTGATCTCGGCTGGGCTCTCCAGCCGGGGGCCCTCGGAGACCCCCACGACGCCCCTCTTGAACACCCGCGGGAACCCAGCGGCGATGCAGGCGTCCACCAGGTGCCCGCTGAGCGTGGGGCAGAGGGGCTGGCGGAGCCTATAGCTGTACCTGGGCACGTCCAGCCCCTTGTCCTGGAGGCTGGCCATGAGCATCTGGGGCCGCTTGGTGGTATAGTCCACGAAGTCGTCGGGTATCACGGCGTCCCCCGGGTCCAGCAGCCTGTTGGTGCTGCCGCAGAGAGCCGTGCCTAGTATCTTCTTGACACCCGCCCTCCAGAGCACGTAGAATACCCGTTCGCCGCTGCTGTCTGGCTCGGTGTTTCTTATGCCGCGGGTTATGCCGTGGAAGCCCACGTAAAGGAACTCCTTCCCGTCGACCATGGCGTGGGTGAACGGCGCCGTTGGGCCGAATGGCGTCTCGAAGACCAGGCCGTCCGCTAGTGTCTCCACGCCTTTGTATCCGCGGGGGAACCCCGAGCCAATCGTCGTGGAGCCCCCGAGGACCGCGATCTTGGCCGTCGGTATCTCAGCCATGGGTGAAGTCACGTCTCCATGGGTTAAAACGGTTGTCAGAGCCAACAAAGATGTACTGGGAGATGAGCCGCTGACCCTTGAAACCCCTGGTCTATACCCAAAACAGGATTACATACTAGATTTTATGCCCATTTTCACCGAATCTATGGTAAATATAGGCGAAAGGTATATATACCTGAAAGGTGCTGTATCGCTGCTCTGTACGCTAATAAATATTCCGATGGGATTCGGGGTATTCCTAGCGAATCAGTCTCAAAAAGGTGTATAGGATATGATGTTAAAACCCAATAGGCAGGGTAGCGATGATGTTTGCCCGGAGTGTGGAAGCAAACACATAATTATTGACGGTGGCTCCGGGGAGAGGATTTGCGGCGCATGCGGCCTCGTCATGGCTGACTCCATGATAAACGAGGGCCCCGAGTGGAGAGCCTTCAGCCAGGAGGAGAGAAACAACCGCAGCCGCGTAGGAATGCCCCTCAGCTTCAGCGTCCACGACAAGGGCCTCAGCACCATGATCGGCCAGGTGGGAAAGGACGCCTTCGGCAGAACCATCCCCACGAAGACCATGTTCCAGATGCTCAGGCTCAAGAAGTGGCACATAAGGAGCAGCTACCAGTCCAGCGTGGACAGGAACCTGAGCCACGCCATGACCGAGCTCAGCAGGCTCAGCGACAAGCTCCACATACCCAAGCCGGTGAAGGAACGCGCAGCCGTCATCTACAGGAAGGCCCTGGACAAGGGCCTCGTCCGGGGGCGCAGCATAAGCGCCATCTCGGCCGCCAGCCTCTACGCCGCCTGCAGGATAACCAGCACGCCCAGGACCCTGCGCGAGCTGGGCGACGTGAGCACCATCGACAAGAAGGACCTGGCACGCTGCTACAGGCTGCTGCTCCGCGAGCTCAACCTGAGCATGCCCATCCCCAAGGCCCAGTACAGGGTGCCCAAGATAGCCGCCAAGGTGGACATCAGCGAGAACACCCAGCAGACGGCGGTGGACATCCTCAGGAAGGCCGAGGACCTCAAGACCACCGCAGGCAAGGACCCCATGGGCCTCGCCGCCGCGGCGCTCTACATCGCGTGCGTCATGAACGAGGAGAAGCGGACCCAGAAGATGATCGCCGACGCCGCAGGCGTCACCGAGGTCACCATCAGGAACCGCTACAAGGGCCTCAAGGAAGCCCTGCAGATCGAGCTCTAGCCTCGAACCATTTTTGATACTTTTTTAAAACCAGAAACCATTCTTCGGTCAACTGGTGTCGTGGATGAGCGAACCCGTAGACTACCTCACCGAGGACACATATCGCCCGTACTGGCTGGAGGACGGGGTCACCGAGGAGACCCTCGCCGCCGTCGCCGAGAAGAAGCCCCTGCTGGTGGAGTTGGGGAAGAAGCTGTCCGGGTACGAGCGCTACTACATGGTGGGCAGCGGAGGAAGCTACAGCGTGCAGCTGCCCGTAGAGTACCTCGTGGACAAGTACACCCGGGTGCCGGTGAAGGCGTACAGCGGCGGAACGTTCCTGGAGCAACGACCTGCAGCCGTGGACAGGAACGCCATCGTGGTGCTGATAAGCAGCAGCGGGACCACCAGGGAGGCCGTGGAGGCGGTGGAGTGG
>CAZGZR010000122.1:0-7024 GCA_964529745.1 uncultured Candidatus Bathyarchaeia archaeon
GCCCTGTACCCGTGCTCCCGGGCCACGTTCATGCTGGCCACGAGGCTGTCCCGGGCCACCCTGTTGATCTCCATGAAGGTGTCGAAGTTGCCGAACCTGTTGGCCCAGCAGCCGCTGTACCCGTAGGTGCAGAAGAGAACGCTCTTGAGGGCGCTCTGGCGGCCCTGGCACCAACGCCATTCCTCCGAACTCTCCTCCAGGTCCCGCATCTTGTACTTGTAGTGGAGGCGCCGCTGCAGGGCCTCCCGGGTGAAGTCTATGACGAAGCCCTCGCCGGCCTCCCGGCGCACCGTCTCGTAGCTTATGTTGTGCTTCACCATGAGGCTGGGGAACATGCTGTCGAAGTCCAGCACCCCCACGTCCTCGTGGAGCCCCACGTCGGGCGTCAGTATGAGGCCGCCGTGGTCGAGCCTGAGCATCTCCTCCAGGGTCATGACGGGCTGGAAGTCCCCGGACCGGGGTATGAGGACGCCGCGGCTCCTGGCCTCGTAGCACTGCCTGCTCTCGATGGCGCGGCCGCTGCCCCACTCGGACGCCAGGTGGGGCGCCTCCCGGGTGTACTGGACCCTCTCCGTGACCCCCGCGAGGCCTATGGTCTCGTAGGTCTGGGAGGTGACGTGGAGCCTGCCCTTCCACAGCCTGGCGTCGCCGCCTTCCAGCGTCCCCAGCCTGTGGGCCCTGTTGGCCTCGCTGAACTTGATGAGGTCGTGGAGGTCCCGGGTCCCGCAGACCAGTATGTCGGGGTCGTAGTCCCTGACGTACTCCAAGAAGTCCCTGAGGGCGCGGCCGCCGGCGCCGCCGAACACGTATCCCTCGGGCTCGACGACCTCCACGGTTTCCTCGCCCCAGTCTATGCCGAACCACAGCACCCTGAAGGGGGGAGGCTCCGCGTCCAGGGTCGGGGTGAACGACCGTATGCTCCTCAGCCTGCGGCGCCTGTCCACGTCGGCCTCCACCCTGGCGAAGGGGATGAGCCGCCTGTCGCAGAGGTACCTCTGGGTGTGGGTCAGGTCCACGTCGTAGAGGGCCTCCACGTACTCGGAGGACTCGAAGTGGGACACGACGCGGCGGTACCGGCCCACGCCGTCCACCTCGACCCGGAGCACCGTGGCCGCGCCCATGTCCTTGATGGAAGAGACCCTGCGCTCCAAGGTAACGGAGGGGAAGTCGTCCTTCTCCTCCAGCATGTACATGAGGCGCTCGGGCTCCACGGCGGGCTCCAGGAACAGGTCCGGGTGGTACGTGTCCAGGAGCCTGACCCTGCCGCCGCCGTCCACCCTGACCCAGAGGGCGGCCTGGCTCCCCCTCACCCTGACGTCGAGGAGCCAGCCCTCAACCCTCGACGCGGTGCCCTCCTGAGAGCCGGCGCTTGATCTCGTCGATCTCTCTGCGGTTGTCCGCCGCCGCCGTCAGCAGCAGCAGGTCCAGCGTGGAGAGAACCTCGCTGTAGATCATGGCTCCCATCTCGCTGGACCACGTCGCCCAGAGCTCGTCGAAGGCCGCCTGCATGGCCTCGTCCTTGAGGGCCTCCCGGTACTTGGCCTTGAGCTGCGCCATGGTGTCCTGGAGCCGGGTCCGCATGGAGCCCTTCATCACTCTGCCCAGAACCGCGCCTCCTCGCCGCCGAACGATACCACCCGGCCCCTGCGGGCGGAGTCGGGGTGCTTGACTAGGTGGGCCGAGAGCAGGCCGCCCTTCACCGGCCTCAGGTAGACCATGACGTTGGCCGCGTGGCTGAGGTAGCTGCCCCCCTCCGGCGGCGGGGCCCGAGGGCCCTTCCCCGCGGGGCGGCAGGTGGCCGCCAGCGGGATGCCCTGCTCCTGGCAGGTCTCCCGGAGCCGGGAGACGACCCCGGTGAACTCCCAGGGGCTCTCACGCTTCACCGCGAGGGGCCCGTGGAATATCTTGGATATCTGCTGGACGGCGACCAGGTCCACGGGGCCGGTGCGCCCCAGTATCTCGTCCACGAGGCCCGGGGCCTTTATGAGCTGCTTTTCGGAGAACGCGCAGACCACGTGTATCCCGGGCACCACCTGCTCGGGGTCCAGCCCAGCCTCGACCGCGAGGGAGACCAGGAAGTCCACGTCCATGATGGACCTGCTGCGCCTATAGTTGCCGCAGACCACGTACACGGCCCGGCCGGGCTCGCCGCCGCTGGGCCTCACCGCCTCGAAGACGAGCCTTTGGAGGAGCCGGTCCACCAGATCCTCGTCGCAGCCGCCGTAGAAGAGGTAGAACGTCCCAGGCTCCAGGCCGCCTATGAGGGAGTCCAGGGTCTGGCTGCCCGTGGACAGGCGGCGCTGCTCGGCGCGCCTCCGCAGCACGCTCAGCGCGGTCTCGAAGCCTTCGGCGGGGGCGCCGCGGGTGGATGCGTGGGCCATGCTCTCAGGGGCTCTCCGGCGTGGAGCCGATTTAAGGTGCGCGTAGCCCGGCCGAGGAGGGAGAGAGGTGAAAATGCGGCAGATACATGAGACAATATATATGCGTGTCAACGCTCAGCTAGAGGCGAACCTTGGAGCCACCTGAAGCGATCTCCGGTCTGTTCGACAGATACCGTCGGGTAGAGACGGTTAACATCGTCCAGAGCCTCGACTCCGACCAGACCAGAGTAGATGAGCCCGTCTATGGCGTCTGCACACTCGTCAAGACCAGGCACGACGAGTACCTGCTGGTAAGGCACACCTATGACTTACCCGGCATCAAGGGGACCGACTGGACCACGCCGTGCGGCAAGGTAGAGGAGGGCGAGTCCTTCGAGGAAGCCGCCGTCAGGGAGATCCTTGAAGAGACCGGGATAGACGCCAGGATCACGGGCCTCTACAAAGTCTTCCACTACGACCACCTCTGGGAGGGAGAGAGGAGGGTGGAGTGGTACGTCATCGTCTTCCACGGGGAGGTCTTGTCTGAGCCGGATCACCACGAGTCCAAGGAGATAGCGGAGGTGCGTAAGTTCAGGAGGCTTCCGATCGACTTCGCCGGCGAGCTCGGTAAATACTACAGCGATCTGATGTAGACTCGTCTCGACGCGACTAGAAGAGCATCGTGATGCAGCAGGTGTTTTAAGCTTCAGCCGGTATTTCCTGTCCATGTCCGATTTCAAGAAGGCGGCTGCGGAGCTGCACGACGTCTATAACAGGCTGCACCCCCAGGTCCTCAGCCGGTTCGAGGACGAGATGCCCAAGTACTGGGGCAGGGAGTGGAAGGCGAACACCACGGTGGGTAAGCTCCGGACCGTGCTCCTGCACCGCCCAGGCAGGGAGTTCACGTCCGTCGGCGACCCGACGCCGTGGCCTCCCCACGAGTCCAGCTGGGACGCCTGGAGGATGACCGAGAAGCCAGACATTGAGGAGCTCGTCGAGCACCACGAGATCCTCGTCGACGCGTTCAAGGCCGAGGGCGTGGAGGTCGTCATCAGGAAGCCTGACCCCTGGGACCCACCCTACACCGTCAAGTCCATCTACTGCGACGACGTGGCCCACGCAGCGGTCTACGGTCACGTAATACTGCGGATGTACGACAGCATCAGGAGGGGCGAGGAGCTGCCCACCTACCAAACCCTCGCAGAGATCGGCTGCCCCGTCGTGGGTATGATCATGGGCGACGGCATGGTGGAGGGAGGCCCATGCGGCTGGCTCGACGAGAAGCACGCCATCATCGAGGTCCACTACCCGCGGGGCAACACGGGCGACCCAGCAATAACGAGGGCAAACGAGTGGGGCCAGCAACAGTACGCTAACATCATCAAGGCCCAGGACCCGGAGGTCGATGTCAGGATGGGCCCGGGCTACGGCACACGGAAGGGCACCATCCACTACAGCATGATCGATCGCCACACCAGCGTCGGCGAGGCAGGCTACTACGACCCGTACCTGGCAGAGTGGATGAGGAGGGAGATGGGCTGGGAGTTCATCAAGCCCCCTGACGACTTAGTCAGCATAGACACCCGGGGGTTTGCCAAGGGCCCCGACTGCGGCGTCGTCCTTGAGCCCATGAAGATAATCACCAGCGACCAGTACCCCGAGGCCACCAAGTGGTTCGAGAGCATAGGCGTCGAGGTGGTGGAGGTCCACATACCCAGCCTCATAAGGCCCAGGAACAGCGGTAGCATCCACTGCCTCGTCGGCAGCCTCCAGCGGGACCCCGAGCCTAAAGGCTACTGACCACAGTATTTCCATCACTCCCTTGAGGCCAAAGTTTATAGAACGAGGTGCAACTCCAATGGTTAACGGCTGAAGGGGGACTCTCGTGACCGGGGACGCTGATCTTGTTACATACTGTGGCATGTACTGTGGGGACTGCCTCGGGTACACCGGCGTCATCGCCGAGGCCGCTGACGCTTTCCTCGACGTCCTCGACAAATACAAGTTCTACATGACCGCGAAGAACGTGTTCCCCAAGAGGCTCGGCGAATACGACAAGCTCATGGACATGCTCCTGTTCATGACTGAGCTGAGGTGTCACAAGACTTGCCGCGAGAGAACAGACGAGGAGGCATCATGCTTCGTGAGGAACTGCTGCAAGGCGAGGGGCCTCTACTCGTGCCATGAGTGCAGCGAATTCGAACGATGCGAGACCCTCACCTCGGCGCTCGGCGGGCTGCACCTGGAAGCCTGCCTCCAGAACCTCAGAGAGATGCGGGAGATGGGGCTGGAGGCTTGGCTGCGCGACGGTACTAGGCACCACTACTGGGACGAGTAGTCAACGAGACTCACGCACTATTTCCTTCACGCTCATGAGCAGCGTCTGCCTCAGCTGGGTGATTACCGCCATGCACGCCTCGTGGCTGCAGCCGTCTGTGCTGGGGCTCGGCATCGCTGTGGCGCCGTCCGGGATGCCCTCGTTGGCGCAGTTCACCAACATCCTGTAGTGGGTCTGCTCGTCGTGCATCACGTCCGGGTCTCCAAGAAGCCGGGCTAGACACGCCTCTACGCCGTATGAGGCCCAGTTGCTTGATGTGGCGGGGATGACTAGGTCGGCGCCGGCGGCGGATACTATGCCCGCGCCGCAGGGGCAGCCGCAGTCTCTGCAGTACTCATGATGCTTCACGAGGATGTCTTTCACCGTGTTGAAGCCGCACTCGTTGCCGTTGTCCCCCGTGGCGATGGTGAGTATGCCTCTCCGGTTAGCGGCGTCCAGAAGCTGGTTCCACCGTACAAACTTCTCCTCGGGGTCGCCCGTGTTGCCTGGCCCACCCAAGGCGCCGTGCCTTATCCCCTTCTCGTTGCAGCTCACGGCCTCCACGGTTATGACCGCTGTGGGTGTGAGCTCATCCAACAGCTTCTCGGCGGCTATCTCGGCCTCGGCGACGCTCATCCGGGGCCAGTTGTAGACCCAAGCCGTGTAGGGTGTCCATATGCTTCCCGTGAGCTCCTCCCTGGACAGCACGGGGATGACCTGGCAACCGGTTAGGCTCTGGGTGAGGGCCCGCTGGTGCTTGGAATCCGGCTCGTAGTTGGCCATGACCACGGGGACGGCGCGGAGCCCCACGAGGAGCGCCCGGGCTAGGGCTGCTGAGCCCGGTGGGCCGTCCATCTCGTGGCTGTTGGTTACTATGAGTACGTGGCTCCCCGGTTTTACGTGTTCGATGATCTTCTCGGCGGCCAGCAGGGTGAGGGGTCTCCCGTATCTCTGCCTCGTCTCGTCGTATACCTTCATCCAGGTGTACCTGTTCTTCACGGGGCCGCCTTGTCCCTTCCGCAGCAGCGGTACCGCTCCTATGGGGGTTGCGACGATGCGGTCCACTGTGTCGCCGAAGCCCTCCAGTATCTGGGCTTCCATGTTTGACGAATCCATCAAGTAAGTGTAGCCGTGCCGTGTTTTAAGTTTGGGCCGACGCTATCCATATTTTTCCTCGACGGCCCTGATTATCATGTTCACGACCATGGGCGTGTCCACCAAGACGTACCTGCCTACTAGGAGCTTCATGAAATCAACGGGCTTGCGTTTATCCTCGGTCACCAGTATCAACTCGTTTTCCTTGGCGTACCGGGCCACCTCCATGTCGCCGGCGCCCTTGAGGCCCGCGTCGTCCACGGTGTACGCCTCCCATCCGAGGAGCGTGAAGTGGTCCCTGAGGCCTGTGAACATCTCGTCCAGGAGCAGCTTCAATCCGGGCCCTCCGGTCTGTATCTCTCCACTGCTTCCGCCATGCCGCCGCAGGTGAACCGGCCCTCTGGGCAGTACCCCAGCATGTAGCAGTAGGGACCGGCGTTGTCGAACACCTGGGGCTCGGCCTCCCTGCACTGGGCCAGCATGGAATCGGCGAGGCCGCGTATCTCCCACTGGGCTCGGTTGCAGCAGCGCAGCCCATAGAAGTGGAAAAGGGCTGAGCCGGTCATGGTCATTAGGAGGCTGGTCTCGGTGGCGTTGGGAAGAACGAACCTGGCGTCCTCCTTTGGGACCTCGGCGTCCACCAGAGTCTGATACGCCTCGCTGGCGTCGTCAACGAGTCCAAGGAACGTCTCTGAGCCGTCCATCGTCGGCGGCGTCACCACGCGCTCCGTGAGCCTTTTCACGGTTATGTATCGCTGGCTCTGCTGGCTGAAGGAAGCTACCCTGTGCCTGACAAGCTGGTGGCTGCACGCCCTGCTTATCTTCTCCACCGCGAAGGTGTAGGCGAGGTGGGGCAGCAGCTGCCTCCACCCGAGCTCTGGGAACCTTTCTCTGAGCACGCTGTACGGGGTGTGGGTGAGGAGCCTGACGTTCAACGTTCCCCTTTCTCCAGAAACCGTATGTCGGGCGCGACGCATCTGACCGAGGCGGCCAGTGCGTCCGTAAGAGACGTCTTCCTCTGCTGGGCGTACTCCACTACGGCGCGGAGGTTGCCGCTCACCAGCCACCGCTGCTCTCCTAGCCTTGTAAACGTTAGGAACCTGGTGTCCAGCGCGGCTTCAAGCACCTCGCCGTCCATGGCCTCCAGCAACCAGACTAGGCGGTTGTGCTCTAGTATGTTGCCGTGCTGGACCTCGGCGCGGCCCACTACCTCCTTCACCTTGTCGGGTCTTTTTAGGAGCCTGTCGTACAG
>CAZGZR010000123.1:0-7022 GCA_964529745.1 uncultured Candidatus Bathyarchaeia archaeon
GCCTTGACGAGGGCGTTGAGGGCCAGGAGGTCGTAGCCGTTGTAGTTCATCATGTAGCCGAGGTAGGGGTCTTGCTGCCTGTACAGGAGTTCTAATTCGTCGAGCCTTTTCATGCGGTACTCCAGCTCGTTCTCGTTGAGGCCGCTGTACCTGACCACGTCCTCGAAGGGGACGATTTCGTGCTGTATCATCCCCAGCTCGATGGCCTGCAGTATCCTGAGGTCGTAGCTCTCGATCTTGGTGATGGTTTCCGCTGCTTTCTCGGCCGAGGACACAGAAATAGGAACGGGCTTGCTCTATATATTAGGGATGTTAGAGTTCTAGCCTGTCCTTCAATGCGCTGGATATGGGTATGCCCACGACGCCGGCGACGATCATCTGGACCATGTTGAAGGGGAGCTCGCTGAGGGCTGCTGCGAACCCGTACATGAAGACCTGTACTATGAAGTAGCCGCCCACCATCACGGCGCCTCCCACTAGCCACGCCGTCACGGTCTTCTTCATGGTTCTCGTGTCGTGGTCGCCCGCCATATACCCGGCTATGTATCCCTCGGCTCCCTTGATGACGGTGGTGAATATGACCCAGTTGTACCATCCCCCGAGGAGGTCGGCCAGCCCTGACCCGAGTCCGCCCGCGAGGGCCCCCACCAGTGGCCCAAAGGTCAGGCTAGTGATGATGACTATGCTGTCTCCGAGGTTGAAGTACCCGCTGGTGGCAGGTATGGGGAAGGTGAACATCATGGTGGCTATGGTCGCCAAGGCGCCCATGATTCCGATGGCCGCCACTTGACGCGTCTTAAGGATCGCCATGCGCTATTATAGTTATAATTATAATATAAAATATTCTAGTTTAAACTATAGTATCGATGACGCTGTGGGGAGCGCTATAACAGAACCTGCAGATCGTCGAGGGCCTCTAGAACCCTGCGGCCCCTGTCAGTGACCTCAAGGACCTTTCTCTTACCTGAAACCGTGGAGGAGATGAGGCCCCGGCTCTCCAGGTCGTTCAGGTGTTGGTAGACAGCCCCAAGCGTCATCTCGCTCCCCATGCTCTTCCATATGGCGTACCCGTACGTGGGCTGCTGGGCTATCTCCCTGAGTATCCGCTCCTTCGTCGCAAGCCGTGAACCCAGCCGGGGCGCCTTCCTGTGCTTTGTAAGGCTGCTTAATATGTCGTCGGCCTTGAGCCCGCTGCTGGTGACGAGGCAGACCACGTTGTCCCCTCCATCTATTAGACTCCTAACGTGGGCCGTCTTAAGCGAGGCGACGGGAGCCGCGGAAGCCGGCTCAGCGAATATGCCCTCAAGCTTAGCCATCTCCTTGCCAGCGGATATCATCTCCTCGTCGGAGACCGACACGGCATAGCCGCCTGAGTCCTTCAACGCCTTCAGGGCTAACTCGCCATAAATGGGCTGGGCGACCCTTATAGCCAAGGCCTCTGTCTCGCCTTCGCCAACGTCCACGGGCTTATTCTCTCCAATGGCGTAGGCCCGAGATATCGGTGAGCAGCCTTCGGCTTGGACCCCTATTATCCTAGGCTTCCGGTCGATGAATCCCAACTGCTCCTGCTCCAGGAAGCCTTTCCAGAGAGAGTGGAGTGTGGCTCCGCTGCCCATCGCCAGTATTACCCAGTCAGGTACGCCGTTCTGCTCCACCAGCTCATAGGATATGGTCTTCAAGCCTTCGACGGACAAGGGGTTGAGCTCCGTGGTTGCCTGGTACCACCCCAGCTCCTCCTCGAGCTTACGCGCCCTTTCTATGGACTCCTCGATGCTCTTCCCGGACTCCACGATCTTGGCGTCGTAGATCATCATCTGGGCCAGCTTGCCCATGTCCACGGCCTTGGGGACTATGAGGTTGCAGCTCATGTCCATGCGGGCGGCGTAGGCTGAGACAGAGGCGCCGTGGTTCCCGTTGGTGGCGCAGACCAGCGTGTCGTAGCCTCTGCTGGCGGCGTCCGAGACTATGAGGGCGGCCGAGCGGTCCTTGAAGCTGTTCGTCGGGTTCCTGCTCTCGTCCTTGAGGAAAAGGTTGTTGAACCCCATGGCCTCGGCAAGCCGCCTCGATCTCTGGAGGGGGGTGCCGCCCTCCCCGAGGCTGACCACGCGGGAGACCCTCGGCATGACCTGTCTATACCGCCAGAATGTGAAGGAGCCATTGAACCGTACCTTTTCCTTCCCCGGGACAAGTCTATACTCCAGTAACCCTCCGCAGCTCCTGCAGGACGAGGGAGGATGCTCCTGGTCCATGGTCTCCCCGCATTCGAGGCAGACCAGCTTCAGCTCGGGGCTCATCAGTTACCATATGATCGGGTCCGGTTTTATTCTTATGCTAATTCTTTTATTGGGTACCATGTATCAGTTCACGTATCACCGTTGAAGTTGTCCGAACTGAGGCCCGGGATGGAGAACGTCGAGTTGGAGGTCGAGCTGATGAGCCTTGAGGAGTCGCGGACGGTGACAACGTACAGCGGCTTGGAGCACACCCTCGTCGAGGGTGTGGTGAGTGACGGCTCAGGCGAGATGGGCCTCACAGTATGGAACGAGAAGATCGAGGAACTCGAAGGAATAGAGGCTGGGGACGCTTTGAGGCTCGTCGGCTGCTTCATAACGTCTTTTAAAGGTGAGCTGTCCGTCAACGTCGGCAGGGACTCATTCATACACAAGCAGTGACTTTCAATGCAGGATGAACTACTAGGTAGACTCATGGAGGAGTCTAAGAGACGCCAGAAGATGAACGGCTGCCACGGCTACGAGCACACCGAGCGGGTCATGAAGCTCTGCAGGGTACTGGGCGAGAGACTGGGCGCCGATATGTCTGTGCTCATACCGGCGGCGATACTCCACGACATAGGGCGGGGCAAGGACGGCCACGCCGAGAGGGGAGCCGAGATAGCCGGGATCCTCCTCAAGGAGAACGGTTTCTCCCCCGATAAAATAGAGAAGGTAGTTGAAGCCATAAGGGTTCACAGCTTCAGCGAGGGGCTGGAGGCGGCCTCACTTGAGGCCCAGATACTCAGCGACGCAGACAAACTGGACGCCATGGGAGCCATCGGCATCTACAGGGCCGGTCAGTACAGCGGAGAACACGACAGATCCCTGGAAGACTATGTGAGACACTTCCACGATAAGCTCCTAACCCTCAAGGACCTACTATACACCGATGAGGCCAGGAAGCTGGCCGAGAACCGTCACAGTTTCATGGAGTCTTATCTGGAGGAGTTCGTGAAGGAGCTGAAGGCGGAAGCCTAGGGCCCGCTCCACCGTCTGTAAAGGTTGTTCGGAACGCCCAGCTGATCGAGTATCTTTCCCGAGATGAAGCTCGCCAGATCATCGACGGTCTCGGGGCTGTGGTAGAAGCCGGGCATTGCGGGCAGTATCACCGCGCCGAGCCTGCTGAGCCGGGCCATGTTCTCCAGGTGGACCGCGTGTAGCGGAGTCTCCCTGGGGACCACTATGAGGGGCCTACGCTCCTTGAGGTGGACGTCCGCCGCCCGGGTAACCAGGTTGGCGTTGTAGCTGTGGGCCAGCGCCGCCACCGTCTTCATGGTAGCTGGGACTATGACCATCCCGTCCATCCTGAAGCTGCCGCTGGCGAGAGGCGCCTCCAAGTCATCCGGCTCGTAGGTGAAGTCGGCTAGAGCGGTGAGCTGTTCTACGCCGTCCAGCTCGTGTTCTGCCACCGTCTTCCCCGCCTCGGTGACTATCAGATGAGTCTCGATGCCCTGGCTCTTCGCCGCCTCGAGGAAGTTCTTAGCGTATATGGAGCCACTGGCTCCCGTGACCGCCACGACAAGCCTCACGCTGGGTTCACCTGGACGGTAAGGATTAGAATTTGAGAGATATAAACTGATTCGGAGTCAGTCGCCGCCCGGCGGCGGTGTCTGCGGCTCTATACAGATATAGAGGATGTTGTTCCCCCTGATGAAGACGTCCCCGTAGGACGCGACGAGCCCAGAGTTGTCGTACTCCTTTGCCCCCTTGAGCATCATGTTCATGTATCCGTCGGCGCGGGTCATCTTCCCCCAGTACTCTCCCCTTCCCTTGAGGGCGACGGCGACGTTGCTTCCCACCGATTTTATAAGTACGTTGAGTGGCTTCTTTCTCGGCTCCAATTCGTTTACACCGTTTCTGTGTATTGAATAGTGCATATATGCTTTATATAAAAAGCTTCTGAAACAGACAGTTATTTTATTCACTTTTTTAGCGTTATTCAGATATTATCATCCAGTCGTTTACGTTTTCGTTGTCGAAAAACTTCTTTATTTTTAGGTTAGATTTTATGAATAACTCTATAAACTCCTGTTTACTAGATGCTTTTTTCAGGATCGAGACCACGAGGCCCCCGCCGTCTCGTCGAGCCGCGTCCATCTCCCGGAGCATATGGCCCGGGCTCGACGCGTTCTGAAGGACCGTGAAGGACAGCACAGAGTCAAAGACCCGTGGCCTGAAGGGCAGGCTCTCCGAGTCTCCGTTCACAAGATGAACCGTTTCTCTGGCTCTATCCATGGCTTTAACAAGGAGTTCGACGGAGACATCCAGGCCGACCATGTGCGCCGTGACGTGCTCGAACAGCAGCCCCGTGCCGCATCCGTCGTCGAGGACGACGTCGCTAGGCTTGATCTCTACCTCCGGGAGCACGGCTTCATACTTGGGGCGCTGCTCCTCCATATACCTCAAGTCGTAGACCCTGCCGCCCAGTTCATCGTAGCGGTCTCTAATCCGCCTCTTCACGCCGTCCATATCCGCACTCTTACCGCTCGCTTATTATCTGATTCACAGATATTATCCCAGACGTGTTTTAAATGGTTGATATAGCGGATGAAGACTGGGAGAGGTTCGGCAGGGCGAGGAAGGCTGC
Source organism: uncultured Candidatus Bathyarchaeia archaeon (assembly GCA_964529745.1). Classification (GTDB taxonomy): domain Archaea; phylum Thermoproteota; class Bathyarchaeia; order TCS64; family TCS64; genus RBG-16-57-9. The sequence continues at coordinate 4,861 of CAZGZR010000123.1, forward strand.
GGCGCCGGAGATGGTCGAGCTCAACGAGTGGAGGTCGCTCCCGGTGGGCTTCGATGCCGCTTCCTACCACTGCCAGACACTCATACACAGGGCCCACGTGGTTATGCTGGCCGAGACCGACATAATAACGCGTGGAGAGGCGGCCGCCATCATCGACGGCGTTAAGAGCGTGGCCGTGGAGGCTGCGACCGACCCCAGGCTCACAGGTTACATGTCCACAGAGACGGCGCTGATAAACAAGGTAGGTGACGTGGGCGGCAAGATGCACATAGCCCGGAGCCGCAACGACCTGGGCCACACCCAGCGTAGGCTCTATTATAGGGAGCAGGCGGAGAGGGTCATGGGCTCGGTGATGGGGTTTAGGCGGAGGCTGCTGGACGCGGCGGAGAGGAACGTGGAGACCTATATGCCGGGATACACCCACCTGAAGCAGGCCCAGCCGGTGACCCTGGCCCACTACCTTCTGGCCCACGTGGAGGCGGCCGGGAGGACTGTCCAACAGCTGGAGGACGTGTATCGCAGGATCAACCTGTGCCCCATGGGGGCGGCCGCGTTCGCGGGCACCAGCTGGAAGATAGACAGGCGCCGGACTATGGAGCTCCTGGGCTTCGACGGGTTGGTGGAGAACTCCCAGGACGCGGTGGCGTCCGTGGACTACTTCATGGAGCTCTCGGCGGCCCTAGCCATACACATGACCAACTTGAGCAGGCTAGCCCAGGACGTCCAGCTGTGGTCCACCGACGAGTACGCCATGATAGACCTGGACGAGGCGTACGCCGGGACCAGCAGCATAATGCCCCAAAAGAAGAACCCTCTGATCTTGGAGCAGGTGAAGAGCTATGCATCGGAGTGCATAGGAGCCATGGCGGGGGTCTTCTCGGCGGTGAAGGGCGTCTCGTATTCTCACATGCAGGACAAGGTGTTGCTGGAGCCGGTGATGTTGGACACGGTGGTAGGGTGCACCAACGTCATGGCGGGGGTGGCCGAGACCATGAGGCCCATTAAGGAGAACATGAGGGAGAGGCTCAGGGAGGGGTTCAGCACCATGACGGACCTCGCCGACGCGCTGGTGAGGCTCCACGGCGTCTCTTTCAGGCAGGCCCACGATGTCATCGTCGAGGTGACCCTCGGCGCCATCGAGAAAGACGTGAAAGCCGAGGACATCACGGTTGAAATGATCGAGGAAGCCTCGGAGAAGGTGCTGAGCACGGCGCTTAATATTTCCGAGCTGGATCTGCGTTCAGCCGTTGACCCAGTTCTTAACGTGCACAGGAGAAACATCACCGGAGGCCCTGCCCCGGAGTCGGTGAAAGAGATGATCAAAAACCAGCGGAAAATGCTGAGAAACGAAATGAAGAGAAGAAAAACCAGAATGAATAGTATAGCCCACGCGGAAGAGAAACTTGTCCAGGCGGAGCGGGCGCTCGGGACGCCCCGAGTCTAGCCTTCCGCCACGAGGACATGGACGGGGTAGCTCTCTACGAATCTGAAGCCTAGCCTCTGGGCGGTTCTGTTGGAGGGAGTGTTTCTCTTCCAGCAGTGCCAGCCCACGCGGCTGAAGCCGCGGCCCAGGCAGAGCTTCATTAGGGCGTCGGCTGTGGCGGTGGCCAGTCCTTTCCGCCTGTGTTTCTCGGCCGTCGCTATCCCTATCTCGTACCTGTCGCCGTGGTTGTACTCCGACATGCACCACGACGCCACCTCGTTCCCGGCTATACCGCAGACGCCCACGCTTTTCTCTAGGAACTCCTCTACCGAGTCCCTCTCGGAGCACATCTCCTCGCATACTTTATCTAGGTTCTTGTAGGGGCTGTCCAGGAAGCGTCTGTCTATGACTTCTAGCCTGAAGCCTTCAGGACATGCTCCGTTCCATTCACGGTTCCCGGTGTCCAGCTCATAGTAGTTCCTGGTGTCTGGAAAAACCTTCACCCCGTCAAGTAGTTGTAACAAACCCATGAGAGGCACCCCGGCGTCGTAATATACTATGAAGTGTTTCGCTCCGCGACGTGTGCTGTCTTGTCTGATCTTTTCGCGGATGGTCTCCGCCGCTCTATGCATGGTTTCACCGCTGAGCTTCCCAGAAAGGTATATTCTGGCCTTCGTCCAGGTCAGGACGCACTTGGGGTGGTTTCGGTCGTCTACGAAGACTCTAGAGTCCGTTAAAC
>CAZGZR010000124.1:0-6790 GCA_964529745.1 uncultured Candidatus Bathyarchaeia archaeon
ACCAGCTGGTCGCCGTGCCCGAAGCGTCCCCGCATGCCTTTCCCCCTCATGCGGAGGATGTCACCGTTCTGGGTGCCCGACGGCACCTTCAGGGGCTCGGCTCCCGCCAGCGTGGGCACCTCGATCTCGGTTCCCAGGGCCGCCTGGGGGAACGACACCTCGGCCTCGTAGATGATGTCCGCGCCGCGCCTCAGGAGATGCTCGTGGGGCTTCACCCTGACCATGACGTAGAGGTCTCCGGGTGGGCCTCCGTACTTCCCCGCCTCGCCCTGGCCGCGGAGGGTCAGGTAGACGCCGTCCTCGATGCCCTCGGGCACGGAGACCTGTATGGTTCGACGCTTCTCCTCCAGGCCGTCGCCGCCGCATACCTTGCACGGGGTCTCGGCAATACGCCCCCTCCCGTTGCACCGGGGGCACGTCGTGACGGTTATCATCTGGCCGAATACGCTCTGGGTCCTCTGCTGTATCTGACCCGAGCCTTTGCACCGTGGGCACGTGGTCACCTGGGTCCCGGGCTCTGCGCCGTCGCCGCCGCAGCGGCTGCATCTTTCTAGGCGGTTGAGGCTAAGCTCCACGGTGGCGCCGAACGCCGCCTGCTCCAGGGTGATCTCCACCCGCGCCTCCAGGTCCCTGCCCCGCCGGGGACCGCTGCGGCTGGCTGTCCTGAAGCCGCTGAACCCGCCGCCGAAGCCCCCACCGAAGATGCCGCCGAATATCCTGCTGAACAGGTCGTCGCCGAACCCCATCTCCCTGAAGATGCTGCTGAAGTCGGCTCCCCTGAATATGTCCTCGGTGCTGTAGGCGCCGCTGATGCCGGCGTGGCCGAACCTGTCGTACTGCTGCCGCTTCTGCTCGTCGCTGAGGACGGCGTACGCCTCGCTTATCTCCTTGAACTTGTCCTCGGCGTCGGGCTCCTTGTTCCGGTCCGGGTGGTACTTGAACGCCAGCTTCCTGAAGGCCCGCTTGATCTCGTCCAGAGAAGCGCCGCGTTCGACGCCCAGAACCTCGTAGTAGTCGCGCTTCTCAGACAAGTCCTCACGTCCGCCCGTTTACGCTGATTCTTCCCAGACCCTCGGTTAATAAACGTTACCAGTTACGGGAAAAGGGTGGTGGGGCTACCGTGGTGAGTCGGGGTGCCACTTCCTCTGGATCTCCAGGGTCTTCCTCATGCCCGTCTCCTCCAGGTGCTCCACGATCTCGTCCAGGGGCGTGTGCTCCGCTATCTCGTCTTCCTGGGACGCCAACCGGAGCAGCAGCCTCGCCATGACCATGGCGCCCTCCATGAGGTTACGGGGGTCCACCTTGTCCATCATGTCCGCGGTGGTGTGGCCCCACCCCCTGCCCACGATGAGCTGCTGTATGCTGGGCTCGGCGTGCATGTATATGCAAGGGACTCCCTGCATGTAGAAGGGCCAGTGGTCGCTGGCCGCCGACGTGCCCTCGAGTATCTCGGTCGGGTACTTGGTCTCCTCCAGGAACTCCTCGAGCCAATCCTTCATGGCGGGGGGCTGGTACACGGTGAACGCGGCGTGCTGGGTGCCTTGGTTGTATGCTAGTCCCCCGAGCTCCAGGTTAACCATGATGGCGGTCTCGGGCATCTCGTCCACGTGGTCGGCGACGTAGCAGGTGCTGCCGGTGACGCCTATCTCCTCGCAGGCGAAACAGATGAACCTGATGCCCCTCCTGAGCCTGCCCTTGTGCCGTTTGAGGGCGCGGGCCAGCTCCATGGTTACCACGGTGCCGCTGAGGTTGTCCATGGCGCCGGTGGCTATGTCGTGGCCGTCGTAGTGGCCGCCCACCACTATCCACTCGCCGGTCTCGCCGGGGAGCTCAGCGACTATGTTCGCCGACTCGCTGCCGGGGACGACCCTGCTGCCGTCGCTGAGCCGCACCTTGAGCGTCTTGCCCTTGGCGAGCCTGATCATCTGGCTCCCCGTCTCCAGGCTCACCCCTACGCCGATGATCTCGCCGCCCATCCTGTAGCTGGGCCTGAGGCTGCCCGTCGGCGGCAGCTGCCCCGGGTTGTGGTTCATGAAGATGAAGCCCACTGCGCCGTACTCCACGGCGTAGCCGTACTTGGTGCGCCTGTGCACCCGCTTCCCCTTGGGGCTCGTGGCGCTGCTGCACATCACTATCTTGCCCTCGACGTCCTTGGGGTCCACGTCCTCGAACTCCTCGGGGCTACCTGTGCCCAGGTCGATGACCTCGGCCTCCACCGAGCCTCCGGGGCTCATGGCCAGGCTTATGGCCGTAAACTCCCGTTCAAAGGGCGCCGTCATCTCCAGCTTGACGGGACCCCGCCTCCACCCGTAGTACTCGAAGGGCTCGGCGTGGGCGTCCCCGTAGCCGTACTCCCTGAGCTTCCCGATCATGTACCTCTGGGCCTCCTTCTCGCTTGGGGTCCCCGCGAACCGGCTGCCTATCTCGTCGGCCATGACGAGCATGTTCTCGTGTATCTCGTTGTTCTGCCAGACGTCGCCGATGAGCGTCTTCTCGGCTTCCACTAATTTCTTGCTGAGCATATGGATCAGTTAGGAAACGTTAAACGTACTATAATGGGTTACGCGTCCGGGATGATGTAGTAGGTGACGAACCTGCCTTGGCTCGACCCCCTGAGGTAGACGGCGCTGAACCATATGACGTACTCGTCTTCGCTGCAGTGGATGTCGTCGTGGATGCTGTAGTCGTAGACGGGGGCGCTCAGTGCGTCCCTGAAAAGGAGGTAGAACTCGGTCCACTCCTCGATCTCGCGTCTCTCGAACCTGACGGCGTCCTTGAACTTCTCCGTCACCTTCTCCTCGTACTCGTCGATATCGCCCCAGGCCCAAGTCTCGTCTATCTCGTAGCCCCGGGACTCGAGAAGCTTGACCCTTCTCATGTACTCTCTTCCGCGGACGGACATCTGGGTCCCTGCCACCGCCAGGACTATGGCTATGACCAGCCCGGCGGCCATTATCATCTTCTTCTCCTTCTTCTCGTCTCTCTTGCGGGTGCCCACTTGGTACGCCATGGCTGAGTCGTGGCCGGCTTCTAAAAATGGTTAAGGAAGAACAATATCTAGGCTGGTTCTGTGATAGGGAACGGGGTTACTGCTTCTTGTCCTCGTCCACTACCTTGTAGTCGGCGTCCACGGTCTTCTTGCCCTGCTCCTCCTGGGGGCCAGGTTGCTGGGCGCCCGGAGCCTGTTGGGCCTGCTGCGCCTGCTGGGCCGCGGCCGCCTGCTTGTATATCTCCGAGCCGGCCTCCTGGGCCACGGTCTGCAGCTCCTCCATCTTGGCCTTGATCTCGGCGATGCTGCCTTCCTTCACGGCTTCCTTCAGTGCGTCCAGGCTGCCCTGTATCCGCGCCTTGACGTCCCCGGTTATCTTGTCGGCGAGCTCGCCTAGCATCTTCTCGGTGCTGTAGATGAGGGTGTCGGCCTCGTTCCTGGTCTCGGCCTCCTCCTTGGCCCGCTTGTCGGCCTCGGCGTACTCCTCGGCCTCCCTGACCATGCGCTCCTTCTCGGCGTCGCTGAGCTTGGTGGACGCCTTGATGGTTATGCTCATCTGCTTGCCCGTCCCCAGGTCCTTGGCCGTGACGTCCAGGACGCCGTCGGCGTTGATGTCGAAGGTCACCTCTATCTGGGGGATTCCCCGCGGTGCGGGGGGTATTCCCTCCAGGTTGAAGCTGCCGAGGCTGATGTTGTCCCTGGCCATGGCTCGCTCGCCCTGGAGGACGTGGATGGTCACCGCCGTCTGCATGTCCGCGGCGGTGCTGAACACCTTAGTCTGCTTCGTCGGTATCGTGGTGTTCCTATCGATGATCTTCGTCAGGACGCCGCCCAGGGTCTCTACCCCGAGGCTCAGCGGCGTCACGTCCAGGAGCACTATGTCGTCTATGTCGCCCGCGAGCACGGCTCCCTGGATGGCGGCGCCTATGGCGACGCACTCCATGGGGTCGATGCCCCGCTCCATCTTCTTGCCCACCAGCCCCTCGACGGTCCTCTGGACCAGGGGCATCTTGGTCATGCCGCCGAAGAGGACCAGCTTGTCTATCTTGTCTGGCGTGAGCCCCGCGTCCCGTATGGTCCGCATTATGGGCTCCTTGACCTTGTTGACTATGGGCATGGCTATCTGTTCCAGCTTGGCCCTGGTCAGCGTATAGTGGAGGTTCTGGGGGCCGTCCTTGTTCATGGCGATGTAGGGGAGGTCTATGTCCGTTGTTATGAGGTTGCTGAGCTCTATCTTGGATTTCTCCGCGGCCTCCTTGAGCCTGGCCATGGCCTTGAGGTCGCCTGTGAGGTCGATTCCCGTGTCCTTCTTGAACTCGGCGACCAGGTAGTCCATTATTGCCGTGTCCACGTCTGCGCCGCCTGTCTGGGTGTCGCCGCTGGTGGCGAGCACCTCGAAGACTCCGCCTCCGAAGTCCATTATGGTGGTGTCGTTGGTGCCGCCTCCGAAGCTGAATACCAGTATCTTGAGCTCTTGGTCGCTCTTGTCCAGGCCGTAGGCGAGGGCGGCGGCGGTGGGCTCGTTCACTATCCTGGTGACGCTGAGGCCCGCGATCTCGCCGGCGTCGATGGTTGCCTGCCTCTGGTTGTCGTTGAAGTGGGCGGGCACCGTGATCACCGCCTTGGTCACCTTCTCGCCCAGGTAGGTCTCGGCGTCCCGCAGTATCTTCTGGAGTATGAAGGCGCTGATCTGCTGGGGCGTGTAGTCCTTCCCATGGAGGGTGATCGTCTTGTTGGTGCCCATGTAGCGCTTCACCTCCCTTATGGTGCCCTCCGGGTTGGTTATGGCCTGCCTCCTGGCGGGCTCACCCACCAGCAGCTGGCCGTCCTTGGTGAACGCCACGACGCTTGGGAACATCTTCCCGGCCACCGTGGGCCCCTCCGCGGAGGGTATCACCACCGGCTTCCCTCCCATCATCAGCGCCGCCGCGCTGTTAGTAGTCCCTAGGTCTATGCCCAGTATCTTCTCTCTCTTGGTCTCGTTACTCATCTTGATCCTTCTCCTCACCCTCTCCGGGGCAGCGGGCCACCTTGACCACGCTAGCTCTGAGGACCCGATCCTTATACATGTAGCCCCGTCTGACCTCCTCCACCACAGTGCCGTCGGGCTCCTCCTCTGTCTCCACCTCCATGACGGCATCGTGCCTGTACGGGTCGAAGGGCCGTCCCTCGGCCTCTATGGCGTGGACCCCCTCGCCCTCCATGACCTTCTGCATCTTCTTCAGCACCATGCCCATGCCCTGGACCAGCTTCTCCTTGTCCGCGTCCCTGGTGACGAGTATCTCCATCTCGTCCATGAGGGGCAGCAGCTGCTGGAGGAGGCCGCCGTTGGCCTTGTCCATGACGTCCTGCAGTCGTTTCTGGCTCTGTTTCTGGATGTTCTCCAGGTCGGCCTTGGCGTACTTGAGCTGGCTCAGGTACCTCTCGGCCTCCCTCTCCTTGTCCTCGAGCGTCTTCTCGAGTTCCTCGACCCGTTGCTGTAGCTCCTTCTTGGTGGGCTTCTTCGGCGTCATCGTGTGTTCCTCAGGCTTTTCCTTTTAGAGTGAGTCTGTCATTTATTTTCTTTACGGTATGTCATAAATATGACAATTTATAAGGTTTTGTGTACACCCGGCGTCGCGCCATGGTGTATAAACTCAATCAACTAAACTGATAGGAGCGACATGGTTCTATCGAGAAGGTACAGGAGATAGACGACGAGGACGCCTAGGCCGACTTTGACGTATAAAGGCATGAACGAGAGGTAGCCTCTCACTGAACCTTGACCGCTCACAGGAAACTGAACATTAGCTGCCGTTAAAAGCGTTTTTCAGAATCAGATCAGAATCCTCAGTCACACCTCGGCGGCGTCAACCACATCGAAATCCATTACCTTGACGAGGTCCTTAGGCGACATCTCTATCCCGTAGAGGTGGTCCCCCGAGCCGAAGTTGATCTTCTCCTTCACGAAGACGCGTTCATCGACGTAAAGCGGGATGCACAGCGTCAGGGGGCACACCGCGCCGGGTCTCACCCCGGCGGCCTCCTCGGCCTCGCCTGGCGCCGCGACGCTCGCCTTCCCAATGACTCCACGCATCTTCCGGAAGTCTATCCTGTCCCGTCCCCTCAGGAACACCGCGTGCATGCTCCCATCCCTGTCCTTGAGGATGATCGTCTTACATATCTCGTCGGGGTCCACCCCATCCTTGGCGTACCTGACGACATCCTCAACCGTGACCGCTCTATCGGTCAGCTCAATCAGCCTATACTCGACGCCCTTCTCATCAAGAAGCCTCGCCGATACTGGTTTCATGCCTACACTACTGTGGCTGGCGTTGAAGAACCGTTCGACTCGAACCACCTCTTTTATAGTGGGTGCCTTCCATCATAGAAGATCAATGGTAGATTCCCATGAGTGAAGGCTTGAACATCGTCGTCCCCATAAAGCAGGTCCCGGAGACGACCGAGGTGCAGTTCGACGAGGAGACGGGGAGGCTCATACGCGAGGGCGTCGCGGCCATAATCAACCCCTTCGACGAGTACGCCATCGAGGAGGCCCTGCGCATCAGGGAGAAGCACGGCGGCACCGTGAAGGCCCTCACCATGGGGCCCCCTTGGGCGGCGGACGCCCTCAGGGACGCCATAGCCATGGGCGCCGACGAGGGGTGGCTGGCCACCGACCGCGCCTTCGCCGGGGCCGACACCTGGGCCACCAGCCTCACCCTGGCCAAGTGCATAGAGCACATGGGCGCCCCAGACCTCATCATATGCGGCCTCAAGACCACCGACGGCGACACCGGGCAGACGGGCCCAGAGATGGCC
>CAZGZR010000125.1:0-6764 GCA_964529745.1 uncultured Candidatus Bathyarchaeia archaeon
TATACTCAGCATCGGAGCCATCACGGTGTTGGTCTATCTGGGGCACGACGGCGCCCTTCTTAACCTGTTTAGCATCATACTGGGGTTCTACTTCGGGCGCGAAACCGGCGAGGAGGACTAAATATCTGGTTGCCCCGGCTAGGGTAAATGAATAAATTATGCATTGACGGAGGAGGAGGTGGAGAAGAAACACATGGGATTGAAGGCTATAGTGGGTATCCGCCAGTACACCACGTTCACGGCAGCCGGTAAAGTCCAGAAGATGTACGAGGTGAAGTTCACCACCGAGAAGACGGAGGGCGAGTTCACGTTCGATGTCTCTATGGATAAGTACTCGGCTGACGCGGCGACGAAAGAGGCGAAGACCCGAGCGGAGCAGATAGACGCGGCGATCAAGTAGCTGGTGAGCATTGGGCGAGCACTTCGTCGAGACTTATCGAGGCTGCGACATCTGGTACATGACACCTCCGCATGTATCGACGCCTCAATATAGGTCTGACTGTATCTCGGGTGGTTACTCCAAGCTCTCGGCGGTCAAGAAACGCATCTGCAAGGCGACGGGCGGCGTCTGGGAGGACGACAAGTGTACGGCGGCGCCTCCACCAGAACCTCCGCCGGAGGAGGAACCCGAACTCGCCGAGACGTACCGCGGCGTCGAGATATGGTGGGTTCCAAGCCTAGAGATATACCGTGCCGAGGTGGAGCCGGGGTACACCGCCACGGGCACCACCTTAACGGAGATCAGGGAAGAGATCAACGACACCCTGGACTTCCTCTACCCTCCCGAGGACCCGGCGGAGGGCCTGTTCGCCCAGGTAGTCGCGTCAGTAAAGGCGTGGATCATCGAGAACATGCCGGACTGGGTGATCGAGTGGGGCGAGGTAATCTATGAGACGATCAATAATGTCTACCAGACAATAAACAACGTATATACCTATGTGACAGAGGAGATTACAAACGTCATCAATAACACCTATAAATACATCACTAACACGTATAATGAGTTCAGAGAGTACATAACGAATGTCTATAATAACATCACGGAGAACATAACCCAAGTATTCAATAACACATATCAGTACGTGACAAACGTAGTGGGCGCAAGCGTCGAGTGGGTAGAGGAGAAAATCACTAATATCCGCAGCTATGTCGATCAGAAGGCCGCCGCCATCGACACCGTCGGCTTCTTCGAGGACCCGCTAGGCTACATAGGAACCGCGTTCACCGGCTTCCTCGACGCCTGGATAGACGGCACCGTCGGCAGCTTCGCCGAGGGGCTACAGATAGGGCTCGTGGGGAATCCACCGGAGCCGGAGGGTCCCGGCGCCGCGTTTAAAGAGGGGTTCAACTCAGTCATAAACGAGAAGGAGGGACACACGCCCCGTGGTTGATGTCTGGAAGGAACTAGGGAAGGCCATCGGCGCCATATTCAAACCACTGTACGAGATACCGGCGGCACTCTGGAAGGCGGCGGGCGACGCCGCGGGTGATCTCATCGAGGGATTCATGGGCGCCGCCAGTGGCCTGAAGACCACCCTTGAGCCGACCATAACCGACCTCATGCCCGGCGTGTTCGACGAGGCCGCGGCTGCACTCTCGGAGGGTTCGCCGCCGGAGGAGATCAAGGACGCGGTGGACAAGTTCATCAAGCAACTCATGGAGATGATCGAGAAGGAGGCCAAGACTGAAGGCCACTCGCTCCCCACCGGCACCGAGCTAACGATCACGCAGGGTAAACTCGTGTCCGGTATCATAGGCATGTACGCTGCCACTCACGCCATCAGCATCGCCTTGGACGCCACGCAGCCGCTCAAGGATTGGGGCTTCAAGACCGCCATCATGGATATGCTGTACCAGTTCAAGATGAGCGACGTGATCGGACCCATGATACAGGCGCCGATATGGGCCAGCGTAGTCACGCCACTACGGATGAGGGCGCGGGCGAGTAACCCTTACGAGGTCCCTGGGACGGGCGTCCTGCCCTACCTCCGCGCCAAGAACCTTATCGACGACACGGATTACAAGCAGAACATGGCTTACAACGCCCTCGACTCGTCGTGGAGTGACCACATGCTAGAGAACACGTGGCGATACCCGGACTTTAGCGATACACGCAACATGATACACCGAGGCGTTATGACGTGGACGGATGCACGGGCGGCACTTGAGAAAACACTCGTCAAGTCTGAGTACCTCGACGCCTACGAGGCTCTGATACCCAGCATCCCCAGCGTCTCGGACCTGGTGAGGTTCGCCGTCAGGGAGGCATACCCTGACGCGACGGGATTCGAGGAGCACTACGCGAGGATGTCGGAGTGGATGGCGCGACAGGGGTACACCCAATACTTCGCCGATAGCTTCTGGACGGCGCACTGGATAATCCCCACCATCAGCCAAGCCGACGAACTATACCACCGCGGCGAGATCACCGAAGAGGAGCACACCGCCCTCTACATACTGAACGACATACGCCCCGAGGATATTCCAAACCTGCGTAAGCTGACGTGGAAGCGCCCCGGCCGCATCGAGTCCCGGTGGATGTTCCGGTGGGGAGAGATCGACGCAACCGACCTGCGGGACTTCCTCATAGATGACGGTCTGGACCCCGAGTACGCCGACTCCGTAGCGGCGGCGATGGCTAAAAACCAGTTCCTCAGCGACATCAACCGGGAGGTAGCGAACATAAAGGCCGACTACGCGAAGGGCTACATCGTCGAGTCCACGCTACGCAGCGACCTCGCCGCCCTGGGATTCCGGCCTGAGATCGTCGAGTACCACATGATTGACGCGGTCGCCGACCGCGAACGCAGCATACGAGACGACCAGTTAAGCACCCTCCGAAGCCAGTACGCCCGAGGCGCTATCACGATGGACGAAGTTCTCGCCGAGGCGGAGAAGATCATCATGGATAAGGACATAAGGGATGCGTGGGTCGCGGCACTCCCCGCCGCGAAGGAGGAGAAAATAGTCGAGGAGACATACACCACCGAGGTCAACCGCCTCGTATCGAACGTGAAAGCGGACTACACGAAGGGGTACATCGAGAAGACGGACCTGGTGAGCAGGCTCACGCTGCTGGGGCTGCCAGCAGAGGTGATTGACTACCACGTCATGGACGCCGACGAGGACAGGACGCGGAAGCGCAACGACGAGAGGCTTACGGTGATAAAGGACATGTGGATGAAGGACGTGGAGACGGACTTTGATGTGATAGAGGGATGGGTGAAAGAGGTTATAGTGGACGAGGAGGCCCGCGACCTCTGGCTCAACGATGCATATTTCGACAAGTTCAAGACGGTGACGAGGTGACATGACGGAGAAGCAGAAACCTAAGCCCGCGACAGCCGCGGAGGCGCTATCCAAGGCGTTCAAGGTCACGGAGAAGAAGGAGAAGCCCACCAGCAAGGCTTAAGTAGGCGATACGCCCACCGCGTATTCGGTGGTATCCTTGGATAAAACCGTGAACGTCAGGGTCTCACTTGAGACCCGTAAAGCCCTGAAGGTGCTTGGCCGGAAGGGCGAGAGTTACGACGCCATAATCAAGCGTCTTATGAAGGAGGCTGAGAGGTAGAGATGAAGCTGAGGTACAAGGCCGCGACCGTGATCATGGCGCTAGCTGCGGTGTGCACGGTGATACCGGCACCGGCGTCAAAGCCCTGCTTCTTGGGCTACTACGCCCACTGCCCGTGGACTCCGTTGAGTACCTTGATATGCCTAGCCATAGCCGGAGCCCTCTACTGGCTCGGTCTCAGGAGGAACTAAGGGGTGATGAGTGTGCAGCCTGTCCGTGTAGCTAAGGCGTTGGAGGCGATAGACGAGATCGCCGAATCCTTGGTTGAGGCGTGTATGATAGCGGCTAAGAGCATGTGCCCGGAGGGAGCCTCAAACCAGTCCCTCGACATGCAGTACTTAAATGTCGCCTTCCAGGCAGCCGAGAAGTTCATAACGCTCGCTCATGGGGTGCTCATGGACTCCGTCGAGGAGAGGGAGATGAACCAGCACATGGCATTTGCTCCCCTGTTCGAGATAGAGACTCGGACACCGTCGCTGATGCTCCGCAAGCCGCTGAGTGAACTGTATGGAGGCTGAGGCGGTTCTATGAACAACGTGGAACTGCGCACCCTCGCCATGCTGATCGTCCTCCTCCACGCGGGTTTGCTCGCGACGCTCAACACCATTCGGAAGCGGCTGACCCGCATAGAGAACCACCTCAATAAAGAATAAGGAGGCGAACGAAAATGCATGATGTCTTTAAGGGTATAGTGGTCGGCTTCATCGGGCTCATCATCTGGGTCTTGGCCAGTATCCCAATAGGCGTCAACAGAGCCATCGGCGTCGCCGATGATCCTATCGTTAGCACGTTTATGCTGCTGGGGTTCCTCCTGATGGTGGGCGGTCCGGCTGTCTACATCGTCATAATTCCCGTGGTGAACTGGTGGAGGCGCCGCCGGGCTCCTGAAGGCTGAGGATTAGGCTGAATCATGCCGTTTCACCCAATCCTCTATCCACTTCATAACCTCATCATAGTCAATTTTCGTGTGTTTCAGCACATCAGCCTCCAGCAACGCATGGTATAACTCACGCCTGTTGGTACTCTCTTTTATGATACCGTCCGCGAGTGCATCCAACATAATGCTCCACGCCCGTAGGTCAATGTTTGTCTTCCAGATGAGTACCATTTCTTTCATCATTAGCTCCTGCTCATCTAGCCGCCGCTGCATGTCCGCGATCTCCTCGTTCTTCAGCTTCTCAAGCTCCGCGATGCTTACCTGATCGAAGGGTATCCCGCTGCTCATTATCTGGAGGTAGGGCACTGCCTTACGGTACTCTCTGAGGGTCCAGTCCTCGTCCCTGCACGCCTTGTTGTACTCAAGCGGGTCTATCTGGTGGCCCATCATGAACTCAGCGACGCTGCCCTTGGCGGGGCTCTTCTCCCACATGCTCCGGAACACGTCCCGGACTTCGTGAAGGTTCTTGCCGTAGCGGTTGCCCGTGTTGTCAGGCTTACCGGGCTCCACTATGCCGAGTTTCTTCAGCTTCGAGGTCCACATGAGCCTCATGCTCTCCTCGGTTATGGGCTCCCCGTACTGGTTCGTGAATATGACCTCGGCGTCCCGTGGTCGCCTCTTCAGCCAGTTCTCCAGGGCGTCCACCGCGTCGCCGCCGACGTAGGTATAGAAGGGCTTTATGTTCCGGTACTTCTTGCGGCCCGGCAGCCTGATCCGGAGGAACCTGTCGTCCCTCCTCATGGCTCTGACTTCGGGGAGGTCCCGCATCATGGCGTCGTACCCGGCCTCGTTCCAGTCAACGACGCCGCGCTCGTCCATCGCTCCCTGTAGGATGCACATGTACACCGCCTGGTACACGGGTTTACACGCCATTATCACCTTCTTGATCTCCTCGATGGTCAGGGTGCCCCTCACCGGCGGCTTCTCGGCCCGTGGCCTGAAGCTCCTATCCGGCGGCAGCGGTGCCCGGCTGTGCATGAAGAAGCTGCGAATCGACGTGTATATCTTCATCTTATAGTGGTATCTGCCGGGTATCTCGCGGACGTGGCGCTGGATGAGGTCGAGGATCACGTACCTGTTCCCGTTGTCCGTGTTCATCTGGTACTCCACAAGCTCCTCGGGAGACAGCCCGGCCAGCCCGCCGCCGTTCTCCGCCATCCACCCCATCCACCTGTCAAAGTGGAACCTGTAGGTCTCGGCGGTGCTTGGCGCGAACTTGCTCAGCCAGTTCTCCACTGCTACGCTCATTTTATCACCAAAAATAGGGGGGTGTCCCAAGTATTTAACAGTTATCCGGTTTGCTTCATGCTGCATAGGGATTAACTGTTAACCTGCTCAGGGACTCGCTCTCGAACGACGCCCGCGCCCTCGTCTATCTCGACGAAGCCGAGGGTTACGAGGTCGTCCAAGTATTTCGTTGTCGTGGAGTGGTTGAGGCCCAGATGATAACTGCACCATGCTTTTAGCTTATCAAGGTTTACGTCACCGGCGCCTATTATCATCTTGTGTATTCTCTGCTGCCTCTCGCGTTTTATGCCACTTCCGTCGCGTCTTGTGGTCACAACTACCACATCAATGGGGGTGTATATTGTCTTATATTAATTGATTGATTGTTTATCCGCTAACGCTAGCAGATATTCTGTACACCCTATTTTAGTTATTATTATGATGATGAGAGAGATAACACCCCCGAGGTCAAACACAAGAGAGCCCCCAGAAGTACACCAATTAAATAATATACACCCCTAAATCCGGGTGCGGCTAGCCACCCTCGGCGCCGTAAAGCCCTCGGCGTCCTTCACCAGACACCACACATAGTTGCGGTACGAGCCGTCCTCAAGGTACGGCTCAAACTCCTGTGCAAGCTTCTCAGACACCACCGAGAAGGTCTTATCCACGGGCTCCCCGTCCACCCTGTCAACCAAGAAGAGGAGACTCTGGACACTCCGGGGCGTACCGAAGTAGGGGTCCGTGATGTCCCGAGAAGTGACCCGGTACTCACGGAAGTGCATGCACACAGTTTTACCGACCGGCAACTTAACCCAGTTCTCAAGAGCCACCTTCAGCCACCTCCCTCACAGTAAAAACAGACCCCGGAGACGAATAAAACACTACCCCACCGACAGACTAAAAACGCCTCCCAGCGCGACGGAAGAACCTCTCTTACACGACCGAAAAACCTGTCGCAAAAATCCGTGACACCAACGACGCCGACCCCCGGCACCAGCATAGTCAAATACTCACCTTCTCCCACCC
>CAZGZR010000126.1:0-6597 GCA_964529745.1 uncultured Candidatus Bathyarchaeia archaeon
TCTCCGGTGTATAGCAGCCCCGTTATGGGGAAGACGGTGGCGGGGAGCCCATACTCGTCCAAGACGGGTAGCGCGTTTTCCAGGAAGTCCCTGTAGCCGTCGTCGAATGTGAGGCAAACCGTCCGAGAAGGTATTTTCTCACGTTTTTCAAGTATTTTTACTAGCTCAATAAGGGGTATTATTTGATAACTCTTTTTTAAATACTCTATTTGTCGTTTATAACTTTCATAAGTGATGATATTATCTGGATAAATATTAGGATTATTTTTTATATTAATACTATGATATACTAAGATTATCGCTTGATTTCTTTGAAAATAAGATATAATTCGATAAAATCTAGAATAATATATTATGAAACAAAATATTTTAAAAATATTTTTAATATATAAAATTATCTTTTTTTGGAGATACATATATATCGAAAGTCCTAAACATCAGGAGAAATATTAAAGAAAAGTTACTATGAATTATGGTAGTAAGTTAAACCTTTTATAAAAAATCAACTTAATATTCCAAGCCTCTACCTGTTAATTGAACTAGAACATTACCTGTTGGGGTATTATCAAGATTCCGTATAAGAACTCTAATGAATTGAGGTAGTTCTGAATCAATACTGTAACTTTTCTGGCGCATCTGTCCTGCTTGGAAACTAGGCTCAAAGTATTTGAATGCGTCTGTGGTATTTTCACTATCGAAGTAACCGCCTTCTGCACTACCTAGAAAATAAACACGGATACCTTGAGTGGCTGCTGCTCCATAGGTTACCTTTACTGTAAAGACAAGTTCCTTGATAGATTTTACCTCAATATCTATATGCGCCTCCCCATTTCCTTGAATACTTGCAGTATTGATTAACTCACATCGGTGGCGTAATGGGGGTATTTCATAAACCCAAATATTTCCTACCCTAAACTCATTCACAGAACTTATTTGTTCATTGGCAAAGAAAGGAATGACTTTACCTGCATCTCCATAGATGTACATGAAATTTGTGAGCTCTAATGGATACCCCGAAGAATTTTCTTCTGGAGCTTGATACAACTCAATAAATGGCGGATCGTACAATAATACATATCTCGCATACACATTAGGGTGTCTAATACTAACATTTTGAGCCATATTTCTGCTTTGATTAAGTGCTCGAATTTTCCATTGATTATTCTCCAGGTGTAAACTAACTAAGTGCGCGAAAGACCCCCCTGAGTTTACTTCAAATCCTATAAACAATAAATTTCCTGTTGTAGGTAATTTTGCCTCGAAAGCCAAAATACCACGTCTTAATGGACGATTTAAGCCAAGATAGATGGGGTCTACAGTTGTTCCATCTTTACTATTTCGTAAACGCACCACATTATTCCAAGGAGAAGGTTCGATCGTATTGTCGCTGGTTAATATTTCGGGTAATGTCCAAAAATCAATTGATAATCCAGACTCGCTCTCATAATATCCGCCAGTTCTTCCTCGATAATATGCTCTACGGAATCCTTGCTCCCATCTTTCTGACCATGCTTCAACAGATTGCGTATCCTTATGTAAAGATGATATTATAGTCAAAGACCTTTACCACTCATGATTTAGATATGATTTTATATAAATATTTTATTTTTAAAAAGAAGCATGAATTGAATTATACTTTAATTTTCTTTCTAGTCCAGTCAGCGAGTTCCTTGCAACTGGGGAACCACACGTCCCCCTTAGCCTCCATCTCGCATAGCAGCTTGTCCAGCATCTTGAGGCGGCTCGCCCTGCCGATGCATTGAGGGTGGCACGTCAACCCGAAGTAGCGGCCCAGCTCGTAGACGCCCTCGAACTCGGGCCTCCACATCTCGTAGACCTGCCCCGTGGTCATCCTGTTGGTCTCGAAGTGAGGCCAATCGTCCAGCAGCCACTCCACCGGCAGCTCCACGAGCCCCGTCTCCCTGCCCCGCCACCTCAGCATGTACGGCATGTCGTCGTCCATGAAGTTGCTGTCGTACCTGAACCCCAGCTCCTGGACGAGGCTCAGGGTCCTGTCGCTTATCAGCCAGTACGGCGCCCTGAATCCCTCTGGCTCGACGCCTATCCTCTCGAAGCTCGCCAGGCTCTTCTCGAAGACGCCTCGCTCGGCCTCCCAGCTCAGCTCGGCGAGCCGCTCGTGGAGGTAGCCGTGGGCACCCATCTCGTGGCCCCTGCTCACTATCTCCTCGCAGCTCTCCGTGAAGCTGTCCACCGTCCACCCCGGGGTGAAGAACGTTGACTTGATGCCATGCCTGTCCAGCAGGTCAAGTATCCGAGGGATAGCCGTGTTCGGCGCATACCTCCCCCTGCTCTGGGCGACTATATCCAGTGGCGCCCTACGCACCAAGGCGCTGTTGGAGTCGTAGTCGAAGCTCAGTTGGACGCAGCAGCTGTAGCCGTCCGGCCAGAAATCCTTCATAGACATGGTATAGAAGAAGCCGTTGAATGTAAAAAACATGTGATCGGCCACCGCTTAGCAGGGTAGCCGCTCATGGACGGCCGTTTCCCTCACCTGGATCGGCTTAAAAAAACGTTTTTCCGCTTCGTTTCGTTCCTGAGAAAAGATGCACTTTTAAGTACTCTGCATGAAATTGTTTTGGATACTATGAGCCGAGACAATATAGTCTACATAGGCAGGAAGCCGGCCATGAGCTACGTGATGGCCGTGCTTGCCACCTTCAACAACCAGGACACCGTCGAGATCAAGGCGAGGGGCAGGAGCATCACCACCGCCGTGGACGTGGCCGAGATAACACGCAATAGGTACATCGAGGGACTCACGAAGCCCAAGATCACCATCGACACCGAGAAGCTCTCGGACGGCGAATCCACCCGGAACGTCTCATGCATGACCATAAGGCTGAGTAAGACAGGGGCTGCCGAGAAGCCCGCCAAGAAAGCGGCGCCACAGAAAGCCGAGCCCAAGGCTAAGCCAAAGGCAAAGCCCAAGGCGGCGCCCAAGGCGAAGCCGAGCAAACCCGTCACCGAGATCAAGGGAGTCGGGAAGGCCACGGAGGAGAAGCTGGTGAGCGGGGGATACGACACCGTCGCCAAGGTGGCCGGGGCGGAAGCCGCGAAGCTGGCCGAGAAGACCAGCCTCAGCGAGAAGCAGGCCGGGAAGCTCATCGAGGCAGCCAAGGACCGCTAGAAGCTCTAGTAGAAACCCCTAAAACCTTCTATGGCGTCATTCAACCGATAACGTTGAAGGTTCTACAGCTTCACTGTTCCGAGTTCAGCTACAAGGTAACCAAGGAGACGCCTGTCGCGGAGCACCCCGCCAGCCCCAAGGAGGGCGAGTACGAGAACGCGCTTGTATGTTTCACGTGCTTCGAGAAGAGGGACGTTGACCGGGAGCCGGAGATAATCGAGGCTTACGTCGAGAACATCAAGACGGACACGGGGCGCATCGGCTGCAGCAACGTGGTTCTGTACCCCTACGCTCATCTGAGCCACGAGCTGGGCAGCCCCAGGCGGGCCAAGAAGTTTCTAGGTGACCTCAAGGAGGCGCTGGAGGCCCAAGGCCTCACAGTGCACAAGAGCCCCTTCGGGTGGTACAAGGCGTTCGGCCTCTACTGCAAGGGCCACCCGCTGGCGGAGATGTACAGGGAGTACTAGGGCCAGACCTTCTCGGGGTTGAGTATCCCGTTGGGGTCGAACGCCGCCTTAATCCCCTTCATGAGCTCTACCTGGCGGGGCCCCACCTCCCGCTCCAGGTAGTGCCTTTTGGTGTAGCCTAGGCCGTGCTCGCCCGACGCGGTTCCCCCCATCTCGTGGGACATGGCTATGAGGTCGCTTAGCGCCGCCTCCATCAGCCCGGGCCACTCCTCCATGGGCGTCTCCTCCCGCTTGATTATGTTGTAGTGGAGGTTGCCGTCGCCGGCGTGGCCCAGGGGCACCAGCATCACCCCGTGCTTCTCGCCTATCTTCTCGGCGCGCTCGATGTACTCTGGTATCCTGTTCCTGGGTATGCAGACGTCGGCCTCGTCCACCGTGTACAGCGCGATATATGCGTCGAAGACGGCCTTCCTGCCCTCCCAGATGAGGTCCTGCCTGCCTGCGGTGTCGGCGATGTAGGCGTCCACGGCCCCCATGTCCAGACACACCATGCCGGCCGTCTCCAGCTGCCGCTCCAGCTCCTCGGGGGTGTTGGCCTCCACGGCCACGAGGAGGTACGCGGTGTGGGTGTTGTCGGGCATCACCTTCTTCTCCAGGTACCTCTCGACGGTGAGCACCGTGTGCCGGGGCATGTACTCCAGGCCGAAGGGCATTATCTTCTGTCGGATTATCTCCTTGACGGCGTTGGCTGCGTCGATGGTGGAGTTGAAGGGGGCGTATATGAGCGCCGTCAGCTTGGGTTTGGGGACGAGGCGCAGAGTGGCCCGTGTGACCACACCGAGGGTGCCTTCGCTACCGATTATGAGGTCTATGAGGCTGTACCCGGTGCTGTCCTTGACGTTCTTGCCGCCCACCTCTATAACCGTGCCGTCCGCCAGCACCACCTGGAGGCCGTTGACGAAGTCCCTGGTTACGCCGTACTTCATGGCCCTCATGCCGCCCGCGTTGGTGGAGATGTTGCCGCCGATGCTCCCCGACTCTTGGCCCGGGTCGGGCGGGTAGTAGAGACCCAGCGCCTCGGTGGCCTCATGGATCTCGCTGATCAGCGCCCCTGGCTCCACGACTGCCATGAGGTTGTCCTCGTCGATCTCCAGTATGCGGTTCATCCTCTCCAGGCTCAGGGCGATGCCGCCGTGGATGGGGTGGGCGGCGCCGCTGAGGCCGGTGCGGGAGCCCTGCGGCGTCACCGGGACCATGTTCACGTTTGCCAGCCTCATCACCCGGGACACCTCCTCGGTGGAGCCGGGCCGCACCACCAGCTGTGGAGGGTGGGGCTCCAGGGGGCTCTCGTCCACTGCATGCTTCTCCAGGTCCTCCGGGCTGGAGGAGACGTTCTCCGGGCCCACGATGTCCTCTATCTGTCGTCTTAGTTCAGGCGTCACCTGGTTGTATTCAGCCATCTCCTCTACGCTCCTTTATCTTCTCTATGAGACGGGGAACCACCTCATATAAATCTCCGACAACCCCGAGGCTGGATATCTTGAAGATGGGTGCCTCCGGGTCCTTGTTCACCGCTATTATCACGTCGCTGGTCTTCATGCCAGCCTGGTGCTGGACGGCGCCGCTTATGCCGCAAGCCATGTAGACTTGGGGCCTGACGGTCCTGCCGCTGAGGCCCACCTGGTGCCTGTAGTCTATCCAGCCCTCGTCCACGGTAGGCCGGGAGGCGCCGACGGCGGCCCCCAGGGTGGCTGCCAGCTCCCCGATGAGCTTGAAGCCGCCGGGGTCGCCCATGCCGAGGCCGCCCGAGACTATGAGGTCGGCCTCGCTTATGCTGACCTCCTCCTTGGCCTCGTCGAAGCCGAGGACCTTGACCCGGTCCCTCAATTTGGACACATCGACGGGCTTCTCCACCACGACGCCTTCGGGGCTGTCTAACTTCTCGGCCTCGGGGAACATCTTGTACCTGACGGTGGCCATCTGGGGTCTGCTCTTGGGCGTGATGATGGTGGCCATTATGTTGCCGCCGTAGGCGGGCCGCGTCTGCCTCAGCAACCCCGTCTCTGGGTCTATGTCCAGGTACGTGCAGTCCGCGGTCAGCCCGGTGTGCAGCTTGGCGGCGACCCTGGGCCCCAGGCTCCTGCCGAGGCTCGTGGCACCTATGAGGAATATGCTGGGCTTCTCCTCCCTGCAGCACTGCGCCAGCAAGTCGGTGTACGGGTCGTCCCTGAACTCGGCGAGCACCGGGTCGTCGTACAGGAACACCTTGTCCGCGCCCCTGTTGATTAGCTCCTCGGCGCCTTCATTCACTCCGCTGCCGACTATTACTGCGTAGACTGGCTCGCCTAGCTGGGCGGCAAGCTCATGGGCCTCCCCCAGCAGCTCGTAGCTCACAGGGTGGACCCTCCCGCCCCGCTGCTCGGCGTACACCATGACGCCGCGGTACTCGGAGAGGTCAACGGCCTCGGCCTCGCGCATCTCTATTGCGCCAACTGGGCAGGCATCCACGCACTGGCCGCAGGCCCTGCACGCCTCGTTGATGACGGCCCTGCCCTCGACCATGTCTATGGCGCCGAAGGGGCAGACCTCCACGCATACGCCGCAGCCGGTGCAGGCGTCCGTTACCCTGACGGGTACCTCGCCCATCTAGATCACCTTGCACTCCTCTAGCTTCGCCAGTATGGCGTCGGCCAGCTCGTCCGGGGTCCCCTCCACTATTTCGCCGGCCTCGGGGGCCTCGGGCTCGAACACCTTCACGACCCTGGTGAAGCTGCCGTCCAGGCCCACCTCGTCGGGCGGCATCTTGAGGTCCTCGTTGGTGATCTCCTTGATCTCGGTCTTCTTGGCCTTGAGGCGGCCCCTGAGGGTGGCCAGCCGGGGCTGGTTGATGTCCTTGCCCACGGTCACGAGGAGGGGCATGGGTGCCTGGAGGGTCTCGACGCCCTCGTCCATGTTCCTCTTCAGGGTCACCTTGCCGCCGCCGACCTCTGTGATCTCGCTGACGTAGCAGGCGTGGGGCATGCCCAGGTGCTCGGCCATCTC
>CAZGZR010000127.1:0-6549 GCA_964529745.1 uncultured Candidatus Bathyarchaeia archaeon
GGGAGAGGCTTGGGGTAACCGGCGGCAGCTACGGCGGATACCTCACCAACTGGATCATAACCCAGACCGACACGTTCAGTGCGGCGGTGGCCTGCCGCAGCACGTGCAACAGGCTCAGCCACCACGGATACAGCGACCTAGGCTACAAGCATGGCGAGTCCGGCAACATGGGGTATCCGTGGCGCGACGAGGACAAGCTCCTAGAACAGAGTCCCATCAGGTTCGCCGAAAACGTCAAGACGCCGACCCTGCTCATACACAGCGAGAACGACCTAAGATGCACCATACAGCAGGCCGAGGAGTTCTTTGTCGCCCTTAAGGAGCTGGGCATAGACACGGAGATTGTACGTTTCCCGGGGGAGAGCCACGAGCTGAGCAGGAGCGGTAAGCCCAAGCACAGGGAGGAGCGGTTCAGGCACATCCTCCGGTGGTTCGACGAGTACCTTAAATAGAAACTAACTTTTTTTCTTATATGGGTTGAACAGAAGCGTCTCCACGTACTACGTGGTTTTAAGTCACATGAAGAAAAGAGCGAATGGATGCAGCAATTATAACGTTAATGTTTGTTTTCAAGGCATGTATGCCGTAAACGATATAACCGCGTGGGACGTTAAGCTCAACTCAATAAATTAAAGGTGAATGACTTGAAACACGTCCTAAGCGACTTCGACCTATCCAGCGAGGAACTGGGGCAGGTGCTGAGCCTATCCTCCGAGATAAAGGGCAACCCGGAGAAATATCTGCACTCCCTGGAGGGCCAGACCCTCATTATGCTCTTCGAGTTGCCGTCCCTACGCACCAGAATAAGCTTCGAGGCGGGGATGAGCCAGCTAGGCGGCCACGCCATCTTCTACGGCGTCTCCGAGGGAGGCTTCAGCAGAAGCGAGACCTTGGAGGACGGCGTCGCTGTGCTCAGCAGGTACAGTAGCTGCATCATGGCTAGGGTGCTTAAGCAGGAAGCCATGGAGAGGATCGGGGCGTCGGCGACTGTGCCCGTAATAAACGGCATGACCGAGAAGTACCACCCCTGCCAGAACATGGCCGACCTACTCACCATCCAGGAGAAGAAGGGCAGCCTGGAAAGCCTGAAGATCGCCTACGTTGGCGACGGTGGCTGCAACACGGCGGCTTCCACCGTAATAGGGTGCACCAACATGGGGATGAACGTGGCAGTGGTCTGCCCCGACGACCCGGAGTATAGTCCAAGCTTAGGACTCCTTGAGAAGGTCGAAGGCAATAAAGGCAGCGTCAAGGTGGTCCACGACCCGTCAGAGGGTGTGAAGGACGCCGACATCATATACACCGACGTCTGGGTAAGCGCAGGCATGGAGGAGGAGAAGCAGAAGCGTATGAAGGCGTTCCCACCCTACCAGGTGAATATGGAGCTTGTCAGGAAAGCAAAGCCCGGCTGCATCGTCATGCACTGCCTCCCCGCCCACAGGGGGCTGGAGATAACCAGCGAGGTCATGGACTCGCCCCAGTCAGTCGTATTCGACCAGGCCGAGAACAGGATGCACACCCAGAAGGGGCTCCTCTACTGGCTTCTCAGAGGCTGAAGCCTCCCCTAAATCTTATATGGGCACCCTCCTCACGGTTTCCGATGGCGTTGATTCTTCTCGACCCCCAGAGGTGTCGGGGCTGCCGCATATGCGAATCAGCCTGCTCGTTCCACCACACCGGGCAGAAGATGTTCGACCCGTCACGCAGCAGCACCCACGTGTCGAGGGACAACGACACCGCCGTCATAACGTTGTCAATAGACTCGACGTGCGACCTCTGCGACTGGGAGGAGACCCCGCTCTGCGTCAAGTACTGTGCCTACGGCGCGAGGAGGCTGTCACGTTGAAGCCCCACGGCTACGCCGGTAGAATCCTTCGCGTCGACCTCACCGACGGAAGCAACACTGAGGAGCCCACTACGAGGTACAATGAGAGCTACGTCGGGGGCAGAGGGGTCAACGCCCGCATACTGTTTGACGAGCTGAATCCATCGGTTAAGCCCCTTGACCCGGAGAACATGCTCCTCTTCGGGGTCGGACCCCTCGTGGGCACCCTCTCGCCGTTCTGCTCCAGGGTGTCCATAGACACGAAGAGCCTCTTCACGGGAGGCGTCGGCTCCGCCAACTGCGGCGGCCACTTCGGCACGGAGATGAAGTACGCAGGTTACGACAACCTCGTCGTCACGGGCAGGGCGGAGAACCCGGTGTACCTGTGGCTCAGCGACGGGGAAGCCGAACTCGTAGACGCCGACGGGCTCTGGGGAAAGACCACGTGGGAGACGGAGAGAGCCATCCGGTCTAGTAGAAACGACAACATGGTCCGAGTAATAGGAATAGGCCCAGCCGGAGAGAACCAGGTGAGGTCGGCTTGCATAATATCGGACAGGGCCAAGGCGGCGGGCGGCTCCGGGGTAGGCGCCGTCATGGGAAGCAAGAACCTCAAGGCGGTCGCGGCTAGGGGAAGCCTGCCCATCACCGTGGCCGAGCCAGAGAGGTTCATCGAGGCGGTGGACGCCGCCAGGAGGAAGATAGAGAGGTTCCCGAAGGCAAGGCTGTACAGGGAGGACGGGTACTACGGCGTCGAGAGCGTCTACGGGAGCCCGGCGTGGGAGGCCGGGTTCAGGCCCGTCAGGAACGGCCAGGACGACTACTGGAACCCAGAGAAGATCAAGCGGGTGGCGGGGGACACCATCAAGCCATACAGGAAGAAGATACTCGCCTGCTTCGGCTGCCCCGTCGGCTGCATGCCTTGGATGGTAGTCCCCGAAGGCCCGTACAAGGTGGAGGGAGAGGGCTGGTGGAACAACAGCAGCAACAGCTTCTGCACGAGGGTGGACTGCGACGACCCTGAGGCCGCGATAAAGGCCCATCTCCTGACGAACCAGCTGGGCCTCGACGGCGACAACGCCTCCGTTGTCATCGGATGGGCCTTCGAGTGCTACGAGAAGGGGCTCATCACCGAGGAGGAGACGGACGGCCTGGAGTTGACGTGGGGCAACCACGACGCAGTAATAGCTCTGCTGGAGAAGCTGGCACACAGGGAGGGGTTCGGCGACTTCTTGGCTGACGGCGTCAAGGCCGCCGCCGAGCGACTGGGAGGGGGCTCGGAGGAGTTCGCCGTCCACATAAAGGGTCAGGACAGCGTGGACGGCATCAGGGTAAGCAAGGGCTGGGGCTTCGGGGTGGTGACCTCCCCTGCTGCCGGACGCCATCTAAGGGGCGCCATACACTCGTTCGACCCCGAAAATTTTCTCAGCTACAAGGACGTGCCATGGAGGGTGTACATGCAGGAGCAGTACAAGGCCATCCTAGACATGACGGGCACATGCCTCTACAACGACGGCCTCCTCTCATGGGAGACAGAGACCTCAGGACAAGCGGCCCACCACATCGCGGAGCTAACGTCAAGCCTCACGGGGATGAGCCTCGACGCCGAGAGGTTCATGCGGATAGGGCTCCGGGTTCACAACCTTGAGAAGGCGTTCAACACCCTCCACGGCGGCTTCACGAGACTGGACGACTACCCGCCGAAGAGGTACTGGGAAGAGCCGGTCAAGTCAGGACCCTACGCTGGGGAGCACATAGACCACGGGGAATGGGAGCGCATGCTCGACGAGTACTATGGGCTCCACGGCTGGGACCCGGAGACAGGATGGCAGACCAGAGAGACGCTGGTCTCCCTCGGCTTGACCGGCGTCGCCGACAGGCTGGAAGCGGCTGGGCGGCTTCCGTAGCTGAAGCCTTAACATGTTGAAAGGCTCTTTCTTCTTAGATGCGTTATGGCTAAGCGCAGGATCAAGGTCGAGGATCTACGGAGGTTCAAGTTCGTATCGGACCCCCAGATAAGCCCGGACGGCTCAACGATCGCCTTCGTGCTCAGCACCATAGACCATGAGGAGGACACGTACGATCGCCATATATGGATGGCGGAGACGGGCACAGGAGCCCTCTACCAGTTCACACGCGGCCAAGGCGGCGACGCCACCCCGAGGTGGAGCCCCGATGGCTCCAAGCTACTGTTCCTGTCCCGGGGCAGAGAGCCCGATAAGAAGACCCAGCTATACGTGATACCGATAGCAGGCGGTGAGGCTACGCTCGTCGCGGAGACCGAGGAAAGGGTAAGCAATCCGGCATGGGCGCCCAACGGCAGAGACATGTTGTTCACGAGTAGGGTCTGGACGGACGAGAAACCTAAAGACACCGACGTCAAAGTTGTAAAACGGATAAGGTACAAGTTAAACGCAGCTGGGTTTTTCGAAGGCAGGCGGACCCACCTGTTCACCGTCAGAGAAGGCAGGAAACCCAAGCAGCTCACTGACGGAGAGTACGACGTGGAGTACGCCGAGTGGAGTCCGGACGGCAGGGAGATTGCGTTCATCGCAAGCATGGAGCCCGACGCCGACACGAGCAGAGTCCGCGACATATACACCGTGCAGGCGAAGGGCGGAGAACCGGAGAAGATAACCCAGGGTGACTGCGCCATACTTAGCCTCAGCCACAGCCCAGACGGGAACCACATCGCATACATGGGCTACGACAGACCCGAGGAGCTCGCCGTGGACTATGAACTATACTTGATGCCGAGGGGAGGCGGCGAAAGAAGGTGCCTGACGGAGGCATTCGACAGGAGCCTCGGGATGGGAGTCGGCAGCGACCTACGAGTCTCCACGCCCAACCCGGGAGCCGTCTGGAGCGGCGACGGAAGACACATCTACTTCCTCACCGCAGACACGCCCTACTGCAACGTCTACAGGGTCAACGTTGAAGACGGCGACGTGGAGATGGTCGTCGGCGGCAGGGTCGTGGACGGCTTCACCGTCAGCAAAGACGGTGCCAAGATGGCGTTCAACGCCATGACAGCCACCAAGCCCTGTGAACTCTACCTGCTGGACGGCGAGGAGAGTAGGCTTAGTAAATTCAACGACAGGCTCATCAACAACCTGGAGCTCGTGGAGCCCGAACGTTTCACCTTCACCAACCGGCTGGGCCGCGAGGTAGAAGGCTGGATCATTAAGCCGGTCGGCTGGGAAAAAGGCGAAAAATACCCGTGCGTGCTGGAGATGCACGGAGGCCCACGCAGCGTCTACGGCGACGGCATATACCAGGAGTTCCACCTACTGGCGGCTGAAGGCTACGC
This sequence comes from uncultured Candidatus Bathyarchaeia archaeon, assembly GCA_964529745.1. GTDB lineage: Archaea > Thermoproteota > Bathyarchaeia > TCS64 > TCS64 > RBG-16-57-9. Next base: position 5,136 of record CAZGZR010000127.1, read on the forward strand.
CGTCATATACACCAACCCCAGGGGCTCGGCAGGCTACGAAGAAGAGTACACCCAGGCAGTCATGAGGCACTACGGCGAGGTGGACTACGAGGACTTCATGGACTTCACCGACGAAGCCCTGAGACGGTACCCTTGGATCGAAGAGGCCCGGCTCGGGCTCACCGGCGGCAGTTACGGCGGCTACACCACAAACTGGATAATCAGCCACACCGACAGGTACCGGGCAGCGGTGACGTGCCGGAGCATCTGCAACTGGGTGAGCAAGTTCGGCGTAAGCGACATAGGGTTCATGCAGCCCGAGAGCATCAGCGGCAAGAAGACTTACTGGGGCGACGACCTCGTGGAGCAGATGCGGCACAGCCCACTCTACTACGTCGGCGATGTGAAGACGCCTTGCCTCATCATCCACAGCGAGGAGGACTACAGGTGCCCTATGGCCGAGGGAGAGCAGTGGTTCACAGCCCTGAAGCTCAATGGGGTGCCGACGGAGCTCGTCCGGTTCCCCGGCGAGAACCACGAGCTCAGCAGAGGCGGGAAGCCCGGGCACCGCGAGGAGCGGCTAAGGCAACTCCTCCGGTGGTTCAGGGAGTATCTCTAGCCCTTTTTTCGTTGTCCCCTTTTTTCGCATAAACCTTTAGAAGAAAAATATATCGCCCCCACACTGAAACCTCTCCAAACATATCCACGGGGACCAATGCTCTCACCGAAACAGTAACGGTTAATATCCGCGTTTACTAGTTGTTTTCACCCGCCGACTTCGACGCACCCACGTTGACGGCCTTCGCTGAGCCCCGCTGTGATCCGAGGGTTACCCACACGTGGTACAGGCGGGGGAGGCACGGGGCCCACAACCACTGCAATTTGAGAGAGCTCAGCCGAGTACGGCGACGCCGATTCGATGAGGCTGAGGGTTTGTTGCAGTGAACAGGGGAACCCCTGCCTCGACATCAAAGAGTTATACGGCGCCCCGTGTAGCTCAATGTGATAGAGTTGAGGACAGCGTTACTCGTAATAGATATGATAAGGGAGTTTGTCACGGGAAGGCTGGGGGGTGCCCATGCAAGGGCCGTGGTTCCATGCATCGGGAGACTAGTCGATGCGGCTAGGCGGGGCGGCTCGCCTGTCGTGTACGTGACTGACGCCCACCTGGAAGGTGTGGACCATGAGTTTGATGTCTGGGGCAGCCACGCTGTGGCGGGCAGCCCCGAGGCCGAGATGGTCCCTGAGTTGGAGCCGGAAAAAGGTGAATATCGGCTGTACAAGCGTAGGTACAGCGCCTTCTACGCCACGGGGCTGGACGCGCTGCTCCGGGAGCTGGACGTGGACACGGTTGTGCTCACGGGTGTGCTCACCAACATCTGCATCCAGCACACCGCCGCGGACGCATTCTTCAGAAAATATAAGGTTGTTGTAC
>CAZGZR010000128.1:0-6540 GCA_964529745.1 uncultured Candidatus Bathyarchaeia archaeon
GCCATGATCATGGTGCTGTAAGGGCCGAAGTAGACGTGGCTGAAGTCTAGGACGCGTACGTCGTCAAGCATACCCATTTAATGTTCACCGAATCTCAATAAGTCCCAGCGCATAGCCTTTAAAGTTTGCGCGATGAACGGACCTAGGCTCTCTCGATGTCTCCCGCGACGGAAACTATCAGGCGTTGCATAGGAATCATCTTGCCAGAGGCATCCATGGCGCGCCAGGCGGCGACGTTGAGCGCGCTGCAGCAGGGCACCTCCATGTAAGTAACTGTCAGGCTCCTCACGTCGTTATTCTTCAAGATCTCCGTCAGCTTCTCTATATAGTGTTTGACGTCGTCGAACTTAGGGCACCCAATTATGACTGTTCTTCCCTCTAGCAGCCTCTGGTGGAGCGCAGGGTAAGCGACCGCGGCGCAGTCTGCCAACAGAATCAGGTCCGCGTCCCTGAAGAAATTCGCCTTGACTGGTACAAGGTTAAACTGGACGGGCCAGTGTCTGAGGGCAGACGATGTGGGCACTTCAGCGTTAATTAACGCTGAGCCATCATCAAGCAACTGGACTTTGTCTGCTGGGTAACCAGGCGTTAGGGTATCGCTTGTTTTCAGGGTTTCTAGGTGTCCATGGACTGCCTTCTCGTCGAACTCGGGCGCGTCGCGCTCCATGAGGGTGATGGCGCCCTGGGGGCAGTGGCCCAGACAGGCCCCGAGGCCGTCGCAGTAGGCGTCGTCTACTACACGGGCTTTGCCGTCTATTATCTGGAGGGCGCCCTCGGCGCAGTTGGGGATGCATTGGCCGCACCCATTACACTTCGACTCGTCTATGTGGACTATGTTTCGTTTAACCATGACACACATCAATGAACATTATTTCTTTTGAACATTGTTTCGTAACATGAACTAAGGGTTCCTGCATTGATACGCAAAGAAATAAAGACTCTGCAAAGCAAATAGGAGTGAACACCGGTGCCGAAGCAGGGACGACTGGGGAAGCTCTTGGCGTCGCTAAGAAACCTCCCCTACAACATAAAGGAGGGCATACTCGCCTACGAGAGGAGCTACAGGGAGGGGGTGGAGAAGTACGGGGTCTGGTGGAAGGTGTTCCAGTGGAGCATGTGGCTCTTCGTACTCATATTCATAGGCACGGCGGTCGTCGCCTTCGTCTTCTTCCTGCCAAAGATAGAGATGATCAAACACTTCTAGGCAGCGTTCCAGAGATGGTCACCCACGTAGTGGAGGTTCTCCACAACCTTGCCCTTCCTGACTGCCTCTATGTCGGAGGAGCTCTTCAGAGCCCTGCCTATGGCCAAGGCCTTGCCGTGGGTGACGTCCCGGACCACTACGAGGTCCCCCTCCTTGAACGAGTCCATGTTCGTTATCCCGGGGGCCATGATGTCGGCTCCGTTGCAGACGTAGGGTATGGCCCCCATGTCCACGACCACATTGGGCAGCCTGTCAAAGTGTGTGCCACCCAGGTAAGGGTAGAGGTCGTCGCCCTCTCTAACGAACTCTATGGCGTCGTCCAGCAGGTATACCGTCGATTCATCCAGCATGGCGGACTCGAACCTCTCCGCGTCTATATCGCCGAAGAGAGACGACAGCTCCTCGACGAGCTTCTTCGCCGTCCTCCTATTCAGTGTCTTTCTCTTGCTTAACATCAGCCTAACGGAGGAATATGGACGGGGCAATAAAAGTTGGGGGTTAGAGGGTGGCCTTGAAGGCTTTGAGCCTCTTAACGGCCTCTCTCAGGACCGGGACGGGCTTCACCAGCGGCACCCTTATGAAGCCGTCTGCGCCGAAGCGGTTGCCGGGGCTCAACTGGAGGTTCTGGCTCTTCTTGAGCTTGTCAAGGAACTCCACGCTACCCATGCCGGTACCTCGGACGTCGAACCATGCGTAGAAAGCTCCCTCGAACATGTGGCACGGCCAGCCCAGGTCGTCCACGGCCTTGACGAAGTAGTTGCGCCTCTTCTTGTACTCCGCGCAGCGCTCCTCCACGTACTTGAAGTCGCCTCGGAGGCAGGCGATACCCGCCCTGAACACGAAAGTCGCGGGCCGGGGAGCCGTCATGGCCCTTATCTTGGTCGCCTCCTCAAGGTAACGGTCCGGGACTATGTTGTAGCCGAGCCTCCACCCCGTCATGCTAAAGGTCTTGCTGAAGCTCATAATGCCCAAGGTGCGCTCCTTGTACTCGTCGCTGAGCCCCGCTATGCTCACGAACTCGTTGTCATCATACACATAGTGGAGGTATATCTCGTCGGCGAGGATGGCCATGTCGTTGTCCACGGCCAGGTCGCCCAATGCCTTGCACTCCTCCTCGTTGAACACGGTTCCCGTCGGATTCGAAGGGTTGCAGAGCAGTACCGCCTTCGTCTTGGGCGTCACGTATTCCGCGATTACATCTGGGTCGGGGTGGTAGTTCCTCTCCTTGAGCAGGGGCACGGTGTTCATCTTGACGCCCATGCCGTCGAAGATGCTCCTGTGGCCCATGTAGTATGGGGTGAACATGAGGACCTCGTCGCCCTCCTTGAGGACGGTGGCCAGGGCCACGTAGAGGGCCGCGCTGCTTCCCGCCGCGGGAATGATGTGCTTCGGCTCGTACTCTACGCCCGTGAACTTGTTGTAGTAGTCTACGACCGCCTCCTGGAAGGCCTCTGGATAGCCCGAGTAGTGGGGGTAGTGGGTGTTCATCCCGCCCTCGATGATGCCGAGAAGAGCCTCGTTGATCGCGTACTGGGGGGCCTCGACGTCGGGGTCCCCGGCGCTTAACAATATCTGTTCCTTAGGCAAATTGTCACGCCTCATTGAAAGGCAGCGGCACTAATATTTAATAGGCTTGATAGTTCACCGGCGTCTCCCCGGAGTGAGAAATGTTCCGTTGATATGTATCGTTACCCAGTAACACTGGTTGATAATCCTTTAATTGGTTTTAATTTAAACGAGCAGACATGTCCATGCGACACTCCAAGTACCAGACGTCGATGCAAATACTGGAGACGATAAACGACGGAAACACCAGCCTCATGGAGATCATTGATACCACTTACATCAACACGAAGAAGGCCAGGGAGATCATCGGGCAGCTGGTCCAGCAGGGGTTTCTGTCACAAGGCTACAACGAGAGGGGCCAGAAGACGGACACCTTTGAGATGACTAAGAAGGGCAGCAAGACGCTCGTGGAGTTCAAGAAGGTGGAGGAGCTCCTGAAGGTGCACGCGCCCGAGATGCTTATGGTAAAAAAAGAAGAGGCTTAGAAGAGGAAGCCGGCTTTTAACGGGTCATCCGGGTCGATGACGACCTGGTTGAAAGCGGTTATGTAGGCGGTGGCCATGACGTCGGGTACGATGGCATTGTATTTACCTACCTTAACCTCTTTCGCGATCTTACCCACCATCACCGTGCCTATGGTGGACTCGAACCTCACCTCGTCACCCGGCTTCAGCTCGCCTTTGCCGTACATTGCGGCCATGCGGGCGTTGGTGCATGTGCCGGCGGGGCTTCGGCAGCTCTGTTTGGGCCCGAAAACGTTCCAGTGCCTGCTCGTGTACTCTTTCTTGGATGGCTCATTGTAGAAGGTGACCAGGTCGAGTATCTTCAACTCGGGGTACTCGGGGTGGTCCAGCTCTATCTGGTCCTTGATGTAGTTCCTCATGTCCCAGCCCAGGGGTATCCAGTAGTCCTTGTTCTCCAGGGTAGGCTTCAGCCCGATGCTGTCAGCGTCAACGAAGGCGTACCAGAGGCCACCGTAAGCAATGTCCGCCTCGACCTCCCCTACGTCGGGGATATCGAACTTCATGGTCTTCCAGTAGAAGCTGGGCACGCCTTGCATGTAGATGGCTTTGGCGACTCCGTCCTCTACCTCTACCTTCGTGCGGACTAGGCCCGCCACCGTGTCGAAAGTGATGTTGGTCACGGGCTCCTTGACGTCTACCATGCCCGTGTTGACGAGGGCGGCGCTACAACTGTAGGTGCTGTCGCCGCAGGCGCTGAAGTATCCGTCGGTCCAGAGGTAGATGACGCCGACGTCGGCGTCGGGGTGGCAGGGCTCAGTGAGCACGGCGCCAAGCATTCCCTCGAAGCCCCTTGGCTCCTTGAGCATGGTTCCCAGTAGGCCGTGGTAGTGGTCCTGGAAGTACTTCTGCTTATCCTGCATCGTCTTCCCGATGAGCTTGGGGACGCCGCCCACAAGCACTCGTGTGGACTCGCCGCTGCAGTGGGTGTCTATGCACGATAGATACCGTTTAAACTTCAACTAATACACCGTGAGTAGTATTTTCCCGCTGCCTTTATACGATTATCGGGGGCCCATTCAAGTAGGTATATTAACGAGGGGGCTAAATACGGAGACCCGCGGTGTGAGGGGACACGCATGGACGTGATAAGAGGAGTGATATATTTACTCTCCGGGGCCCTAGAGATCTTGGTTCCTTTCGGCCTCGGCTACTCGCTGAGGCGTCGTCTGGGGGTGAGTTGGAGGTGGTTCTTCGTAGGAGGCGTGATGTTCATAGCCTCCCTCATAAGGTTCCCGCTAAACAGATACGTCTCCTCCGCGGTTTTAATGGGGGGCTACGGGGCCACCTTGACGACGTTTATCTTGCTGGCTTTCCCTTCTCTCACCGCCGGTGTCTTCGAGGAAGGCGCCAGATACGTTGCCTTCAGATACGTGATCGATGAACACAGCCTAGAGAATGGGCTCATGTATGGGGCGGGGCACGGCGGAATAGAGTCTGTTTTCATCGTGGGGATCAACGTCCTCACACTGGGCGTGTTGATGCTTTTCAAGCCAGCCCTGATCCCTACCCCGATCCTCAACTCCATATTGTTTTCCCCGGCCTATCTGCCGTTCGTGGGGCTTTACGAGAGGCTTGGGGCGATGACGCTTCAGATAGGGTTGTCCGTCATGGTTCTGGAGTATTTCAGGAGAAAAGACGTGAGGTACCTCGTGGGAGCAGTTGCATTGCACTTCTTGGTGGACTTCGTCGCCTTGGCCACCATGAGGTATGGCTGGGTATACTCGGAGCTGAGCATCACGGCGGTCGCATTAGGCATGGGCTACTGGGTGATTAAGAAGACGAGGGAAGAAAGCCTCACAGCGTGAAGGGTTTACCTTCCTTTAGGACGACAGAAGGCACTTTGTCCTTCCACTTGGTGAGCCACTCGAGGTCCCGCTCCTTCTCCCTGAGGTCGTCCGGCATCAGCTCCGGGATGGTCTCGACGGCGCTCCCTATGGGATACCATCTGCCGCACTCGGGGCAGCGCAGGAGCCCCTCCTCTACCTCGATGAGGTTGAGGTACCTGTAGAGCACGTCTATCCCCTCAGGGTGGTCTCTCAGAAGCTTCTCCTCTTCGTGGTTTTTCTCGAATGATAACCGGCTGAGGAACTTTTTGGTGTCTGCGTACAGCTCCTGGGAGTACGTGGAGCCCGTCTCGTCGGTGATCTCCTCCAGAGCCGGGGGGCTAATGGTGCCGTCGGCTATCTGCTTGGCGAGGTGTGCGTACTGTTTCTTGAAGTGGATGGTGGTTACTCCAGCGTCTCTGTTTATCTTCTCGAGCTCCGCGTCGGTGGTCTCCCACTTGAAGAAGTAGGCTTCGAGGGGGTGGTGCTTGTCCATGGGGCATGCGAGTATGTTTAGGAGCCAGGGCTTCATGTCGGTTCAAGTTAGACTGTCTGCTGTTAAATAAAAGAGTATAGAGAAGAGGGCTACTTGAAGAGCGGGTATTTCTTTAGGTTGGGAAAAGCCGACTTGGTCCAGCGTAGCCTTTCCTTGGGGTTCTGCTTCACCCAGTTGTACATGTGCCAGAAGTTCTTCCCCCACTTCTCGGTCCGGTCATCCCTGGGCTCGTACCCGATGTTGCGGAGCTCGTTCGTGTAGGCTCTCTCCACGAGGAACTGGGCTCGTCCCTCGATCTTCCCCCGCTCGATGCGATCCTCGCCGTACTGCTCCAGGAGGGCCTCCGCTGCCTCGTTGAGGATGTCGCCGGTGCAGATCAGTATCTTCTCCTCCTCACCGAGGCCAAGCCTCTCCACGAGCCTCAACGCTATCCTGCGGGCCTCGTTCAGGTGCCTCTTCTTGCCGTACACGGGCTCCTGGAAATACCTCACGTCGATCATGTCGTAAAGGAAGTGGTCGGTCTCGGGCCTGTAGGCTCCTATGACGACGCCGAAGAGGATGTCTCCTGTGCCCGCGTCGTCGATCTCGATGGTCAAGGCCGTGACCTAGGGCTGGTTTTTCAGTTTCTCTACGATCTCTTGGGCCTTGGGGAACCTGATCTCACCCGAGTCCACGAGAAGCTTGACCGCCTTCTCTATCATCGCGCCTGAAGCGCCGGCCATGACCACGAGGTTCCGGGCGTGGAGCCTCATGTGGCCGTGCTGTATACCCTCCTGTGTCAGTGCCCTGAGGGCGCCCAGGTTCTGGGCGAGGCCGACCGCGCACATGACCTTGGCTAGGTCCACCGCCTAGTCTACGCCCAGTATCTTCCGCGCTACCTGGGCCATTGGGTGGCTACGGGTGGCTCCTCCAACGAGCCCCACGGCC
>CAZGZR010000129.1:0-6492 GCA_964529745.1 uncultured Candidatus Bathyarchaeia archaeon
CTGCTATACACCGGAGAAGCAAAGTGGGAGGATCAGCTGACAAGCCTGGTCAAGGAGTACGATGGGGAGCCTTTATCGCTAAACTTACCTGGACAAAACGGGTCGTTCACACTCTCGGCGCGAGGTAACTGGCAGCAAACCGTCAGAAGGTTCAACCAGATACTGTGCAAGGCTTCCTCCGATGAGAGAGCGCGTATACTGGCTCGTCTCAGATCCCGGTCTGACGCAGCGCGTCCACGGGTAATGATGCTGGCCCGAGAGCTCGCCCAGCTCTGCCTCAATCATAGAATAACGGTAGGGTGCCACACTCACACCCATACGAGCTTAGGCGGGCTGGATGCAAGCCGGGTGAGACACGAGGCGTACGAGTCGAGGAGGATCATAGAGGATATAACCGGTAGAGAGTGCACCATCTTCAGCTACCCCTTCGGGAAGAGACGCGACTTCAACCAGGACGCGAAGAACATCCTCAGGGACTTCGGGTTCGCCGCCGCCGTGACGACTCTGAGAGGCCGCGTCGCCAAGGGCTCGGACCCGTACGAGCTGAGGCGAATCGCCGCCGTGGACGACTCGTCCTACCTATTCAAATGTAGCCTAGTCGGCCTCGCCCTTCAGAGTTGATGGCCGTGACCAACAAGGAGACCGCGAGCAGGTTCTTCGACAGCGTCGCAGAGAACTACCTCGGCGAGAACTACCTGTCCCTCGTAGGCAAGTACCCGACCCTCATGATAAGACGCCTGCGCATACTGAACATGCTGCCCGAGGAGGACGGCACAGCTCTGGACGCGGGGTGCGGCTCCGGGATACTCCTACATGACCTCGCACGGAACGGGTACAGGGCCATAGGGTTCGACATATCGCCGCGGATGATCCAGGCGGCGAGGGCGGGCGGCGGGCTGCCCCCCGTGGGAAGATGCGACATGCTCCTCAACGACCTGGAACAGATACCCCTGCGGGGCGGCTCCGTGGACGTGTTCATCGCCGCCGGCGTAATAGAGTACCTGCCCCGGGACAGCCAGGCGCTGTCAGAGGTGTCCCGGATACTCAAGCCCGGCGGCGTAGCGATAATCACGTTGACCAACGCCACCACCCCCCTGTGGCTGGCGGAGACAGCACTTAAGAAGCTGGGCGTCTGGGGCTCCGTCTATACCTGCCTGAAGATGGGCGAGAGCTTCCCGGCGGCCCGCGTGCACGTCCCCAACCGGTTCTCACGGCTGGCCTCCCTGCACGGCCTGAAGGAAACCCACAGGGAGTACTTCCACTTCACGCCCCTCCCCTTCCCGCTGGACAATGTCTTCAAGGAGCACTCCATCAGGAAGGGGCTGAAGATGGAGAGGCTGTCAACGACCAGGTGGGGCTTCCTGGGGCGAGGCTGCATACTCAAGTACGTGAAAGCCGACCGACCTCCTCGACCAGCAGAGGCAGGCTCTCCCCAGACGGGGCGAACACGTTGACGTCGCAGATGTAGCTTATCTCGCTGCGCCTCAGGTTGAACTCGGTGAGTCTGCCGCCGTTCCTCTTCACCATCACGGGGAGGCTGGCGGCGGGGGTCACAGTCGCGCTGGTGCCCGCCACCATCATGCAGTCGCTCTTGGAGGCCTCCTCGAAGCACCTGGTGAGCACGGGCTCCGGGATGGGCTCACCGAACATCACGCTGTCGCTCTTCACGTAGCCTCCACAGTCCGGGCATCTGGGCGGGATAGACTCGACGCCGAATTCCTCCAGCGGCCACCTCCTGTGGCAGCTGACGCAGCGGAGGTACCTGCTGTTGCCGTGGATCTCCAGGACGTTACGGCTCCCGGCGGCCAGGTGGAGGTTGTCGATGTTCTGGGTTATGAGCGTCCTAAGCACCCCCATCCTCTCTAGCTCGGCTAAGGCCACGTGGCCCGGGTTGGGCTCCGCGCCCATGATGCTGATGCCGAACTCGCTGGACTCCCTCATGCGGCGCTCCCAGTACGACTCGGGGTCCCTGAGGAACCTCTGGTACCCGTCCATGGATGGCTCGCCTTTCTCGGTCCAGAGGCCGCCGGGGCCCCTGAACGGCCTGATGCCGCTCTCCACGCTCACCCCGGCGCCCGTGAGGCACGTCACGTACCTGGAGTCCGCTATCGTAGCAGCGGCGTCCCTTATCGCCTGTAGAACATCGTCCCCATGAGCCATGTGTAGAGATGGGTGGGGCGGGTGAAAAGACTTAGGCTCGCTCCCTCAGCGCCTTGGTCAGCGCGGGAAGCACCTCGTAGACATCGCCTACGATGCTGTAGTCGCTGACGCCGTGGATGCCGGCTCCCTCGTCGCTGTTGATGCTTACTATGATATGGCTGTCTCTGATGCCGGCGACATGCTGTATGGTGCCGCTGACGCCGCACGCCACGTAGAGCCGGGGCTTGACCTTCTTGCCGCTGATGCCCACCCACTGGTCCATCCAGCCCAGGTCCGCGCTTATGGGCCTGGAGCACCCCATCTGGGCGCCCAACGCCTCGGCGACCTCCTCCAGCAGCCTCAGGTCCTCCTGGGCCTTGAACCCGCGGCCCGCCGAGACGATTATCGTCGCGCTCTCCAGGTCGGCGGAGCTCTTGGGCTTCTCGCGGCGCTCCACCACCGTCACCCGGGGCTCCGGGAGGTCCACGTCCAGCTCCACCACCTCCCCGCTCCTCTCCATGGGCTCCATCTTCTCGAAGCACCTGCTGGGGAAGCTCATGACGGTGGGTGTGCTCGTGCTCCTCTCCCTGGCCACGGTGGAGCCTCCGTAGGTCAGCCTCTCCACCACCAGCTCCCCGTCCTCAAGCTCGACGCCGCTGCAGTCGTTCATGCACCCGACGCCCAGCGTCGAGGCCACCCGGGGCGCAAGCTCCTTGCCCCTCTTGGTTGCCCCCATGAACACCGTGCCCGGTTCCGCGGCCTTCACGGCCGCCACCACGGCGGCGCCGTAGGGCTCTACGCTGAAATCGGCTAGCCCATCCACCGTGTAGACGGTGTCCGCGCCCTGCTTAACGTACTCCATGGGCTCCGGTCCGGCTGCCAGCGCCGCGACCACGCCGCCGGTCTCGTCCGCAAGCTCCCTGGCCTTCCCCAGCAGCTGATACGCCAGCTCCGGGTCCTCCGAGAACACCAGGAACGACACTAGATGACCCCCTCCTGTGTCAGTGCCTCGACAAGCTTGGCGGCTGCCGCCTCCACGGTCTCGGCCTCGATCCTCACCTGTTTTCGCTCCACCTTGGGGGCCGTTACGCTCGTCACCTCCACGTAGCTCATGGCCTTCACCTCCGAGGCGTCGAGCCCTATGTCGTCGGCGGCCCACACCGTCTGGGGCTTCTTCTTCGCCCTCATTATGCTCATGAGGTTGGGTATACGCGGCTCGTGTATCTCCCTGACCACGCACACGACGGCGGGCAGAGGCGCCTCCACCACCTCGTCCACGTCCTCTAGGTCCCTCACAGCCTTCACCTTCCCTTCAGTCACATCTAGTTCCTTCACGTAGGTTATCTGTGGAAGGTCCAGGAGCTGGGCCAGCCGCGGCCCGACCTGGCTTGAGAGGCTGTCCAGCGTCATCTCCCCCGCCACTATCAGGTCGTACTCCCCCACGTGTCCGATGGCGGCCTCTAGGACCCTGCTTGTGGCGTTGGTGTCCACGCCCCTGAGCCCCGGCTCGTCCACTATGTAGGCGGCGTCGGCGCCCATGGCCAGAGCCTCCAGCAGGGCGGTCTTGGTCTTGTCGTCCCCCATGGAGAGGGCCACCACCTCGCCGCCCACCTTCTCCTTGAGCCTCAAGGCGGCCTCCAGCCCCCTCTTGTCCACCTCGCTTATCCTGCGTTTAACGCCCTCGACAACGGGCGCCCGGGTACGGGAGTCCAGCTTGATCTCCGTCAGGTCCGGGATGTCCTTCAGAAGCACTATCTGCCTCATGCCTGTTCAAGGCACTATCTTTCACGACAGATATAGTATTTGCCTCGGAAAAATGCTATAAACTTAGGCCCTGATTAGCCAGATGAAGCACCATGGACGCGGATAAGGTTCAAAGGGTGGCCGTCCTCGGCGCCGGGGTCATGGGGCACGGCATAGCCCAGGTGGCGGCCGTGGCCGGTTACGACGTATCGATCAGGGACATCGCCCAGGAGTTCCTCGACAACGCAGAGGCTGGCATCGAGGACAGCCTGGACAGGTTCGTGAAGCGGGGCAGGATGAGCCAGGAGGACATGGACGCCGCCCTCGCTAGGATCAGGTATACGCTGGACCTCGAAGAGGCGGTTGGAGACGCCCAGCTGGTCGTGGAGGCTATACCCGAGAGGATGGATATCAAGCACAAGGTGTGGGCGGAGGCCGCGGCCAAGGCGCCCAGGGACGCCATACTGGCCTCCAACACCAGCAGCCTCAGCATAACCGAGATAGCCGAGGCCGTGCCCAACCCGGAGCGGTTCATAGGCATGCACTTCTTCAACCCCCCGGCGATTATGAAGCTCGTCGAGGTCAACCAGGGGGAGGAGACATCGGAGGCGACGGTGGAGGCGGTCCAGGAGCTCGCCAGGAGGATGGGCAAGACCCCCGTCTGGGTTAGGAAGGACGCCCCCGGCTTCATAGTCAACAGGGTGCTCGTCACCTACCTCAACGAGGCATGCAGGCTCCTCGACGGGTACGGCGTGGAGCAAATAGACGCCGCCATGCAGCACAAGGCCGGTATGCCTTTGGGACCCTTCATGCTCAGCGACCTCATAGGCATGGACATCGTCTACAACATCCTCAAGGTCTTCGAGGAGAAGCTGGGCCCCGGCTACGCTCCGTGCCAGAGGATAACCGAGCTATACGACGCCAAGAAGCTGGGACGAAAAACCGGGGAAGGCTTCTACGGCTACGAGACCCGGCCCAGCGTGTCTGAGGAGCAGGCCGAGGGCTTCGACGTTAAGCTCCTCCTGGAGCCCTTCGTCGAGGAGGCCGAGAAGGTGGTGGCGGAGGGGATCGCGACGGAGGAGGACGTGGACACGGCCATGAAGCTGGGCGCCAACCTGCCCCGGGGCCCCTTCGAGATGAAGCGCGCGGGCCTCGGCGAGGAGAAGCCCATACTCACGGAGAAGAAGGAAGGCGTCCTCAAGATCACAGTCAACAGGCCGGGCAAGCTCAACAGCATGACGGCCGAGATGCTGGAGATGATCGGGGAGGCGCTGGACGACGCGGCCAAGGACAAGTCCATCCGCTGCGTCCTCTTCACGGGGGCGGGCGACAGGGCGTTCTGCGCCGGCGCCGACATCTCACAGTTCCCCCAGCTAGACGTCGAAGGCGCCCGCAGCCTCTCCCGGCTGGGCCAGACCACGTACAGGAAGATCGTGGAGCTGCCCAAGCCCGCCGTGGCGGCCGTCAACGGGTACTGCCTGGGCGGCGGCAACGAGCTGGCCATACACTGCGACTTCAGGCTGGCGTCGGAGAGGGCCAGCTTCGGGCAGCCAGAGGTCAACCTGGGCCTCATAACCGGGTGGGGGGCGACCTACATGCTGCCGAGGCTGGTGGGCAAGGGCCTCGCCTCGGAGATGATGATGACGGGTCGCCGGCTCAACGCGGAGGAGGCGCTGGAGGCGGGGCTCGTGAACGCCGTCTACCCCGTGGACGAGTTCGAGGCCAAGGTCCGGGAGTTCGTTAATACGCTTGTGGCCGGCCCGCCCCTGGCGTTGGCGGCGGTGAAGAGGCTGGTCAACCTTGAGGACCTTGAGGAGGCGGCGAACGCCGAGGCCGACGAGTTCTCCCGCCTATGGAACCACAGCGACCTAATGGAGGGCATATCGGCCTTCAACGAGCGGAGGAAACCCGAGTTCAAGGGAGAGTAGCTACGCCGCCTCGAAGGCGAGGACCACGCCGTGCTCGTCCTTCACGTAGGCGGCCTCTACCCTGGAACCCATCTCCACTTCTTCGTCCAGCAGGAGACCGCTCACGCTGGGCCCCTCGTCCAGGGTGACTATGACGACGCCGTAGGGGCATCTCTCCTGGAACCTCGTGGTAGGGACCTCCACCACCGTCTTGGCCGAGACGACTCCCCCGCCGCCGAGCCGCTTCCACGCCAGGTCCATGGAGCCGCACCTGTTGCATACGGGCCTCGGCGGCAGCATGACGTGTCCGCAGCCTCTGCACTCTACGCCCACGAGCTCCTCGTTCATCAGGTGATCCATGTACGTCTTGACCGTGTACTCCGTCAACTCAGCCCCTCCTGTATATCTGGACCGTGGCGGTGGCCCCCGCCGCCCCCACGTTGTGGGCCAGCCCGATCTCCACGTCGGCGACCTGGTGTTCACCCGCCTGACCCCGCAGCTGGTTGAACATCTCGTACACCATCCCGGCGCCCGTGGCCCCCACCGGGTGACCCTTGGCCTTGAGGCCGCCGTCGGGGTTGACGGGCTTATCCCCGTCCAGCGCCGTCCTTCCCTCCGACGCCGCCTTCCCCCCTTCGCCCCTGGCGAAGAACCCCAGGTCCTCGGTGGTGACGACCTCGGCGATGGTGAAGCAGTCGTGGAC
>CAZGZR010000130.1:0-6469 GCA_964529745.1 uncultured Candidatus Bathyarchaeia archaeon
CTCTCATACCGCTGGGAACATAGTCAGCCATCAAAGCGGTGCAGGCAGGAGTGAACAACGCAGCAGCCACCGCGACAGCCAGACGGATGAACAGGACATGGTAGAAGCCCCCCGCGTAGGCCATCAACGGCATCGAAAACAACGACACCAGCAAAGAGGCGACGAGATTCCTGGTCCTCCCGTACCTGTCCACAAGAATGCCCGCCGGAAACGTGAACAACGTCTTGAGTATCGTCTCCAACATGACGATCAGCCCCCAGTCCAGGCTGGACAGCCCCAGCTCCTCGACCGCGTAGACGACCCAGAAAGGGCTGGACACCGCGTTGCCTATGAAGCCCAAGAGGACTACGACGCCCAGAGCCTTGACGGAGCCTGGCAGCCCCCGCACAAGCCCCGGGACCCCGCTGTACGTCTCACGGAGGATCGCCCCCAGAGAGGGGAGATCGTCGAAGCCCGTCACCTTTCTGGAGTCCTCCATGTAACGCGAGACCAGCACGGCGCTGACGAGGCTCGAACAAGCAAGAAGCCCGTACATCAAACGCATACCCACGCTGACACCCAGCGTCTCCAGGAGCACGCCCGCGATGTATGGGCTGAACAACGACAAGCCCGTGGCCACAGAGTTCATGGCCGCTATCCCCCTCCCCCGGTTCACAGGGCTGAGAGAGTCAGCCAGGATGGCTGAAGTGGGCGGGAACTGGAACACCATGAAGCCCTGGATCAGGGACCCCAAAGCGATCCACTCCCAGCTCGGAGCGAACACATACAGAAGCATACTGACAGCCGACAGGTAACCGGCCAACGCGATCAGCCTCACCCTGCTGGTCCGATCCGTCAGATACCCTGATATTGGGAACATGAGGAGCCCAGCCAAGGGACGGAGGCTGTTCACTACCCCGATCTGTGACGAGGTGCCGCCAACTTCGAGGATGAAGAGCGAGGCGTAGGGAACAACCATGCGCCTGAAGAACATGCCCAGCGACTGACGCACCGTGAGGACGAGCATGTTACCGCTCATGAAGCTGAATCTCTCACGGACGCGTTCCACCTTATGAACCCACAGTAACGGCTGATCGACCGCTTAAAGGGTTTAAGCAGTGTCGCGCCAGAGGGGGCTGGTGCTGCAGTGGGGGCCGCCCAGCAGGTCCAGGTAGCCGCTTCTCCACTCGCGCACCTTCACCCCGTATTCCCTGAGCGCCCGGTTGGTTCCCCTGTTCCTATCGTAGGCGATGACGACCCCAGGCTTCACCGTCACGATGTTCGCGGCACCACGGCTCTGCTCCATCATGGCCTCCAGCAGGTGAACCACGTCAAAGGGGTCCTCGGGGACGCCGCCAACGTAGATGAACCCGTCCCTCTCTAGCTTGCCTTCCTTGACGAGGAAGTCCAAGAAACATTTCTCGGTCCTCAGAGGCTCAGGGCGGCCGCCGTCGTTGACGTAGACGGTCGTCCTGCCGAGGCTCCTGAAGTGGTCGGGGTGGACGAGGGGCGCCATTGGCCTTCCATGGGCCTCGCTCCGGGCCCTCACGGCCTCCAACGTCTTCAGCAGCAGCTTCCTCGGCGGGTAGCCGGGCACCAGCTCCGGGTCGTAGACGTACGGCATGACCAACGCCTTGCCGCTGTCAGGATAGTTGATGGTCACGTCCAGGTGCATGTAGTCCACGGCGGGCCTCTCGGCGAGGCTCACCGCGCACACGTACCTCAGATCACCGTCCGTATCCGCCTCGAACAGCCTCTTGGCGGTCTCAAGGACGCCGGTGACGGTGGACCTTTGGCCGACGCCGAAGGCTATGGTCTCCTCGTCTATGATCTGGGTGTCGCCGCCCTCCACGCACGAGGGCTCGGTGTACACCCCCCGGGCGTCGTTGGCGTCGTAAACTATCTCAACGTTATCGCTGAGCACCGGGTCGTGCGTGTAGCAGAGCTTGACCACCCGGGGCTCGTGGCGGCGGCTGTACCGCCTCATGTTGCAGACGACGGTCCCCACCTGGGTGGTGAAGCTGGTGTCCCGGGTGTAGGTCCACGCGACGCGCCTGAAGTCGGGCAGCACCACCCTGTCCTGCCGAGGATCATAGTATGGTTTGGGTGGGTAGCCCCAGAAGAGATGATCGACCGTCAGCTCATCCGGGTCTGGTTTCCGGGGGGCCGCGCCCCAGGCCTCCTCGACTATATCCTCGCGCTCCGCCTTCGATGCTTCCTCAAGTATCCCGGTCAGCATGGACTTGACCTCGAAGACCCTGACGCCCTCGTCTCTGAGTATTTCGGGCAGCTGGAGCCATTCCTTGTGGCCGGGGTCCATCTGGGCGTGGGGGTCCCGCTCGACGTAGAGGAGGCTGGACTCCATGCCAGCGAAGGGCAGCCTCCTGGTCCACAGCTGCTCCGCCGAGTCCTGCACGAGCACCGCGCGGAGCTTCCCCGACTCGGATTTGACGGTCCACATGGTATACCTGTGGTTTAGGTGCGCTATAGCATTTATCGGGGTCGATGCGTTACTCTCGGGCCCCGGGAATAACTTGACACGTATGTTGACATTTCATCCATAATAACGACACAAGTTTTGAGGCAAACATCAAGGAATGTAGCAGATAAACGAGACAAACGCGGCTAGAAGCCGGAAAAAGGCTCCCCCGGTTCGATAAAGAATAATACCACACAAGGAGAATATTCGAACAGGTTGAACCGGTACGCGAGGCTCGCTCTCTTACTACTAGTGCTGACCCTGAGCGTGGGGATGCTCAGCGCAGCCATAAACATACTAGGAGACATAACGCGCCTCGAGCTGGAAGAGGACAAGCCGGGACCCGTCAACCCGATGATGGACCCGGGAAGCCTCGGCAAGACGTCAGACGAGGTAGACGTGATCAATGTGGAGCCGAGGAAGCTGGGCCCCATCATGGAGCTACGGCTCCCACCCAAGACCAGGTACCTTAGGAGGATGCCCGCGGAGAACTACACGGCTGGCACCTGGTATCCCGTCACCGGCTACGCGGGCGAGCCCTACGGGGAGGACATGATACCAGACCAGACGACTGGGGCCTCGTCCACGATAAACAACCAGTTCTACGTCGATCCCCTCACCGTGTTCACGGGGTGGGTGACCGTGGCGCCCAGCACCCAGGCAGTGACGGAGTTCAACGGCAGCCTCACATACTACCCTGAGATCCAGAGCTTCACGTCAATGGAGCCCTTCAAAGACCCATACTGGGTCAGCCATGCTATACGCGGATTCTCTGAGGCCGCGCTGAGGGCCGCTGAACCCGTCTCCACCGAAGCTACCCTCGACGTACCCAGCCGCATAGAGACACGGCTCAGGGACCTAGCGCTGGAGATAACGGAGGGCGAGACAAGCCCCTACGAGAAGTACAAGGCGTTAGAGGAGTACCTAAGGGACCACTACGAGTTCAGCGAGGAGTTCACACCGCCCCCATCGGGGATGGACCCCGTGGTTTGGTTCCTGTTCAACGACAGGAAGGGGACCGGCGCCCACTTCAACTCCGCCCTCATACTCATGGCCCGAAGCATCGGCCTACCCGCCAGAGCCGTCATAGGGTTCATGATAGATCCGTGGGCCGAGCATCAGTACGTGCTGCCCCAGCAGGCGTATCTCTACGCCGAGGCAAACCTGGGCAGCGTGGGCTGGACCATATTCGACGCCACCCCCAAACACTACGACGAGGGCGAGGTCAACATCACCAAGGAGGCCACGTTCACCAACATCACGGGGAACGACCCTGTGGCCCTCAAGGGGAAGACGTTCAACGTGTGGGGCACCGTGACCACAGCCAACGGCTCCGCCGTCAGCGGCCCCCAGGTGGAGATAATACTCAAGGCCGACAAGACGGACTACAACGAGACCGGCCTAGTGGTGGGCGTCGGCTTCGTCGAGGAAGGGTTCTTCAACGTGACCTGCGACGCTTCCACGGAGCTAGCCGTCGGAGACTACGACCTCATAACCCACACCCTGGAGAACAGGTGGTACCTGGAGAGCGTCAGCGACCCGCCCATAAGGCTCATGTCTGAGACGCAGGTAGCCATATCCGGCCCCAAGAGAGTCTACGCGGAAAAGAACATAACGTACAGAGGCTTCGTCTTAGAGACGACCACGGGGGAGCCCCTAGCCAACGCCACCCTACATGTATGGTACCTGAACAAGACCATGGACCTAGTGAGCGACGGCCAAGGTAGGATCAGCTTCCCCGCCCTCTTCCCGGAGGATGGCGAAGAAAACATCAGTATGAGCATGAGGGACACGGACTACTACGTGGGCTCAAGCACCTCCTTCGGCGTCAGCGTCATGCTACCGCCGCCGTCCCCCGACAACCTCTTGGCGCTCCTATTCGGGTTTCCACAGAACATCATAATCGCGCTCAGCGGCGCCCTGGGGGTAGGCGTCTATGCCGCCAGGAGGAGCAGACGCATGAGGGAGGAGGATTTCACCGAGCCCAGGGTCGTCCTCCCCGCTGGCAGGGAGAGGATAGGTTACGAGGACGGCGTCCCACTGGAGTACAGCAGCTACGAGGAGGGCGTCGTGAAGCTGTTCAACCGGTTCTACGTCTCCATGATGCGCATGTACCCGGACATAGACGACACCATGACGCCCAGGGAGTTCGAGTACATCCTCATAGACAGGCTGCCAGTGAACGCCCACGCCGCCCTAGAGGACCTGGTCACCAGCTACGAGATAGCCATGTACAGCAACATGCCCATCTCGGTAGAGGACTTTAAGCGTACCAACGCCACAATAGAGTTAATCGTGGAGCTGATGAAGAATGGAAGCTGAGAACCGGGGACGACTCATCAGGGCCACGGCGCTGTACCTGTTCGTCGCAGTCGTGCTCAGCGCCATAAGCGTCGCCACGCCCTACACAGTAGGCGACTTCAGCACTTTCCTCCCCTACATGCCCGAGTCCCTAATCCACGTGGGCATAAGCGTGGTGCTCATGCCGTTGCTGGCTGGCATAACCCTTTGGTACCTGGGAGCCTTCCTCAGCATAGTCTTCGAGGGCAAGCTCAACAGGGTGATAGTGAGCGGCCTGTATGCCGGCGGCTTCGCTGCCATAATAGCGGTCTTCATGGTGCTCCAGCCTATAAGCGAGCCCAGCAGGATGGCGGGCTATCTGGTTATGGCGGCGTTCGCCCTCTTCTTCACCTACAACATACTGTCCGCCGTCGCCGAGATAAGGGAACAGTTCTACATACGCGTCATCTCAGGCTCCGCGTCCATATTCATCATCGGCCAGATAGCCATACAGCTGGTGAACCTCTACATGACGACCCCCGGCGTCCCCGTCTCGGGGCAGGTACTCCTCATAAGGGACATGATCAACTGGGGCTTCGCCGTGGCCGCCGCCTTGACCATGATAGGCATATTCAGGGATTCCAGGAACCCGTACCTAGCCGAGATAGGCGGCATAGCGGCCAGCTACACCTTCGTCCTCGCCATGAGCCTCATCGGCACCCTCTACGTGAACTTCATAACCGGGAGGCTCAAAGCCGTGTCCCCGGTGATAGAACAGCTCTCTCCCTACGTGGAGTGGACCGGCATCGTCATAGTGGGGGCCCTCATATTCACGGTGATGCGGCGGGGGATGAAGGAGAGCATGATGGCCCCCGTCGAGGTGGGGCCCTGGGCCAAACACATCCAGGACATCAGCACCACCAAGGGCAAGTCCCTCACCGACTTCACCGAGATACTCGACGAGTTCGTCAAGCAGGGAAAGAAGGAGAGGGTGCTGGTAAAGCTCTTCATGTTCCTGAACGAGAACAGGGCGGCAGAGACAGAGATAACGGTGACCCTGCGGGAGTTCATAAACTACGAAGACGAGAGGCCCCCCAGCTTCAGCAGGAGAGGCACCAGCGACAGGATAGAGAGAATGAACCAGGAGAGGCGCCTCGAGCTGCTGAGGCGCACCGTGGAGAGGATAGACAGGCTCGGCCTGGGCGGACTACTCAGGGAGCCTGAGCAGCAGACGAGTCAAGAAGCAGTGATAGATAGTTTGGAGGACTGAGAATGCAGGGGATGCACGTCGACAGAGTCAGGGCGATAAGCAACGCCATACTTGAGGGACTGGGCAAGGTCTACGTCGGGAAACGGATGGTGCTACGGAAGCTGCTGGCGGCGAGCCTGGCCAACGGCCACGTCCTGTTCGAGGACTATCCGGGGCTGGGGAAGACGCTGCTGGCAAAGCTGTTCTCAAGGATCACCGGGTGCCACTGGAGCAGGATACAGTTCACGCCGGACCTCATGCCAGCGGACATACTGGGCACAAGGGTATGGCGCGTACAGGAGAGCAGGTTCGTGTTGGAGCGGGGCCCCATATTCACCAACGTGTTGCTAGCCGACGAGATAAACAGGTCGCCCCCCAAGACCCAGGCCGGCCTACTGGAGGCCATGGAGGAGCGCCAGGTAACGATAGAGGGCGAGACCCACAAGCTTTCCGACCCCTTCTTCGTCATCGCCACCCAGAAC
>CAZGZR010000131.1:0-6459 GCA_964529745.1 uncultured Candidatus Bathyarchaeia archaeon
GTTCCAGAGCAAAGACATCTGCTTCGAGAACCCCAAGGGCTACGAGATGATAGACCCGAACGAGGTCGTCTCGCCCGAAGAGGAAGGCCAGGAATCGGTGCACCACGCTGTGGAGGAGGCCGCCGTCTCCACCGGCAAGGCAGTAGAGACTGAGATGGACCGGCTTGAAAGCCTCAAGAACAAGTATCTGGAAGAGGAGCCGGAGCCAGAGGATTACCCGGAGGAGCCGAGCTACGAGAAGCCTGACCCCATGCTTTTCCCGGAAGAGCCGGCATACGTTGAAGAAGAGGCAGAGGATTTCCAGATAGAGCACACGGAGCCCAGCGAGACACTTGAGCCAGAGCTGGAGCCGGAGCACGAGGTCGAAGAGGAGGAGATGGAGGAGCCTCCTGAGCCGGCGGCCGAGGAGACGCTCGAAAAGAAGAGGGGGCTCTTCGGCGGCATCTTCTCGAAGAAGGAGAAGAAAAAGAAGCCCAAACCAGTCGAGAAGAAACCCATGCGCGTCGAGCGTGAGGTGGTGCGGAGAAACGGGACCTCGATACTCCTCATAGAGCAGAGCGAGGAGAAGGCGAAAAAGATACTGGAGAGCCTCGAGAGAACCCGGCTGCAGAACGTGGAGGTGCGCCACGCCTTCACGGGGAGGTTGGGCCTGAGAGAGCTCCGGAGAGAACACGACGCCATCATAGTGGATGCCGAGCTGGACGACATAGACCCGAAGCTGATACTGTTGGAGATGGTGCGGTGGAACATCGAAACCCCCGTGATAGTGATCTGCGACGACGTGTCGAAGCTCAAGAGCTACAGAGGGTACAAGCTGAAAAGGGCCGAGTTCATCGAGCCATCCGAGAAGTCGATCAACCGGATATCGGTGATAATAAACGAGCTGCTATCCTGATATAACTATTTTTTAATGCCCTTGGGCATCTTGAAGAGTATCGGGGAGCCGCAGTAGAGACAGAGCATAGTCTTAGGCACCACGTGTTGACAGTTCTCGCAGACGGTGAGCGCCCCGTCGTCGTCTTTCTTGGGCGTATCCGTGGAAGCCTCGTACACTAGTTCCTGTGTCATGTTCATCGGGGTCACGACGGGTTTCAGGCTTTTAAGTGAAACGGATCGATTTCACCGATAGAGATCGGTGAAAGTGAACAGCGTTCCATGTGAGACACTCTTATAACCTGACGTAGAGATGAACCACACATGAAACCCAAGCCCATCCATGACCCCGCCAAGGGTAGGCTGCGGGTCGCCTGCTTCGCCAGCGGCTCAGGCACCAACGCCCGTAAGATAATCGATAGGAGCCTGAAGCCCGACAGCCTCTACGACGTGGTGCTCGTGTTCAGCGACGTCAGAGACTCGCGGACCCGGAGGAGCGGCGGCAAGATGAGCAAGGCCAAGGACATCGCTATGGAGTACGGCGTAGGGTACGAGTGTGAGGACATCAGGGACTTCTACGAGGAGAAGGGCGTCTCCCGGAGGGACCTCACCGTCCGACCCGAGTTCGATGAACGGGTGCTGGAGAGGATAGCACCCTACGACCCGGGCCTCATCTGCAACGCGGGGTACATGACCATCATGACCCCGCCCATCCTGGAGGAGTACTCGGGGAGGATAATCAACGTTCACCCCGCCGACCTCACCGTCATGGAGGGCGGTGAACGCAAGTACGTGGGCATCCACGTGGTCGAGGAGGCGATAATGGCGGGGGAGAAGGAGCTCAGGTCAACCACGCACATCGTACGGGAGAAGGTGGACCACGGCGAGATACTGGTGCTGAGCGAGCCCCTGCCCGTGGAGCTGCCCCCCGGCGTAACGCTGGACCAGCTAGAGGAGGACAAGGCCCTGCGGAAACGGGTGGTGGTCGAGCACCAGGACAGGCTCAAGAAGATGGGCGATTGGGTCATCTACCCGCTGACGGTCCAACTCATAGCCGAGGGAAGGTTCAGCCTCGGTAAAGACGGCGTGTACTTCGATGGAGAAAAAGCGCCCAGAGGCGTAAGGCTGCCCCTATGACGCTACGTCGCTATCGGGGCCACCACGGCCCCCGTGGCCTCTATCACCTGGTCGCTGCGGAGTTCCACCAGCCTGTCCCTCGAGCCACCCCCGCAATAGAAGGTCTCCATCTCTGCCGTCTCGGAGTCTATCACAGTCCGTAGCTTCTCTTTAAAGCCGACTGTGGGTGTGCCTCCCGGTGGATAGCCACTGACCTCGTGGGCCCTGTTGAAGGGAAACAGCTTAACGTTGGTTACGCCCAAGGCCTTGGCCGCCTCCTTTAGGTCTACCCTCCTGTCTCCGGGGACCACGAGGAGCACGTGTTCTCCAGTGCTGGTCTCGGAGATGAGGTTCTTGGTGATCCTGTGGAGCGGTATGCCTGTGGCGTCTGAGGCGTCGGCGGTGTGCACGGTCTCGGCCTTGTCTATGAAGCGGTGCCATAGGCCCAGCTTCTTGAGTTCTGCCTCTAGATCCATGTCAATCCCTTATGATGGTACGGGATAAATTTTAAGAAACCATGGCCGCCGATCATCCTGCCTCGTATACGCGATCACTCGTGCGCGACGTACTGCGCCTTGGTGTCGATCTTCAGCCTTCTCCTCTGCTCCGATGAGCTGTGCTTGAAGAGCTGGATGTAGGGAGCTAGGGCGGCGATCAGCTTGTTCTCGGCCTTCTTGAGATGCTCCTGGAACGTCGTCCTTGGCACGTGTATCTTTGACGCTATGGTCTGGACGTCCGCCCTTCTCGGGAGATTGTAGTAACCATACCTGTGAGCCAGGAGGAGAGCGTTGACCTGCTTGTCCGTCAAACCAGACAGCAGGGCGTCCGCCGTGAACGTCAAGGAGCCCGAGATGTACCCGTTGAACGGGACCTTCCGCAGTATCTCGACGCTGAACCCGTTCTCCTTCAGACGTTGCATCAGCTCCTCGAAGTCCTCGTGCCTGAAGAAGAGTATGCGGTTGTACTCCCAGCCCTTCTCAAGGATCGATGGGAAGATGTGGAGCATGTTGACGGAGCTGATGTGCCTTTCGACGGTGTTTTCGTCTCCGCAGGAGCAGTTCTTAACGATCAGGTGGACCCTGTGCTGGTCGGAGGACTCCTCGATGATCTCGCCCTGCTTGTACGCCTTCAGCTCCTCCATCACGAGCCTGTACTCTTCAGGGTTCTCGACGACTATCTCGATGATGTCGTTGTCGTAGTTGCACCAGAAGTATTTCTTGAGGGAGGGGAACCTCCTTGAGAGGTTGCAATAGAAACTGTCGTAAGTGGTTTTGAAGACGACTTCGTACATGATGGGGAAAGGCTGTCGGCTGCATATATCTGTGGTGCCGTCATGTGCCTGCTTTAAAATGTCGTCGTGTGACGGTAGTAACCCCATATCTCGGTGTGTGTAGGAGGCTGTGGAGGTGATCTGATGGGTGAAGCATACGCATCGCAAGAACTGGGTCAGGTTGACTACGCAGATACTGTAGCCGTAAAAAAGACGCGTGACGACGTTGAGAATGAAACCAAGGCGGTGAGACACGTCTCGACCGGGTGGTTAAATCTGATGCCCCCAGAACTGAGGGATAAGACGATAACTAGAAACATAATCTGCCAGTGTATGATGATTTTGAGGTGAACCCATGTGAACCATGGGGTAACCCCATAGTCCTGTTAGTTATACACTCGAGTGCTCGACGCGAAAGCTTGGGCCCTGGTCTTTTACCTGCGGAGGAAAGGATACGAGTCGGTGATCACCAAAAAGAGTACGGCGGTAATGAATCAAACTGTCCTATATTCCACCAATCAAACTCGCTTTCTTCCCAGTATGTGTGCAAATTTTCTGTTGTTTCTCCAATGTATAAAATGTCTGGGGACTCGTATCTGTTACTCGTTTGGTAATATCCGGCGTTATCTGGTGTACCAATAGCTGGTATCTCTATTAGATAGTCTTTCTTCCACTTCTCAAAAGAAATATTTGGATCATAACCATATTCATCTGCAGGATATTTTTTCTTCCATTCTAGAAACATTTGATACTTGAAAGTATATTCCTTAAACTCTCCATCAACCGTCTCGATGATGCCTGGAGGACTATAATCATCGTCTTTTAACAGAGACGTGGTTTCTATCGCTACTAATCCCTCGCTGGTTTCAACTTGGACCCACATGTGACGATCTTTCTCAACCAGATACGCGTGGTAACCGGCTCCTTCAAGAAGCCACTCAAGTAATGCGCTTGAGTCGCTGCAATCAAAAACACTCTCACAGTATCCTGGAAGATCCAAGGCATATAGAAATCCGGCTAATCCCTCTACGGATTTATCTTCAGGGATAAAATATGTCTGTTTAACGTATTGTTCAGCAAACTGATAATAATAGTCTATTCGGTCTAAAACACTTGGGTCTGGCTCAGTCACGGTTATCGTACTAGCGAAATCTTTGTCCAACCCGTTTATTTCGAAAATATTTGCTCCCATATCCGTGTTATTGAAGGTATATCGAAAATACGTCCTATTATGTGACTGTAAAAATAGATTAAACGCATCAACGGGCTCTCCATTAAATAAAACGTCTATGTACCGTGTATCATCCTTGTTCCCTTTATTCATTATAGTAGACTGAACAATGATTGATTCATCTACCCAAGGCGTAGAAGGTCTAACATTAAAATATTCACAGACAAAATATGACCCTCCAAAGAAAGAGTCATAAACAAAGTACCCAGCACCAACTAAAATAACCAGAATAATAAAGACCGGGACTACTCCTGTCTTTCCCTTTCGACTTGAAAAAGATTTTAGACTGACTGGTGTTTTAATGGAATCAGACCCCATCTCATATTTTCTATTATTCCAGCCGCTATCTGGTAATCCCGGGCACATGTGAGCTTCAGGTAATTTATGTTCGGCACAAAACAATTGCCCACAATATTTACACCAGAAGGGAAGATCCGCCTCTTTGTTACATGATTGGCATATGCCCATCCATTAAGCACACTATTTTAAGATTAAGTTTAATGTTTTTTAAATAATTAATGAACTCTGGGTCCATTATTATTACCAGTGAACCATGCACCACTGCTTGCATACTATATAACAGGAAAACGTCGGTGGTTCAGATCAAGAGAGAGCCGAGTCTCGCCTGAGCCGCAACATGAATGTACACTCTTAGAAGAATGATCTGACGACGTAAACAAGATCTTGTGAAGATAATATCTATCCATCACAATTGCTTTGATACCGTGGAATGGCGTCTATGAATCCCTGAGGATGGGGCACGTCATGCAGTGGGGGCCGCCCCCGCCTACGCTGAGCTGGCTGCCCGGTATCCTTATGACGTCGAAGCCGCGGTCCTCCAGCAGCGAGATTATCCGCTCGTTCCACTCGTAGCTGACACACTTGCCGTCGCCGAGGCCGAGGATGTTGCTCCCGAAGACCCTGATCTCGGTGTCGTCGCAGTGGATGAGCTCCACGCCCCGCTCCTTGAGGTAGTCCTCCAGCCACATGAGCTCGACGCCGTCCTCGTCGTACACGTACGCGGGGAACAGCCTCAGGCTGCCCGGGTGGAACAGCGCCAGGTCCGGGGCCATCACCATGAGGGCCCCGTCCAGGTGTACCCTCCAGCTGGGGAGCGGCTGCGCCACGAGCTCGTCCAAGCATCTGCCGACCATGCTGTCCCTCATCTGGAGTACGCCGTGCTCGTTGCTCCTGGTGCCGAACCCCATCAACGCGGTCTCCTCGTCGAACCAGACGAATTCGCCTCCCTCCACCAGGCCCGGGGGTTTCACCCGGTGGGCGACAGGCACGCCAAGCTCGTTGAACGCCTTCTCCATCAACGTGGGCTCCACGAAACGCGCGGGGTAGGTCATCCTGAGTATGTTGGCGCCCAGGTTGTTCACCATGGCCACGTCCCTCGTGTAGACCATGTTCGGCAGGGCGTCGGCGATCCGTCTGTGCCTCTCGTCCAGTAGGTCTGTGAGCAGGATCACCTCCACGCCCTCGGCCCTAAGCGCGTCCGTGAAGGCGTCGTGCTCCTCTTGGAAAGCCTTCCAGTACACCGGGTCCCTGAAAAGGTAGTCGTTCTTGTTGCCCGCCGTCACGGCCTTCATGCCTTCTCCGGGGCGGTGCATCAGCACCTTGCGTAGCCTCCCGTACTCCGTCTGGGCGCCGTACTCCATGGGTATCACCAGATAGGGCTATGCCACTCTATATAACCATATACACGCGAAACGATAAGCTCCTACTGAACAGACGGTCTCAGGCCATAGATTAGTCATCTATACTTACGGAACATGGAACCATGTTGTTTTTATTTCGGGCGACCGAAGACTTCTAGATATGTTGTGACTCTGAGGAGAGATCTGACAGACAGCGACGTCCGACGGATCGTCCGAGACTCACTGGAGATGATCTCCGAGGCTCAGAGTCAGCTCGACCTACCGGTTGCACCCAACATCTCCCAGACCAAGAACATTCTCAGCCGAGG
>CAZGZR010000132.1:0-6133 GCA_964529745.1 uncultured Candidatus Bathyarchaeia archaeon
TCATCGACACAGAGCTCGAGGTGCTGAGAAGCGGCACCTCCACCTACACCAAGTATCCCATCCAGTTCACGATAACCTGACAGGCTCCGGCTGGAAGGAAAAAAAAGTAAAGGAGGTTCAAGCCAACACACTATATATTGGCGTTACAGTCTCTTTCCTTCGTCCCTACAAACTAAAACATCTTAAAAAAAATTCATGTATGAAGCCGCGCTACACACAAACTCCACGGATCTTATAGGCTCTCCCTGTAGGGGTGCCTGGCCCTCCTCGCGTTCTCCTTGAGCTCCTCGACTGTGGGCCGCCCCTCCATGGCCTTCCGTATGGCGTGCCTCATCGCCTTGAGGTTGTTGATGTACACCCGCTTGCGCCGGCTAGCCGACGGGTGGACGAAGACGTTGGCCACCATAACCAGCTCGTCGGTCTCAGGCAGTATACCGTCCTCCACGCTCTGGACGACCGCCCTGGCGACGGCCTCCTGGGCCGGGCCGTACACGAGGCTCGCGTCCCTCATACCCTTAACCGGCACCGTGGGCACCATGATCGTGGGCGGCTTCACCCCCAGGTTAGGCTCCAGGATTACCTGCAGGGCCTCACGGTCTTTCGACGGCCGAGCCAAGGCGTCCGCGTACGCCATCCCCACCGGGCCGTCCACGGTACCCACGAGGAGGTCGACGTGGGCGACCTCGTTGCTGTCGGGGTCCACTAGGGCCTCACCCGTACGGAGTCCGAACCGGTCGATGACCTCGGGCGTGACGTCCACCCGGTAGAAGCGCTCCGTGACCGGCTTCTCCGGGAGCTCGAACCTGATGGGCTTCCTCTCTAGGAGCCCCAGCTTCTCCAGCTCCACCCTGAACTCCTCCCTGAGCTCCCAGCTCACCACGTCGCCGAGCACTATGGGCCTCCGGGTCATGCCCACGTCGTGGCCCATGTTGTTCAGGCAAACCTTGGGACCCAGAGCCCCCGTGGCGACTATGTGCCTCGTGAGCTTCTGGAGCCTGCGCTGGACCATGCGTGCCTCGTCGAGCTTGCCGGCCTTCATCTTCCGGTAGACGTCGAGCCAGTAAGGCGTTATTATGTTGGCGGACGCCAGTATCATGCCCTTGCAGCCGGCGGCCAGGGCGGCCAGGACTACCTCGTCCCAACCCACCACCACGTCTATCCTGTCGCCCACCTTCTCCAGCACCGTCATGAGGTACTTGAGGTCGCCGCTGCTGTCCTTCATGCCCCGGACGGTGCTGCACTCGTCCACCAGGTCCTCGACCACCTGCCACGGGATATACTGGTTGGTGGCCACGGGGATGTTGTAAACGACGAGGGG
Organism: uncultured Candidatus Bathyarchaeia archaeon; assembly: GCA_964529745.1. GTDB lineage: Archaea > Thermoproteota > Bathyarchaeia > TCS64 > TCS64 > RBG-16-57-9. The sequence continues at coordinate 1,319 of CAZGZR010000132.1, forward strand.
CATGTCCACGGCGCTGGCGATGCTCACGTAGTGATCGTAGATGCCCTTCCCGCCCTTGGGCTTCATGTAGTAGGGGTTCACTATTATGGCGGCGTCCGCACCCACGTCCAGCGCGTGCCGGGTGGCGTCGATGACCAGCTTGGTCGCCGTGTCCCCGGTCCCGGCGATGACCGGCACCCTGCCGTTCACCTGGTCCACGCAGACCTCTATCACCCGGGCCCTCTCGGCCTGGGTCATGAGGCTGAACTCGCCGGTGGTGCCGCACGGCACTATGCCCGTGATCCCCTGCTCGATGAGCCAGTCTATGAGACCCCTGAACGCGGGCTCGTTGAGCTCCTCGTGTTTGTCGAAGGGCGTGACCACCGCGGGGAGCACGCCCTCAAGCTTAAAACCAGACATCTCATATCGGGTAAGTTTTTCATTACTATAAGACTACCGATATACGCTAGCCGAATACCCCTTCAACCAGAAATCATTACACCAATTACTCGAGGGGATACATAGCGCATAGAGGCAGACGGCCCGATGCATGTTGCACCGTGAAAAGGTGAAATCTTGTACCATAATCAAATTATATCGAATTTTGCTCATGAGACCAGATAGATGAATAAAACCAGATCAGTAATCCTACTGATAATACTATTTCAAACATTTTCGATCCAAGTAGCCCCAACCCTGGCCACCGAAACAGAGCCCGAGGGAACCCTCGTGGGAGGAAAGATACAGAGCAACACCGTCTGGACCAAGGAGAACAGCCCCTACATCCTGAGAGACAACATACTGGTGCCGCGTGGGGTAAGACTCAGCATAGAAGAAGGGGTGACGGTGGATCTCCACATATGGTCGATGACCATAGAAGGCTCCCTGAGAGCCCTCGGAACCTCCGAGGAACGAATCCTCTTCAACGTCTCGGAGATGACCCTATCTAGCTACAACAAGGCCAGGATTTGGTTCACGGATACGAGCATCAGATACACGGAAGGTAGTTCACGTGGCTGCGTCCTCGAGTACGTTGACATACGTTGCGCCAACTACACCGCAGAGTACGGCCTGATAAAGGGGGGAACCCTGAAACTGGACCACGTGGCCATCTACGGCTCACGCTACCACAACAAGAAGTACACGATGGAGGCGGACGGGGTGGTGACTAACTGTCTCTTCGACGGCGTCATCCTCGCCGTGAAGATGGAGGAAGGCACAGTCTTGGACAGCAGGTTCCTGAACATCAAGCAGGGCGCCGCCATCACCATACACAACGGGACCGTCAAAAACAACTTCATAGACGGCGCGGTGCGGGGGGTAAACGTGAAAAACGCGTTGGTGTTGAACAACACGATACTGAACACCCAGATAAACGGTATACTGGTTAAGAACGAAGACATACCGTGGAACGAGACAAAGCTCAGACCAGTGATAACCAGAAACCTCCTCATGGGGTGCGAGGAAGACGCTGTACGCATCACCGGGGAGATCAAGCCCATACTCACGAGAAACGTGTTCATGGACAACGCGAACGGGGTCTACTTTGACGTGGACTCGTTCAAGGAAGGGGTGATGCCCCGGATAGAGTATAACGTGTTCCACGGGAACGACAACAACATCTACGTTGACAGGGAGGACCCTAGAATCCTGATATATCTAAAGTACAACTGGTGGGGTACAAACAGCACGGAGGAGGTCCACGAGAAGATATTCGATGAACAGGACGACCCCCAGACCTGCACGATACTGGTTGAGCCTGTTCTGGCTAAGCCTCCAGAAGGTCTGCCGGAGATACTGTACGGCTTCGAGGCTTCGTGCAGGCATGACCAAATCGAGTTGAAGGAAGATAACGGGGTAACGGGGAAGATCACGCCTCCGCTGGAGGCGTTCGATGTACAGCTCGTCTGCACCGGCCCAGATGGAGACGAATTTGAAGAAGAATTGAAAACGGACGGCGAAGGCAACTTCGAGTACGATTTCACCCCCGACTCCGTAGGCGTCTGGGAAATATCATTGACCCCAGAAGAGCACGATCTCTTCAGAGGCTTGGGCACCAAGAACCTGGAGTTCAACGTCACCAAGTTGAGCAGCATCATACAATGCTCGTTTTCGCCTTTGACCCCCCTCGTGGGAGAGGAAGTCACCCTCAACGGCGTGTTGAACCCCGCCCTGCCAAACCAACGGGTGAAGGTCGAGGTCGTTGACCCAAACGGCATCAGGTTCCACAGCCAGACCACCACGAACGGTGACGGAGAGTTCGAGTACAGACAGGAAAGAGAGACGCACGGCGAGTACAGCGTCACGTTCACATGGGACGGCACCGAAGAAGTGGAAGCCGCGTCGGGGACAGCCGTCTTCAGTGTCCATAGACCCAGCTGGCTGGAGATCTTCATAAGGGACGAAACCGGTGCGCCGGTGCCTGACGCCGTAGTGCGGATGGTGGTCCAGCCACCGAGCCAAGCCAGTCTAGCGGGTAGGACCGACGCGGAAGGAAAAGCGGTCTTCCAGGGCATCTTATCGGGGGAGTACAGCCTCGCCGTGGAGAAGACGGATTATGAGACCAGCACAGTCACGTCTCATATAGGTGAAGGTGAGACCTCGGAGCTGACGGTGGAGCTCGAGGAAAGCGTTGAGCCGAGCCCCCCCGTCGTCGATGGAAGGCCGGTTTCGGGTGAAGACCCCCTTTATTATGGCTTGATACCGAGCGCCCTCATCTTCTTGATCTTGATCGTGTTATACACCACGATCAACGGGGTAAACAAACACAGATAGCCCAGATCAGACAGCCGTGGGATGGTTCTGGCGCCGCGTGACTGTTATATTGATCCGACGCGCTTCATTCTAGAAGTATCGAGGCTTAGCATTGAAGAATGTAGATATCCCTCACCACTCATGGTACGAGGACGAGCCCCTGACGCTCACGTTCCCGGACGAGTGGAGGGTGCAGAGGTGCAGGGTGGAGGCGGAGAAGGGGACGGCTATGACGGGCGACGAGATCAGGGCGGCCATCCTTAACCCCCTGGGCCAGAGGCCGCTTGGCAGGCTCGCGGAGGAGGCCGAGGAGGCCGTCATCATCTTCGACGACATGACCAGGCCCACCAAGACAAGCCAGTACGTCCCGTACATCCTCGAGACGCTGCACGGGGCGGGGGTGCCGAGGGATAACGTGCGTTTCATAATAGCGCCTGGGAGCCACGGCACCTACGGGAGACGGGACTTCGTGAAGAAGCTAGGCGACGACGTGGTGAGCGAGTACCAGGTATACAACCACAACCCCTACGAGATGCTGGACTACCTGGGGGAGACGGGGTACGGCTGCCCGGTCTGGGTGAACAGCGAGGTCATGGCCTGCGACCTGAAGATAGGCGTGGGCACCGTGCTGTTCCACAGGCTCGCGGGGATGAGCGGCGGCGGCAAGATCATCAGCCCGGGCGTCTCGGGGATAGAGACCATCAGGTACAACCACGGCAACGTCGGGGGCTTCGGCCCCGGGTTGACGCCCCACGAGTCCACGGGTTACCTCCGCAACGACGGCAACGTCATGAGGCTCGACGCCGAGGAGGCGGCGAGGATGGCTGGGCTCGACTACAAGATAGACACGGTGCTCGACCTGGGCAGGGACCCCCTGGAGGTCTACGCAGGCGACTTCGTGGAGACCCAGAGGCGGGCGGCGGCGGGGGCGGTGAGGTGGCACGCCACGGAGAGCCCCGAGGCCGACGTCGTGGTGGTGGGCAGCTACATGAGGGAGAGCGAGCCTTACCTGGGGATGTGGCCCGCCGCCAACAGCGTCAAACGTGGCGGAACCATCGTGCTGGTGAACGACTGCCCCGACGGCGACATAAACCACTGGCTGTTCAACCGGCACGGCAAGAACGTGGGCGCAAGCCTCTGGAACCCGAGCCCCCGGGGCGTCCCCAACGACTCCCGGCTCATCGTCTACGGCGACTACCCCCTCAAGAGCTTCGAGATGAGGTACGAGGAGGAGGTGTTCCAGTGGATAAGGAGCTGGCCCGAGGTCGTCGAGGAGCTGAAGAAACACCACGGCAAGGGGTCGAAGGTGGCGGTTATACCGGACGGCACCTCGTGCATACCGAGGAAGGCCTTGGAGGGATAAGGGATGAAGAAGGCGATACAGCTGGACGACGAGGACAACGTCGCCACGGTTACGGACGACGTGTCCAAGGGAGAGATGGTCGAGGTCCTCAACCCGTTGGGCGAGGTCATACTGGACGCTAAGCCGGTCGAGGACGTCATGTTCGGGCACAAGCTGGCTCTCAGGAGGCTCGGCAAAGGGGATGTGATAGTGAAGTACGGGGAGGTCATCGGGGTGGCCTCGAAGCCGATAAAGGTGGGGGAGTGGGTTCACACCCACAACGTCGAGTCGGGTAGGCTGCCGACGGGTAGGGTGGAGGCGGAGAGATGAACGAGTTCTACGGCTACGAGCGGCCCGACGGCGGCGTCGGGGTGAGGAACCACCTTCTGGTGATAGCGCCAATAGACTGCAGCTACGAGCCGGCCAGGCAGGTGGCGGCCCGGGTGGAGGGCGCCGTGGCTGTCACCCAGTACCTAGGCTGTAGGGCGGACGAGATGCTGGTGAACGCCCTCGTGGGCACCGGCAGGAACCCCAACGTGGCGGGGGTGCTGCTCTTCGGGCTGGGCTGCGAGGCGCTCACCAACGAGATACTTATGGAGGGCCTGGAGGACACGGGTAAGCCCGTGGAGAGCGTGGTGATCCAGGAGGACGGCGGCACCATAAGGGCCATGGAGAAGGGGGTGCGGGCGCTTCAGCGCATGGCGCAGGAGGTGGGGGAGCAGAAGCGTGAGCCCTTCCCG
>CAZGZR010000133.1:0-6078 GCA_964529745.1 uncultured Candidatus Bathyarchaeia archaeon
CGTGATGGGTCCTGCACGGTATCTCTCGTTCTACCTTCTCGGAGGCTTGGTAGCCATGGCTGCTCAAGTAGCCGCCGACCCGCTATCAGACATCCCTAACTTGGGGGCCAGCGGAGCCATAGCCGCCGTCATGGGGGTATTCCTGGTCACCTTCCCGCGCGACAGAATAAAGACAGTGGTCATCCTAGGATGGTTCGTCACCATCACCATGCTGCCGGCCATGGCTATGGTTGGGCTGTGGTTCCTGATGCAGGTCGTCAGCGAATGGGGTTCCTTCGCCCAGCAGGGCGGAGTCGCCTATATGGCCCACATAGGCGGCTTCATATTTGGCGCGGTGTTCGGGAGGTTCTTTGAGCTACGGAGCCGCCTCGTCCAGCGGTGACACGCATCTTTGACGATGGGCTGTACCACGACGCATACCAACTTTAGACTCTTAAGGGAAAACGTAGAGTCCTCAATCCCTCTATAATCTAGCATAACCATCATGAACACGTTATAATAACGAGCCCACACGCTCATTCTAGGAACAGGGAGTATTGTATGAGGTCTTCGCCCAGATACTCTTTCCTGAGGTATGCCTCCGGTATGAAGCCGAGCTCGACGCACATCTTAATCATCCCGATGTTCCAGGGACGAGTATACAGCCTCACTTTTCCTGTGCCAAGCTCAACCGAATACTCGACTGCGGCCTTCACCAGCTGCTTGCCTATTCCTCTCCCCCTGAACCCCTCTTTTACCGCCATCAAATGTATCTGCGCTGGTACTTCGATGTTACTCTCCGTGAGAATCAAGTAGCCTACAAGCGTGGAGTCGTCCTCGGCCACCAGCATCCTGGTTCTCTTCCGCTGACGCCAGGTTTGGCTCCATTCAACGGTAAACCTGTTCATCCCTCGTTCTATCTCATCAGCGAACGCCGTGTTGGATATGTCCGCTATGCTCTCCGCGTCACAATCCTCATAGGACCGTATTTTCAGCACCGTTATCACTCCGTACATTTATCTGTGAATGAATTTCATCTAGTGTTTTTCTTGCTTCGACGTGTGATTTATCGAAGAAGCCTTGCAGCTGGTCACATGGGTACTCGTCACAGTGTGCACAGTTAGGATAGCCTTTCCCTAAGGCACATTCCCGCATCCCGCAGTTCTCTATGTACCAGAAATCGTCTTGGCTTGACGTGGGGCACCCGTCACAGTGAATGTCATCCAGTCGGTATTCACGGCCATAGAGTTCGCGGAATCGTATATCGTGGCCCCAATTTTTCTGTCGTTGAAAGATTATGGCTCTCAGATCTTCGTCCCGGCTCCGCGTGGCTAAATATATCTGGCAGTCAGAGCAGATGAGACCACAGCAGCCAACTATTTTATCCATCAAGAAATCTTTATCGTCGAGTAAATATAAGCGAGATGAGCAGACAATATTACTCATAACAAAAAAATAATTTGGTGGTTAATAGACCACTAGGCCTTTCAGGTACCTGTCCAGTTTGTTCGTGGTTATCTTCTCGAAGGCGTCAGGCAGCTCCTCCAGCTTGAACCTGTGCGAGATAAGGTCCTTCACGGGTATCTTCCCGGACGCTATTAGGTCCATGGAGAGCTGGCCGCGTGAGGGGCCGCCGCTGCAGCCCACCAGCGCCCTGTCGCCGTAGTGGATCACGTTGGGGTTGAAGGTTATCGTCGTGTCGAGGGTCGCGCCGCCGAACAGCACCGCTCTGCCGTTCCTTCCCAGCATGTTCATGCCCTGGAGTATAGCGGCTGGGACCCCGACGGTGATCACCACCCCGTCGGCCATCTTGCCTTTGGTTAGCTTCTTCACGGCCTCCACCGGGTCCTCCTTCGAGGCGTCGATGACGTGGTCCGCGCCGTACTTCTCGGCGAGCTCCAGACGCCAGTCCACCATCTCGGTCACGATGGTCGTGGCGCCTATGAGCTTCGCTATCATTATCTGGGTGAGGCCCATCTGGCCCGCGCCGATGATCACGATGGTCTTGCCGATGCTCCCGCCGGCCTGGTCCACGACCGAGTGTATCCCTACCTCGACGTTCTCCACGAAGGTGCCTTCAAGGTACGATGCGCCTTCCGGGATCTCGACCAGAGCCTCCTGGATGCGCTTGCCTCTCCTGGTGGCATCCAGCACGTTCACCTTGTTGTACTCGGCGTATCCGCCCCAGCCGATCCCTCTGACGCGGGTCCCGACCTCGGGGTACTCGACGCTCTCGCCCGCCTCGACCACGTCGCCCGCCCACTCGTGTCCCATGTTCATCGGGAGATGGAGGAGGGGGCTGCCCTTCTTGCCGAAGGTGTATTTTCTCAGGTCCGTTGGGCAGATGGCGCAGGCCCGCATCTTGATGAGTACGTCTGTTGGGCCGCACTCGGGCTTTGGCGAATCTATTAGCCTCATGTCTTTTGCTTTGTAGAGCAGTACTTCTTTCATTTTAATAGACATCCAATGAATACCACTTGATTGTTTTAAAACATTTATTATTTCCAAGTTAAAGGGAGATGAGAGCAAAGCTGTTGCGCTCATTAGGGCTTCTATAAACGATGCGCGCAACGCCCTTGCTCTCGTCTTCCTGTTGTAACTTGGTTGTCACGCATAAATATACGTGAGATAATTGGTCACGTGAAACCACATGATAAAAGGGATCGCCTACGTGGGAATCGCCGTGAGGAACATCGAAGAGGCGAGGGAAGACTTCACGCAGAAGCTGGGCTCAGAGATCATCAGGGTGGGAGCCAGCGAGATCGACGGCGTAAAGAACACGTATCTAGCCCTGGGGGAGGACGTGTTCGAGCTGATGGAGCCCTACAGCCCCGAAAGCCCGGTGGCCCGGTTCATGGAGAGGCGGGGGGAGGGAGTCCAGTATGTCGGCCTCGAGGTCACGGACCTGGACGAGACGGTGGCAGAGCTGAGGGGGAAGGGGGTGAGGTTCACGTCCGAGGAGCCCGTGGAGTACCCCAACGGGAGCAGGTGGGCGTTCATACACCCCAGGGAGATGCATGGCGTCCTTTTCGCCCTCATCGAGAACCCGGTGTAAGTAAGATCTGGCCGGTTCCTTCAACTTACTTGACTACCAGGACGGGTGCCTTGGACGCGTTCACGACGTGCTGGCTCACGCTCCCCAGCACCAGCCCCGCCAAGCCGCTCAGACCCCGGCTGCCGATTACCACCAGATCAAAGCCCCCTTTCTCCGCCTCGGAGACGATTACATTCCCGGGCCTCCCCCACAGGAGCTTGGATGTTATCTTCAGGCCGGGGTGCAGCTTCTCCGCGTCTTTCAGCGTCTGGCTCAGCATCTTCTCGTCGTCCTCCCTGAGCTTTGACATGTACTCTTCTATCCACTCCGGCGGGGAAACCGGTTCCTCCGAGTCTTCGCCACCCGGCTCTGGCTGCTCATATTCATCCGAGTAGCTCGTTACGTGCAGTATCTCCAGCTCAGAGCCATGTACCTCAGCCAAGTCCAGCGCCGTCTGCAACGCGGCGTGAGCGTGCCTCGACCCGTCGATGGGCACCAAAACCTTTTCGAACAACTCTATCGATACTCTCTCCGATTTTCGATTATTTAAGCTCAGACATACCCCCATGGCCTTATCCCGGGTGGCCCAGACGTCAGTGATTTAAGCGGCAGCCTTGCGTGGTAAACGATTTAAACGCGACTTATGTGTGAATACCAATGTACAAGGTATCTTTCCAGACGAACTGCTACACCTGGGTCCCCCACGGGTACACCAGCCTCTACCCCGGAACCGGGTACACCCTGGACTACGCCCTGCGAAACCTGGCGGAGACCGGGTATGACGGGGTCGAGATCGACTGCGCCCACATACTGGACACACGCCTATGGACGACCACCAAGGCCCAGAGACGAAGCCTCAGGAACGCGATATCAGAACTCGGCCTCGAAGTAGAAGCCTTCAGCGCCCACGAGTGGCCCCTGCAGGGATATTCCTTCACGTCCAGCGATCCGGATACCAGGAGGCTCGGCATGGAGTGGACGAGGAACATCATAGACCTTGCCGCGGACTTCGGCACCAAGGTAGTCACCACACACGTCCCCTCGCCGAGGGTCCGCTTCGCGAGGCTGCTGCCGGGCATGCCCCGGGGCTTCTTCAAGTCGAACGCCTCGGGAGACTGGGGGCGGACGTCGTTCCCCTCCGTATCCTATACCGAGGAGGAGAGGGAGCTGGTAGCCCGTTCTGTGGGGGAGTGTGCCGACTACAGCGGCGACCGGGGCGTGTTGTTCGCGATAGGAGTACTCCTCCGACGGTTACTGGGAGAAGTTCATCGAAGACGTGGGGTCACCCGCGTTGAAGATAAACTTCCATGTCGGCGCGGTCTGGAGACGCTCAAGAGGCGTCGAGGCTGAAGAATCGGTGACGGAGGCGGTTCACCGTCTGGGGAGCCTGATAGTCCACACCCACTGCATGGACTATATGAGGGTCTCGACCGTACCGGTCTTGAGGGAACCCGCCCACAGGCCCACCGTCGAGGTAATGCCCGGAGCCGGCGAATGCGACTACGTGGGGTTCATACGGGCGTTGAAGGAGGTCGGGTACGGTGGGTACCTCACCGTCGAGTGCCATAGATCAGACATCTCACCGGAGATACAGGCAGCTCAGGCTCTTCAAAACATGAGGAGGCTGCTCCGTCAAGCAGCCGACTAAAAACAGGTTAAATTCAGATACTCGTCTATTCCGGTATTGGGGTCAAGCCATAATACTAACCGTCATTCGGAAGCAGTAAGGTCTCTCGTAACCGGAGTATCTTCCTCTTCTCCCGCTCATAGTACTCGACCATTTTCATGGCCTGGGTTTCAGGGTACGCTCCTAGGGCGGTGAGCCTCGGCTTCAGGTGTTCATCGAAGTACTCTAGCACGGCGTCCAGTGCACGAACAGACTCAACCCTGGTAACGTCCTTGGGGATGGTCTTCTCAAGCATCAAGAGCTTCTCCTTGGACAGCTTCTGCTCCAGCCTCCGGTATCCAACCCGTTCCCTGCTATCAAGAATATGCTCGAATGATATCAGGAGACCCCGATAGTACTCCACGGTGTCCCTCGACTCCCAGAGCTCCCCTCGGCCCAGCTTCGTCGTCGCGTAATGCAGGGCCACGTAGAAGTGTTTGACGAGGTTCCGGAGGTACTCGTCGCTTACGCCGATGGAGGCCGTCTTGGACATCTCAATGACCTCCTCGATGTGGCCGCTCGGGTCATAGAGTACGTCAACGAACACTCTATCCGGCCTGGGCTTCTCTGGGAGCACGTGATAGCAGTAATCCATCTTCACCCCCGGCTCGTAGACGACCACATAGGTGTGAGGCACCGTGGACATGGCCTCAGCCACGATCTCCCCCACCCGACCCGCCGTCTTCACCCGGTCCCGCTCCAGTCCCTCACGGTCCTCCACGCTACTCAGTATGAAGAGATCAATGTCGGAGTAATCATCGGTTGAGGGCGTCCCCGATAGGTACAATCCCTTGACCCTGTCGTCGCCTTTCAACGCCTTTACCGCTTTCTCCAGCAGTCGCCGGTGAACCGGCTGCTCTCTGAAGCGCCGAATATTCATGGCTGAAAATTATGGGTCGTTAGCAGATTTAAGTTAGAGTAGGACGGCGCCCAGGGACGATGCAGCAACCGGAACCTAGAACCTGCCGCCCATGGAGGCTTCCCTCGGACGCTTCTCTATGTAGCAGTAAACGAGGGGAAAAAGCCCAGGGGTTCAACGTCCTCCCAAGTGTCCGAGATGAACGACTGGACGACCTCGATGAACCTCCCTAGATGTGGAAACCCCCCATCACCGTCGATGAAGCCGAGACACTCCTGATTCGAGGTCAACAACCTACTCAAGACCTCGGGGTCCACATCACCACCTACTCTATCCTTGATATAGAAAATCCATGAGCTGATGATGCGCCCAACCGTCCAGTGCAGCAAGGCGTAAACCAGTCTCCCTTGGGGGTCATCTATGCTCAGGGAGAGGGAATCGAAGTACCTTTCAATCAACTCGCCGTAAAACCTGCGTGGAACCCTCCTGCCCCTCCCTGACTGGGGAAACCCGAGGAACAGGCCTGCAAGGTCAAGCAGC
>CAZGZR010000134.1:0-5894 GCA_964529745.1 uncultured Candidatus Bathyarchaeia archaeon
GTTGTACCCGACGCTCGTCGTCTGGATCATCTTCAGTCGTTTCGCGTTGTTGATCACCTTCGCGGACACGGGAGCCCCCGTGATGATGATGTCCACGTCCTCGGCCTTCGCGGCCAGGGCGTCCTGATCCGTTTCCCTCGTCAGATGGACCTCGGCCTTCTCCGCCAGCGCCTGGTAGTTCTTAGATTCCTCGACGTTCTGGGCCCATCTTCCGGCAATGAATAGAATCTTCATGGTTATCCTAGGGTCTGAGACTAAATATATTATCTTAGATGACAGAGACTTAGGCTGGGTATGTGGTTGTGAATGGTGTTGCTTGGTGAGTACCTGACCGTCTCCGAGATGGTGGTCGTGGAGATGAACTCGGAGTACCTCGGCGTCTCGACGCAGATGCTCATGGAGGCGGCCGGTAGATCGGTGGCCGACGAGACGGCGAGGCGCCTCAAACCGGGGTCTAGGGTGGTCGTCGTGTCGGGGCTCAGCGGCAACGGCGGCGACGGCTTCGTGGCCGCCCGACATCTCGCGGGCATGGGCTACGAGGTGGAGGTGCTCGTACTCGGAGACCCAGCGGACATCAAGCATGAGAACACCCGCGTCAACTACGAGGCCATAAGGAACATGAGCTCCAGCGTCGAAGTCACGTTGGTCAAGGACTCGTCCCTCATACCCGAGATCAACTCCGACGCTGTGATAGACGGCTTGATAGGGACGAGCATGCACGGGGAGCTGCGGCCCCCGTATAAGCAGATGGTGCAGGCGATGAACGCCGCCGAGGCGTACAGGATAGCGGTGGACGTACCCACTGGGCTCGTCGCAGACACGGGAGTCGCCCACGGAGAGTGCGTGCACGCAGACCTCACTGTAACCTTCCACAAACTCAAGAAGGGCTACAAGGGCAAGCCCAGGCAGGCAGGGGAGATCGTAGTCGCCCCCATAGGCATACCCCCAGAGGCTGAGCTCTACACGGGGCCGGGGGACGTGGCCATGGTCCACCCCGAGAGGAAGCCCGACAGCCACAAAGGTATGCACGGCACCCTCCTCGTTGTGGGGGGCAGCGAGACCTACTCGGGGGCCCCCGCCCTCACAGCCATGGCCGCGTACGCCGCCGGCTGCGACCTCGTCTACGCGGCGGTCCCCGAGACGGCCGCAGGGGCGGTGGCCGGGTTCAGCCCCAGCCTCATAACGGTGAAGCTCGAAGGGAAACGCCTCACCCCGAAGAACCTTGAGACGGTCAAGCCTTTCCTCGACAGGGTGGACGCGGTGGCCGTGGGGCCGGGCCTGGGCCTGCACGAGAAGACCGTCGAAGCCTACACGCGGCTCCACGACGCCGTCCAGATGAAGGGTCTCCCCATGGTGGTTGACGCAGACGGCCTCAAGGCCTACACCCAGACCACGCCCAGTATAGAGGCGCCTCTGGTTTTCACCCCCCACAGCAGGGAGTTCGAGATTTTAGCCGGGAAAAAGGCGGAGGGGGGCTTCAAGGAGAAGGGCGGTGTAGTGGAGAAGGCGGCCAAGAAGCTTGGCGCCGTGGTGCTGTTGAAGGGCAGAGTGGACGTGGTGAGTGACGGCAGCTGCACCCGGTACAACTGGACCGGCAACCCGGGCATGACCGTCGGCGGCACGGGCGACGTGCTCACCGGCCTCACCGGTGGCTACATAGCCATGGGCGCGGCGCCCTTCCAAGCGGCTTGCGCGTCGGCGTTCATCAACGGCGCCGCCGGCGACAGGGTGTACGAGGAGAAGGGCTACCACCTCCTGCCGGAGGACCTGGTGAAGATGATCCCATACGTCGTCGAGGACAGCCTAAGGAAGTAGGGGCTGTACGTTCCTGTCCAGCATGGCCGATATCCTGTCCAGCGGTATCCTGAGGTCCTCGTGGGTGGCGTACCTGTTCAGGTTCATGAGCATATCAACGTATGGCCTCTGCCTGACCCCCGGATAGTCTGTGCCGAATACCATCCTGTCCATGACGCCCAGGTTCAGCGCAACCAACAGGTCCCTCCACAGCATGTAGAGGAAGCTGGGGTGGTCCACGTCGCCGTAGGGCCAGCTTATGTCGCACCACACGTTCCTGTGCTTCCTGCATACGTAGAGGGTCTCTTCGACCCGCGGGTATCCCAGGTGGGCGAGCACTATCTTGAGCTCGGGGAAGCACTGGGCCACCACGTCGATCTGAGCCGGGTCAGTGTGCTTCAGATAATCGTAGGCGTCCGGCATCCCGGCGTGGTGGAACATCACCGGCATCCCTATGCTCGACGCCGCCTCGTAGACATTGAAGGCGTGGGTGTCGTCGGCAGCGTAGCCGTCGCTGCACGGGTACAGCTTCAGGCCGAAAAGCCCAAGCCCGTTCCTCTGCCTGAGCACCTCCTCGGCGGCGCCCTTCCTCGTGGGGTCCACGTAACCGAAACCTATGAACCGCCCCGGGTCCTGAGAGACGAACGCGGAGACCCGCCCCGGGCTCGTGCGTTTGTCGCTGAGGACCACCGCCTTGTCTATGCCCGCCTCTTGCAGGTCCGCCTGGAACTCATCCAGGCTAACCGTGACGACGGTGGGGTTGGCGGGGTCGCTGTACTCGGTGATGCTTATGTGGCAGTGGTAGTCCACCTTGGGCAGAACGGAGCGTGTCGCGTCCATCTTTCCCCGTGTCATGATAAGCGAGCCGCTGTGGGAAGACATACTTTGTAATCTTATGTTACAATATAAAAGTGGGTCAGCTGTTCCCCTGAGACTGCTGAGAGGGTTGATGTAGCAGTTCGACCAACAGGTTAATACAGGCATTAGCGAGGCAATAGCCTTAACAAATACTTAGGACAAGTCAGTCCCGTCATAGACTTGGTCGATGAGGAGCCCCTAGAGTCGCCTTTCATCCGGACCTACCGAGAGATGCTTGAGGCGATGTACGAGGCCGTGGGCGGGGACGACGGCAGATTCCTGGTGCTGGCGCTGGCACTACAGAGGGACATCGTCGACGCCACGCTGGAAACCGTCCTATCCAAAATGAAGACGCCGGACAACCAGGAGATGGTTAGGAGCCTCATCCAGCAGTTCATCGATTTGAACAAGGACGAGCTAGAGCCGGCTAGACGAAGTACGTGACGATCATGTAGAGCCCAGCCAGGATCAGTACCGCCGCGTTGATCTTCTTCATCCAAGGCAGGACCCCCATGAGCCTCACATGCACGTAGCCCTTCGAGTAGGTGAGGGCCAGCGTGAGCGGCACCACCACGGCTGAGGCGCCTAGCCCGTAAACTAGGAACGCCGCCAACACTTCTAACGGGCCGCCGGCCATGGACGACTGGAGAACCAGCAGTATGAAGACGGGGAGGCTACAGGCGAGGCTCGCGGCGCCGTAGCCTACCCCGTACAAGAAGAAGCTCCTGTAGCCCGCCTTCTGGGGCGCGGAGACGTTTACGGCCGGCATCATGTTGAAGAAGCCGCTGAACCCGGACGCCAACCCGATTAACACAAGCAGCGCCCCTATGAAGGGCGCGACAAACTCGAGCCTCGACGACACCTGGTTCAACGCGAACGACGGGAGCAGGCCTATCACTAGGAAGACGGCTAGAAACCCTGCGACGACGGTGAACGCGAACCCGAGGGACGCGCCGATGCTCCTATCGTCCTCGTCGAGGTTCATGTAGTACGCTATGTAGGACGGAAGCATGGGCAGCGCGCAGGGCGCCAGCACCGCGAGCACCCCCGCGGTGAAAGCCACACCTAAGCCAGCCAGCTCCATGTCCATCAGCCATAACTCTGCATAAGCTGCTCAAATTGGTTTAGGGTCGTATAGTAGCCCCGGTACCGGATGACCCCCTCCTCGTCCACGAAGAGAATGGTGGGTATGGCGTTCGTCTGGTATATATAAGCCGCCTCTCTGGAGCTGCCGAAGCTCCACGTGATCCCCTCGGCCTCCGCAAACTGCCTGAGGTCGCTGCTGTTATAGCCTGTGTCTATGTTGATGGTGATTATCTCGACTTCCGGGTACTCTTTCAGCGCCTTCAGCACCTTGAACTGTTCCCTGCAGGGCGGACACCACGGCGCCATGAAATCCACCACAAGAAACCCGCCTTTGTAGTCGCTGAACCTGACTGATCCGCCGTCAACCAAAGGGACCTCGACGTCCGTGACTAGGTAGCCTGTTGTGATGCCTTCCTCATACGTTGAGTCGTCGCCTCGGCTGAAGTAGAGGTACGAAGCGGTTGCCCCGACTACAAGCACGGCGACCGCTAAGAAGATGTGCCTCCTAGATAGAGCTGACATTCCTAGTTTTCCCGCGGCATCACGGTTAAAAAAGGTGATGAAACTGGCCTACCTTCTCTCGGCGGCTCCTCCGAGGTAGATCCCGGCCCGGAGCGCGTTGATGGCCGTCTGGTAGTCAGGGAACTCGCCCCTCATGGTGCGGCCCTCAACGCGTTTAAAGCTGGGGATCAGCGAGACCAGATCGCACATGGTCGAGGACGTGAACCTGAGCTTTACCTCGACGGGCTCCTCGACGCGCCTCGGCGGCGGGAACGGCTTCGACAGCGCCTCCTTCACCTTAGCGGTTATCAGCTTCCCGGACTCCTTGGGGTGCAGGCACTTGGCGCTGTACCTGCCCACCGCCCACTTGACGGCCGCCGTGGTGATGCCGGGCACGAACGCCTCGGCCTCCTTGGTGGCCGCGTAGTCTCCGGCGAGGAAAACCGACGGGACGCCGTAGAAGCCGGCAAGCGCGGAGTTCAGCCCGAACTCCCCCGTCTCCCGCCCGTTTATGAAGACCCCGTCCACGGCGCTCCCCGAGATGGTGTGGCACATGATGCCGTTCTCGGTGCCTTTCATGCTGTGGTAGCCCACGTAGAGGGCGGCGTCGAAGCTGTCGTCGATGCCCTCCATCATGCTGTTGGGCTTGGGGCTGCCCCGGACGAGGTATGCGGCCTCGTGCACGTCCTCGGGCCTCATGTTCCGCATGCCGCCGTGGGCGTCCGAGACCACCACCTCCTTGACGCCGGCCGCCAGCGCGCCCTCCACGGCCGCGTTGAGGTCCCCCACCATAAGCTTGCGGGCGAACGCGTACTCGCTGTTGTTCCTGTCCACCTCGGCCCAGTCAACGATCCCGCTTATGCCCTCCATGTCAATGGAGATCAAAACTTTACCAGGTTTTGACATGGATAACACATATCCTGTGCGCTTGTAAGACTTGCTAGTAGAGGCTTTGGGCCGGGGAAAACATGAACCAGTGTTCTGGTTCCTGAATCCGTTTTCAATATAAATTTACCACAACGACTCTGTCTCAACAACGGCGATAGGTGTCAGACATTTCCACGTTTCTGGGGATCTTCGAAGACGAGTCCGAGGGTACGCAGATAACAGAGGGTAAGCCGCTCGCCGCTTTGAACAACGAGGAGGAGTTCTTCCTCCAGCAGATGAGGGACCTCAACGTAAAGAGGGTGCTACCCAAGTTCACGCCCGACGGCATAGCCTACGGCGAGCTCGCGTCCCTGCTGACCTACTACGACAGCGAACAGATGAGGGCGCTTCTCGAGTCACTGGCCCAGAAGGGGTACATAAAGAAGATCAACTACGGCACCGTGGCCCTGTGCCCGAGCTGCTACAGCCCCGTGGTGATGATAGTGCTGTCCTGCCCCAAGTGCGGGTCCATGAAGATCACCAAGAAGGAGGTCATCAAGCACAGGGCATGCGGCTACACCGGCTACGCGGAGGACTACTTCGATGGCATAGACTGCCGCTGCCCCCTCTGCGGCACAGAGTATGACCCGGCCGGCCACCATGATCGTGACGCCGAGGACGAGGCCGGCTTCACCGTGGCCGAGTCCATGTACGAGTGCGATGAATGCGGCTCCGTCTCCGGGAAGCCCTCGGTCACCTACAACTGCATCAAGTGTAAGACGAAGTTC
>CAZGZR010000135.1:0-5400 GCA_964529745.1 uncultured Candidatus Bathyarchaeia archaeon
TCATCAGGGTCCGTTAGCTCTAGGTAGATGCCGGGGAGGATGAAGTCGGTGTTCACGTCGTCGCCGTAGTTCCAAGCCTTGCCTTTGATCAACTTCAAGCCTCCCTCGGGTCTGTTATGACCCCCTTCAACGCGCTCGCCGCCGCCGTGGCTGGGCTGCAGAGGTAGACCTGGCTCTCGGTGCTTCCCTGCCTTCCCCTGAAGTTGCGGTTGCTTGTGCTGAGGCCCACCTCGCCTGGAGCCAGTATCCCATGGTTGCCGCCGAAGCAGACGCTGCAGCTAGGGTTACACACAACCGCCCCGGCGTCCATGAACGTCTTTATGATTCCCCGGCTGTTCGCACCGTCATACACCTCGTAGCTGGCCGGAGTAACGATGACCCTCACGTCTGGGTGAACCCGTTTCCCTTTCACTATCTCGGCGGCAGACTGTAAGTCCTCTAGCCTGCCGTTGGTGCAGCTCCCTATAAAGACCTGGTTCACCGCCGTCCCGGCGACCTCGGTGACTGGTTTAACGTTGTCCACGGCGTGAGGACAAGCCACCTGGGGCTCCAGCGCCGCGCCGTCGATCTCCAGGGTATCCCTGTACAGGGCATCGGCGTCGCTATAGACCGGAGTGTAGCTGTGATCCACCCGGCCCTCAAGGAAGTTGAAGGTCTTGTCGTCCGGCTCCACGATGCCGGTCTTGGCTCCCAGCTCTATGGCCATGTTGCAGAGGGTCATACGGGCTCCCACGCTCATGTCTTTGACGGTTGAGCCTGTGAACTCCAGGGAGCAGTAGGTGGCGCCGTCCGCGCCCAGCCTTCCCGCGGTCTTGAGTATGACATCCTTGGACATGACCCTCGGGGCGAGCCGCCCATCTACGTTGACCCTGATGGATTCCGGCACCTTGAACCATAGCTTCCCGGTGCCTATGGCGGCGCCCATGTCGGTGCTGCCGATGCCTGTGGCGAAGGCCCCGAATGCGCCGTGGGTGCAGGTGTGGCTGTCGGCGCCTACCATGAGCATCCCCGGATAGACGTGGCCCTTCTCCGGAATGACCTGATGGCAGACTCCCACGTTGATGTCGTAGAAGTGGCTTAGACCCTGCTTCTTGGCGATCTCCCTGCACTCCTTGTGGAGCGACGAGTTAGTAATGTTGGTGGCGGGGGCAATGTGGTCAAGAAGGATGGTCACCTTGTCACTGTCCCAGACCCTCTCGATGTCCATGTCCCTCATGGCGTAGAAGGCGAGGGCCGCCGTGAGGGCTGGCATGAACGCGAAGTCGATATCGGCCTTCACTATCTCCCCAGGGTGGACCTCCTGGTGGCCGCTGTGTGCCGCCAGTATCTTCTCGGCTACGGTGCTCATGCTACGCGCCCTGCTTATCCAGCAGCCTGTTCATGCCCTTGAGTATTGCCTCGACGCTGGCCATGACGGTGTCCCCGTTGACGCTGTTGGCTGTGATGAGCTTCTCGCCCTGCCTGACGGCTACGGTGACGTCGGCCACGGCGTCTGTGCCTCCGGTGATGGCCTTCATCATGAACTTCTCCAAGGTGAAGTCGGCGAACCCGTTCACCACGTTCCTGATGGCGTTGATGGCGGAGTCTATGGGGCCGTTGCCCGTGCCGCTGCCTATCATCTCGTTACCGTCAACGTTCAGGCTGACGCTCGCCGTGGGCACGATGTTGTTCCCCGTGACCACCAGGAGCTGCTGGAGCTTCACCCTGTCCTCCTGCCTGATGTCCAGTATGTTCCTGGTTATGGCATAGAGGTCGGTGTCGGTGACCAGCTTACCCGTGTCGCCCAGGCTCTTGACCTCCCGGGCTATTGCCTTCAGCTGATCCTCGCTTGGCTCGAAACCCATGTCCGTTACCATCTTGAAGATGCCGTGGCGGCCTGCGTGCTTCCCGGCGACGACGCGGCTCTTCTTGCCAACGAACTCGGCTGACATGATCTCGTAGTTGCCACGGAACCCCAGGAGGCCGTGGACGTGTATCCCTGCCTCGTGGGAGAACGCGTTGTCCCCGACGATGGGCGTGCTCGGCGGCAAGTAGACGCCGCTGAGCCGCTCCACAAGGCTGCTTGTCTCCGCCATCTTCTTGTAGTTGAGCCCGGTCTCTATCCCGTATTGGGCTGCAAGGCTAAGCGCCACTTCCTCGAGGGCTGTGTTCCCCGCACGCTCACCCAAACCGTTGATGCAGACATGAACCTGCTCAGCGCCGGCCTCCACCGCCGCCAGGCTGTTGGCCGTCGCCTGGCCCAGGTCGTTGTGGGCGTGGGCGCTGAGCGGCGTATCCACGGTCTTCTTGAGCTCCTTGAAGAACTCGTATGTGATCCTGGGCGTCATGACGCCGACGGTGTCCGGGATGTTCAGCATCTCCGCGCCCGCGTCGGAGGCGGCTATGCATATCTGTTTGAGGAACCCCATGTCTGTCCTGGTTGCGTCCTGGGGGCTGTACTCGACCCTGACGCCGTGGTCCTTGGCGTACTCGATGCCCTCCACGGTCTGGCGCATGACTTCCTCCCGGGTGGTGTTCATCATGTGCTCGATGTGAAGATCGCTGGTACTGATGAATATGTGTACGTAGGGGACGTCGCAGTCCAGCGCGCGGTCGATGTCGCCCTTCAGGGGCCGCGCCAGCGCTACTATGGTGGAGTCCAGCCCCAGGGCGGCTATCTTCTTCACGGCCTCGGTCTCCCCCCTGCTGGTGATGGGGAAACCGGCCTCTATCTTGGGCACCCTCAGCTCATTCAGCTGGTGTGCTATGAGTATCTTCTCGTCTATCGTGTAGGTGACTCCGGGCATCTGCTCCCCGTCCCGGAGTGTGGTATCGAAGAGCCACACCTTCTCGGGGAGGTTCATCTCGATCTCCGGCACGTAATCGCTCATGTAGAACTCTTTATCCGACAAATCCTGCACCAGGTTTTCATATCCAACGCCTCGAATGGTTATAAACAGTTTGAGCAACGACGGTTGCGGATGAAGCCCTTTTTGCGTTAAACAAACAAAATGTAGGTAGGTTAGATATCGTACTCAAGTATCCCCCGCTGTATCAGCAGGTGGATGACTACGGCGCTTATCACGAACTCGGGCAGCATGTAGCTGCCGTTGTAGATGGCGCTGTACACGTAAGGCCCCAGCTCGGGCGGCGCGTATGCACCGAAGAAAACGACGCCCGAGACGAAGTGGGCCAGGAACCTCAACGCCATGGCGACAGCCACCCCGACCAGCGGCCTCTTCCTGAAGAACCCCGCTAGGCCGAGGACGGCAAAAGCCACGGGATAGTCCAGGATCACCTGCGCCAACGTGAACCAGTATCCGCCGAGGAACATCTGGACGAGGCCGAACACCGCTCCCGCGAAGACGCCTATCCTAGGCCCCCTTCTGAAGGCCACTAACAGTATGGGCACCATGCTCCCCAGGGTGATCGAGCCGCCCTGCGGCAGGTGGTACACGATGATAAGGTTGAGTACGTAGGCGAGGGCGACGCTTACGGCGACCTCCGCCAAAACCCGGGTATCCATCTCACTACTCGTTTCTCTTCCCTCCGCCAGTATTACCTGGATCAGGTTCAAAGGGTCGACTTTCGTCCTCTCAGCTAGGCTGACGCCCAGCTCCCCTTCGCATAGCCTGCCGGGGAATGAGGATTTAAACTTATTCATAGATGGGGTGGAGAATCCCATAAAAGTCGAGAACGTCGCGTCTTTCCGGGATGACTGCTACTTCGACGAAGCCTTAATCAATATCACACCCGTCCCAACGCCGGGCTCCACCAGACCGCCCCCCACCTCTACCTCCTTCGGTCCCGTCGTGAGGGTTCCCACGGACCCCTGTAACGCGTAACCTGCCTCAGCCAGCATCTCAAGCACCTCCTCATGAGAGCGAAGCCTGGCATACCTGAACACGGGGTCGCCGTCGGCGCCTATCCGCCTATACAGGCTGCCCCAGGGGCTGTCGGCGTTGATGAACAGGATCGTGAGAGGCGCGGCTCTCCTCATCGTAAACCTGACTTGTCTTAAGGCAGCGACCGGGTCCACCAGGAACTCAAGGGTCGTCACCATGTAGGCGAAGTCCAACGACGCCTCGGTGATGGGCATGTGCTCTCCAACACCCATGATCGCCTGCAGCTTCCTCTCCCTCACCTTAGCGAGCATGGCCCCGGACGGATCAAGGCAGATGATGGTCCTCTCCTCGTCTGTGAGGCTCTCTGCGAACGCCCCCGTGCCCGCACCGACCTCTAAGCCCAGCCCCGTTCCCGGGATGAGTGACTCCAAGGCCGAGAGCTCCGCCTCGAAGACCTGTCTCCCCTGGGGGTGGCTGTACCAGTCGTCGTAGTAGCCCGCCACCTGGTCGAACGCCTTCACGGATTCACGCAACCCTAGCTAACTCCGTTATTATCTCCACAAGCCTCTCAGGGGACTCGCCTAGGATGGTCGTGGTGGGCTCCACGCCGAAGTCACCGGGGTGAACATACGCGTCGAGGAGGCCGCCGTGGTCTCTTATGTAGTGGGTGACGGGGCAGCCAGCCTCCTCCAGTTTGCCTGGTATGGTGACGACGCCGAGGCCCAGCCTCTTCAAGCCGCCGGTCACGTCTTCCCCCGCCCTGATGTTGACGGCGGCGCGGACCCCACAGTCTTTCTTAGCCGCCTCCAGGACCACAGACGCCAGATACCTTGAAGCGCCGTAGGCTGTCTCGCCGCACATCAAGGCCCCGCCGTAGGCAGCCACCAGCCTTCCGCTGAGACCTGCGACATCCATGGCGTTCTCGGCGCCCTCCTTCGCGTACACCAGGTTCGTACCTACTTGGGGGATCAACCGCTCTACGCCGGGTACCTCAGTCAAGCTCTCCAGCGCCGACCGGAGACGAGAGAGTAAAGCATCCTTGAGCTTCAACGACCCATACAGCTCGTCAAGCTCGACGCGTCTCTGCTCGGTCACCTCGACGCCGTCCGCGAAGAGACCGCGCCCCTCCTCGACTCTCCCCGCGGCCGCGAAGGTGGTTCCGTTTTCCTCGCAGATGCGTCGAACCTCATCGACCCCCCTGCCGTCGATGACGGCTATCAACGCGCCGTAGGAGGGGGCCCTCAAAGGGTCTTCATCCAACTCCGCGGCTTCTTTCCCGATGTTGAGGGTCTTAGAGTCTACGGAAATCCTCACATTGTGGGCGTCCTGCAACTCGTACAGGCCCCCTATGACTCCCCCCTCCGACACGTCGTGAAGAAGCTTCACATAGGGGCAGTCCTGCAGAGCGAGTATGGACTGCAGGGGGGTGAAGCGCCGATAGGCGTCGCTCTCCGCTCCCCAGCTGACCTCCCTGAGCCACGCCCCCACCCCTCCCACCAACCCGATGACCCCCCCCACCTCCCCCGGCGCTGGATAAAAAATATGCCTGAGGGCTTATCCGAAGCAGGTGGGCGGG
>CAZGZR010000136.1:0-5363 GCA_964529745.1 uncultured Candidatus Bathyarchaeia archaeon
CATCTGGTATGCTCTTCTCATTTGCGCTCGCGCCCGCATGAAGGATGGCGCAGCGGAAGGGATTCGAACCCTTGAGGCTCAAAGGCCACTGGTTTTCGAGACCAGCGCGATCACCACTCTGCCACCGCTGCCCAGAGTGAAACCGAGTGCCCCCACATATATGCTTTCCTCGACCCTAGAAGGACGCCGAGGAACTAGATGCGCAGTCTCTCAGGTGGGCACACACCACCGGTCAGATGAGGAGGCTCAGCTCGTCGAAGAGCAGCACCCCCAGCACGTGTATCACGACGATGCTCAGCCCCTCGTCTATGGTGAGCCTGCCGTCGTCCACGATGCTTTTCTTCACTATCCACAGCGTCACAGCGATGGCTAGGAACTGGTATAGCACGTACCCGTCTAGGGGCACCGGCACCAGCAACGCGATGACCGGGAAGATGAGCATGACGCTCTGCACTATCCCTGAGAGGAGGTTGGAGACCCCCAGCTCCACGTGGCCTCTCCGTGCGCCGAGGATAGCCAGCCCGTGCTCCGGTACGCTGCCCGCGAAACCTATGACCGTGGCGGCTATCACCACGTGTAGATCGAACATGTGAACCAGGAACTCGGCGGACCCCGAGATGAGCTGCGCCGCCAAGACGATCCCCACGAGGCCCAGCGCGATGGGCGCCGCCCACGACGCGCCTCCCTCCACAGCGTGCTCCTCGCCACGCCTCTTCTCGGGCCCCCTGCCAAGGAAGTAGAGGTAGCCCGCGTAGGAGACGAGCTGGAACAGGGGCACCTCCCAGGGCAGCACCTGGCCGCCGTCGGCGCCGCTGACTCCCATGATGACGCCTGTGCCGAAAACGATCATGCAGAACGCGATGGTGACCCTCATGAGCTCTACGTCGTGCTCCAGCGCATCCTTCGGCATCTCCACAGTACCGCCCCTGTAAGTAACCATGACCACCATGATGCCCAGGAGGAGGCCGTTGAACGCTGAGGCCAGCAGCACCGTGAGTATGGCCACCTCCCTGAGGTGGGGGCTCGCGATCATGAACAGAGTCATGACGGCTTCGGGGAGGTTGGAGGCTATGCTGGAGGCTATGCCTATGATGTGGTCGGACACCCCGGTGCGTCTGCCCAGCTCTTTGAGGCCCTCCACCATGGGCTCCCCCACCAGTAACACTATGGCGAGACCCACGGCCATGGAGACGGCGCTGAAGGGGAGGCTCATGGGGACGAGGAGGTATATGCCCGCCCCCAAGGCGAGAGCGATGAGGATGACCGTCTGGTCTCTGCCACCATGTGACATGGTCTATAGATGTGGGGCTGGGTACAATATGTTATCGTCTAGCCCTCGTCGTCGAGCATGCGCCGCAGCCCGTCCCAACCGTCGCGGCTCTTCACCCTGACCACGTCCAGCGCCTCCTTGGCGCTGCCCATGCTGGGCCGCGGCACACCGCTTCTCCTCAGCAGGTACTCGGCCGCCCGCAGCAGCTTGCCGTTGAGGTCGCTGTCGGCCTGGTCGGCCACGCTGACTATGAGGGCCTCCACCGTCTTGGGCTTGGTGGCGCCGGCGTCGCCGTGATGGCCCGCTATCACGTGCAATAGCTCCATGGGTAGCCCCCGCCTGTGCATCTCGGCGATCATGAGGCTCATGTGGTCCACGAGGCCGCCGAGCTCGCTGGTCCTAAACCGCCCTTCGCCGGCCTCCTCGTAGCAGTAGACCTTCATGACGTCGTGGAGTATGGCGCCGGCCAGCACCAGGTCACGGTCCACGCTGCCGCCGTACAGCTCCTCCACCACGTCGCAGAGGGTCATGCACAGCCGGGCCACGCTCAGCGTGTGCTCCACGAGACCGCCGCCGTAGCAGTGGTGCTGATAGGCTCCGGCCGGGCAGACGCCGATTGGGAGGGCCGGCGCGTCCAAGTCCATCGGTGGGTCCCTGAGGAACCCCAGCACGGTGGCCCTGAGTTCGTCGTCTGTGATCTGTTCCGCCAGCTCTACGAGCTTCTCCATGGACCTTTCAACTCCGCGGTGAATCCTAACAACTGTGTGCAGGGGTTCTTAAGTCCTTCCCAGACCAAACCTTTATCATGGCTCGCCGCAGATGTGCCCCGGTGAAAGGGTGAACCGGGGTGAGCGGCTACGACAGGAGGCTATACGCGTTGATGTTGGCCGCCTCCAACTTCGTCCTAAGCTGGACCGTGACCCAGCCCGTGTTCAGCCTCTACGTCACGGGGCTGGGGGCCACCGTGGTGCAGGTGGGGACCCTGTACAGCGTCATGAGCTTCATCCCCCTGGTGGTGCGCATCCCCATGAGCGTGGTGGCAGAGAGGCTTGGCAGGATACGCATGCTGCTTGTGGGGCTCTTCATAAAGGCCACCAGCCTGGTCCTCTACGCCCACGCCAGGAGCTTCACCCAGGTGCTGCTCATCACCGTCTACATGTGCCTGGCGAACGGGAGCTTCAACCAGACGGCCATGTCCACGGTGAGTGACGCGGCGCCTGCGGACAGGCAAGGGGACGCCATGGGCAGGTACCTGACGTTCCTCGGGTTCGGGATGATGGTGGGGCCCGCCCTGTGCAGCCTCCTGATCAACGTCATGAGCTACCCTCAGCTGTTCTACCTGTCCGCGTTGTTCCCGGCTCTGGGCATCCTGTTGTTGCTGTTCCTCGCCCCAGAGGTGCAGCGTAGGGCGGCCAAGGCGGGGGAGGCGCGGGAGGTAGGCGCCGTGGAGTCCCTGAGGATGATCTTCAGGAACAGGAACGTGATGCTCCTCAGCTACTGTAGGGCGAGTTTCAGCACGGCGCAGGCCATATTCATCGCCCTGTTCAGCATATACGCGGTGCAGGAGCTGGGCATAAGCGAGTCCACGGTGGCTCTGCTGTTCACGGTGAGGGGCCTCAGTAACACGCTGTCCAGGTTCCCCGCGGGCAGGATAAGCGACTCCATAGGCCGACGTACCCCGATGCTGGTGGCGTACGGGCTCATGGTGATAAGCTTCGTCATGATTGCGTTGTTCGACGGCATCGCCATGATGGGGGTGGCATTAGCGCTGTATGGGCTGTGCTGGGGGACCCGGGCGGTCTCGGAGTGGGCTTTCCTCACGGATCTGGTGGAGCCCGAGATAAAAACCATGTCCATAAGCTACCTGTCGAGCGTGTTCGGGTTCGGCTCAACGCTGGGGAGCCTCGCCGCCGGGTTCCTGTCCACGGTGCTGCCTTTTTCGACGGTGTTCCTGCTGGGGGCGGCCCTGAACCTGGGTGCCATACCGGCGGTGCTTTCTATGAAGAAGGCTCGTTGAGGCTGCGCATCTTCTCCGTGATGGCGGCGTAGGCTTCAGCGGGGTCGGTCACGCCTTGTACCATGCGCTCGAAGGGGCAGTAGATGCTGCCGTCCTTCATCTTTATGTGGTCGGTGAGCTCCACGTAGCTGGTGGGCAGGTTATACAGGTCCAGGACCTGTTTGCCGGGCTTGCTGAGGACCTGTGCATGTGCCTCGGCTGCGCCGCTGTATATTATGAGGAGGGCGGCGGCTCTGCCCACTATCTTGTCCACCATCAGTGTACCGCGGAGGGCTTCACCGTGAGCCTCTATGGCCTCCAGGTGGGGCCGTATGCCTTTGCTTGCGCTCTGAAATATTAGTTGGCCGTGGCTGTAGATCATGAGGCTGTTTCCGGTCTTGTCCAGCTCCTCGAGGTAGCCGTTCATTCCTGTTGGTATGGCTGCCGTGGTTTTTATGGGTTAGGGGTTCGGCGGTTTTTCGTCTGGGTTCTCTAGGGCCTGGATGAGCTGGTAGAGGATGGCCAGGAGGCCCTGTCTGAGCCTGTTCCTGGTGTTTCCCAGGGTGAGTTGGAGTGGCTGCATGGGATCCCGCCTTGCGGTCTCGAGTATGTTGGTCTTCACTTTCTCCATGTTGGCCATGAGGGGCTCTGTTACCTTGGCGTGGTTGTCTTTCACGTACTCGTTTATCTCCTCGTGGATCGAGTAGGCGAGGGCGATGAGGGTCCAGAGGAGGAAGCTGAAGCCTGGGATGACTCCTGCGCCCGTCGTTATGCCACGGTACATCACCGAGAGCGTCATCAGGGAGACGATTAGAGTTATGGCGCCTGCTATGTTTTTTCGTGTTAGTCTGATCTGCATGTGTATGGGTTGCATAAGCTTGGTTATGAAGAGCTGGAACCATGAAATCGGATAACTGGATTATCTCTCTAGTATGGATATCTTGAGCTGCTTCACGCCCCTTATAACCGCCAGAGCCCCCGCCAAGCTCTTTATTTGAGAAGCGGGGCCCTTGACCGCCAGTATCTCTAGACAGTTATCGTGGTCCATATGGACGTGGGTCGAGGAGGAAATCACGCCGAGATGCTCGTGCTGCAGATGGTTGAGCTCCTCAACCAGGCCACCGACGTGGTGATCATAGACCATCGTTATCGCCCCGGCCACGTCGCCCTCCCCCTCGGACCACTTATATTCCGCGAGGAAGCCTCTCATGGCCACCTGTATGGCCGTGGATCTGTTGTAGCCGAGCCCCTCTATGGTGTCGTCGAACTCCTCAAGCAGCTCGGGGTCCACGGAGACGCTGAAACGCGAGACGCCAACCATAAGCCTCAGACGTTTTACCGGGGAACCAGTATAATATTCTAGTGATCGAGGCTCAGTGGTTCACGCATCCATGTTACATGTGATCCGGAAAAAAATCTTGGATATGCCTGGTTACATGGAATAGGAGTTTTAGGCGTGATCGGGGGCCTTTTCTTGGGGCTTGTTCCCTGTTACTTGGTATTACGGAAAAAAAATTTCTGTGGCGGGGGATTTTCTTAGTTACATGGGATAATAATATTCCCAAATGTGGACACCAGTTAACTTGTTGACATGGTTTCTTGCGCCTAGAAAACACAACATCACCAATAAAGGTAAAAAACTAAAAATAGGTAAACCAACACCGCTGAAAAACGCTTATAATAAGTAACCAATTATAAGAAACCCCAAGTCATCGATCAGTTCTTGTAACAGGTAACACCCCAGTAACACCTAAAAGCGTCCACGGCTCAACAAGCCCCATGCACGAGTGGGCGCTAGCAGAGGGAGTCATAACCACCGCCACCAAGTTCGCAGAGGAAAACGACATAACAGAGGTGACGGAGGTCGTCGTCGTGGTCGGCGAGCTCCAGCAAGTAGAACACGAGGTACTCGAGTTCGCGTTCGAGAACCTCAAGACCCCGCTCTTCAAGAACGCCAGGTTCATCCTAGAGAGCCAGCCAGCCAAGCTCAAGTGCAGGAACTGCGGCAACGAGTGGAGCTTCACCAGCCAGGGCATGACCGAAGACGTCAGCGAGGCCATCCACTTCGTCCCCGAGATGGCCCATGTCTACATCAAG
>CAZGZR010000137.1:0-5357 GCA_964529745.1 uncultured Candidatus Bathyarchaeia archaeon
GGTCCGGACCACCCTCCCGCCGGCCTCCTCCACCGCGTCGTCCACGCACATCGACGCCCCCACGTGGGTGACCACGACGCCTCCGCCGCTTCTCTCCACGGAGTACCCGGCGATGGCCGCCAGCAGCCTGTCAGGGTCAACCACGCCGCCGGCACCCACGGCCATCATCCTGTCCCCGTCGCCGTCGAACCCGAACCCTATGGACGCCCCACGGGCCCTCATATAGCCGACGAGGCGCTGAAGCGTCTCGGCGTTGGGCTCGGGGTCACCAGCGGGGAACCTGCCGTCTGGCACGGCGTTGATGAACTCCGTCTCTACGCCCAGCTCCGTGAACACCGTGGGCGCTGACACGCACGTGGCGCCGCTGAACAGATCGCACGCCGCCTCGCCGCCCCACACGACATCCAGCGCCTCGGCGAGGGCGTCAGCGTAGGGTCCCACGGCGTCAGACTCCTCAACAGACCCGACGTGGCTCCAGGGCGCCAACCTGATCGACTCCTCCTCCAGCACCCTCTCCAGCTCCAGCTGCTCTACCGCGGTGAGGCTCACGCCGTCGCCGTTGAACACCTTGAGGCCGTTGTAAGGCGGCGGGTTGTGGCTGGCTGTCACCTCGACGCCGGCGTCGGAGCCGGTCTCGGATGCCATCCACGCCGTGACCGGCGTGGGCGCCAGGCCCAGCGAGATGGCGTCCGACCCACCCGCCGCCAGCCCGCTGAGGAGCGCCGCCTCCAGCATGGGGCCGGTGAGCCGGGGGTCCCTGCCCACCACCGTGCAGCCTCCCCCGTGGATGGTAGCAAGCGCGGCGCCCACCCTCTGGGCGAGTGAGGTGGTTACGTCCACGTTGGCGAGCCCCCTGATCCCTGAGGACCCGAAGAGCCTGGGCTTCACTTTTGCCTCCTCCTGGGCACGAATCTGCGGAGGGGGTCAGTCTTCATAAGCTTTTCCAGCCTCTCGACGCCCAGCCCCCTCCTCTGGTCGCCGTATATCTCGCAGAGGTCCTCCCTGTAGGCTTCCATGTCTCTCGGGGGCCTCACCACGACCTCGGCGTCGTAGCCGTTCACCGTGAGCCTGATGTGGGTAGTTTCTCTGGGCAGCCCGTCTAGGGTGAACCTCTGGGTGTCTCTGCCCTTCAAGGCGTAGCTCCGGGAGAGGGCGCTCTCCACTTCCTCAGGGTCGCCGTACACTACGATGTCTATGTCGCTTCCCAGGCGGGCGGTGCCCCTCCAGACGCTGCCCATGAGCCTTGGCTTATAGCGGGAGAGCTTCTTCATGATCTCGAGGGCGGCCCCCCTCATCTCCGTGAGCCGCCTCTGGCGGGCGTCTCCTTCAAGCCGGTCTGTGAGGGCGTCCAGCTCCACCGCGACCTCGTAGTTGCTGGGCAGCGTCTTGGAGCCGAGGCTCGCCGCGGCCGTCTCCTTGGCGTCCTTGTACTCCTTCACCTTCCGGTCGTACATCAGGCGCGCCGCCAGGCGGGCCACGTCCTCTCGGCTCATCAGGGATCAATGACTCGCCGCGTGTTTAAACGTCACGTCTGCACCGGCCTTTACGAGATTTTAAACCTTCACGGACGGGTCTCCTTTCAGAGAGGTGTCTCTGTACTGTTTGATGGGCTGAGGGGTTTCTTCTCCAGGCAGGCCAGGAACTACAGGCTGGTGCTGTTGAAGAAATGCGGGTTCTCGGCGTTCAACTACCTGACCCTCAACTACACGAGCATCTACATCCGGCAGCTGGGGGCCAGCTTCGTCCAGCTGGGGCTGGTGGGCTCCATCGGCTGGCTGGTGAACGCCGTCGTGGCCTACCCCTTCGGCAGGCTCATCGACGAGTACAGCTCCAGGAGGCTCATGCTTTTCACGGTCCTCGTCCAGGCGCTGGTGCCGTTGACGTACTTCCTGGCGAGGGACTGGGTCTGGATCGCCGTAGCCGCCTCGCTGTCCTCCCTAGCCTATTTCTTTTCCCAGGGGCTGGAGAGCGTGGTCATGGCCAACTCTCTCAGGGACGAGGAGAGGGCCAAGGGGTTCACGCTGGTGACGTCCGCCTCCATGGTGCCCACGGTAGTGGCGCCGCTGGTGGCAGCGGCCATCCTCATGCGGCTGGGGGGCATCTCTGCTGGTAGCCTGAAGACGCTTTTCCTCATCGAGTTCCTCGGGCTGGCCGCGATCGGGCTTTACATAGTACTCAGGTTCGAGGAGACTGGGGGCCTCCAGGGTGGTGGCGGGTCTCTGCTGGAGGGCCTCCAGGAGGTGCTGTCGGGGTCACCGTATCTGAGGAGGTGGCTCCTCATCGACACGATAAGCGCCTCAAGCTACGCCGTCATGGGGAGCTACGTGATGGTCTACGCCCAGGAGGTCAAGGGGGTGGACCCCGTCGTCATCGGGGGGATGGGGACCGTGTTCGCTCTGGTCGGCATACTGTCCTCGGTGCCCATGGGGGCGCTGGCGGACAGGATAGGCAGGATTAAGACCGTGATCCTCACGAGGCCCCTGTTCCACGCGTCCACGCTCATACTGCTGTTCGCCCCCGACCCGAGGTGGCTGATCCTGGGCTGGGCCCTCAGGGGGACCTTCAACCCGAGCCTCAGCGTACTGGCTGCCTACAGGAACGAGCTGGTGTCCCCCGAGGAGCGGGGGAGGTGGATGGGGGTGAGGGAGCTGCTGAGGAGGGTCTTCATGATCCCTGCGCCGCTGCTCGGCGGGGTGCTTTATACGAGCGTCTCTCCGCGGGCCCCGTTCCTGTTTCACATGTTCGTGGACGTCTTCGTGAGGGTGCCTCTGCTGTTGACCATGCCCAGGACGCTTCCGGAAAGGGGTTGAAGCTCCTTCCGGGGGATTCTCCTCTTATCATAAGCGCTTCATATGTGGGTGTCGAGCATGGCGCGTATCTGTTTCTCGGACCTCGCGCCCACCTCTCGGTGCACTAGCTCGCCTCGCTTGAAGATCATGAAGCAGGGCACGCCTTTCACCTCGTACTTCGAGGCGTAGCCCAGGTTCCGGTCCACGTTCACTGTGACGATGCTGTACCCAGTGTCCTCGCCGTCGAGCTTCTTGAGCACCCGTTTGATGGTGTGGCAGGGCGGGCACCACGACGCCCAGTACTCCAGCAGCACCGGCTTCTCCGAGGCGAGGACCTTCTCCTGGAACTCCCTGTCCGTTATCTCCATCTACTCGTCACCGTCGTGCTCCGATACCACCAGCTCCGGGTTGTAGCCCGCCGCCCCGTGGGTGCCCGGCTCGTAGACCTCCAGGGTCATGGATTCCTTGTGCTCGCCGCTCCACCACGTCTTGGGGAACACGGTGTCCCTGACGCTCTCCAGCCGCGCACGGACTTGGGGCTGCATGAGGAGGGTGAACATCCTGTCTATCTCCACCTCCAGCGGCGTCTTGGGCTGGTACCCCAGGTTCTCGCGGAGCTTCTTGGAGACCACGAGGAAGGGGTGCTCGTCGGCCTCGACGCGTGGGTTCTCGACCCTCTGGATGCGGACGGTGAGGCCGTGCCGTTGGCTGCCCACCTTGGCGACGACCTCGGCGAGTTCCTTGACCTTGTATAGCTGGCTCAGCTGGTTAACCACGTCGTACTGGCCGGGCTCCGGCGGCGAGGACAGGAGCCTCACCATGCACTCCATGGCGTCCTCCAGCGCCAGGTAGCCCCGTATCTGCTCCCCGGAGCCGTAGACGGTAAGCGGTATGCCTAGGACGGCCTGGGCGACGAACCTGTTGATGACGGTGCCGAACCACTCGTCCACGTCGAGCCGCGTCCGCAGATCTGGGTGCTCGGAGACCTCCTCGGTGTGGACGCCGAAGATGACGCCCTGCATGACGTCGTAGCTCCTGAGCCACCAGTACTTGCACGCCTCGTAGACGTTGAACGTGTCCTGGACCTTGCTGACGTGGTAGAAGCTCGCCGGGTCCCGCGGCGTCAGCTCGCCGCCCATGCTCCACTCCCGGCCCTTCCAGGTGAGCACGGCGTCGGCGGGGAACAGGCCCTCGAATATGGGGCGGCCGGTGAGCGGGGTGCCGTACTCGCCCATGGTGCCCAGCTTGAGTATGTTGGCCTCGGGGCATATCTCCTTGATTAGGAAAAGCACGCCGAGGGTGCCTAGGGTGTTGTTGTGCTGGGTCCGTATGGCGTGTTCTGCGTCCACCATGCTGTAGGGGGCGCTGGGTATCTCGCCGTAGTGGACCACGGCCTCGGGCTGCACCTCCCTGAGGTACTCCTCCAGCTCGTCCCTGTCGAGGAGGTCGAGTTCGCGGAAGCCTATCTCCACGCCGAGTCGCTCCTTGGCGGTCCTGAGCCTTGTCTCCATGTCCGCGATGGGTACGACGCTCATGCTTCCCTTCTCGGCGACGGCCCTTCGCCGTAGATGGTTGTCTATGCCGCTGACCTTGCAGCCCAGCTTCGCCAGCTTCAGGGCGAGGGTCCAGCCCAGGTAGCCGTCGATGCCTAGGATCATGACGCGCATGTCCTTGAGGAGGTACCCGAACCTGGATTCACGCCACTCGGGGCACTGCTCGAAGGTTATGCTGGGCTCGAACATGCCGAGGTCGGGGCGCCTCGCGCACTCTATGAGGAGCCCCTCCTCGCTGATCTTGTCTCTTATGGCCTCTATGGACTGGCCGCAGGCCCTGAAGTCTACGTTGCCTTTGAGTAGGGCTGCTGGGCAGTTCCAGCAGGTCTTCTCTTCGTTATGCTGCATATTTCATATCTCCAGTTGTTTCATGAAAACGTGGATCGAGTCCTCGATGCGGGGGTCGTCCGGCAGGTCTCCCCGGCTCGGGCCTCTGAGGTAGAGGAAGGCGTCGTCCTCCGTGTGGGTCCCCGACAGTGTGTCCTCCTCGTAGAGGCTCTCCTTGAATAGGCCCGTCTTGAGGCTGTAGCCCTTCATGGGGGTCACGACGAGGTCGGGGGCGTTACCGGCTTCTGGCCCCCTGAACACGTCCCGTCCGATGTGGGCCTCCTTCACCACCCTTCGCCCGTCGTGCCTCAGACCGGATAACAGGTCGGCCAGCTCATCGCAAAGCTGTGGGGCGTCCTCGGGCTCCACGGAGCCCCGTGGGAACCTCTCGACGCAGTTCAGGTATATCTTGGTGGACTCGGCGGCGAAGGCCCGGGTCTCCCCCCGGATGTTGTTGTAGTTTTTCCGCGGGTCGTCACCTGCCGCCAGGTAGCCTTGGTCCCTGAGCAGGGTGTTGAGGTTTACCGCGGTCTCGGCTGGGCCCATGCCGTGGTCGCTGAGCATCATGAGGGGGGCTTCGGGCTCCAGCTTGGACGCGACGTGGCCCACGGCGGCGTCCACCTTCTCGAAGAAGCCTAGGAACTCTTGTTGCTGGTCGTGGGCGGCGTCGGTGTAGGCGTCCCAGAGG
>CAZGZR010000138.1:0-5352 GCA_964529745.1 uncultured Candidatus Bathyarchaeia archaeon
GCCTCTCTCTGCGGCTTTACCGTCTTGCCAAGCCTTAAGAGCGACTAGGGTTTCGTCTGTCCATCCTCCGCCTTTTATAGTTGTGAGTGTTGCCTCAAGAGCGAGGGCTGACACATCAGCCATGAAGTTGGCGGGTACGTCGAGCTTGCCCTCTACGGCGTCGATTAGTGTCTTAAGTGCTGACAGTCCATATGTGACGTTGGTGAGATAGCCCTCTACGTCGTCGACGTATCCTGCTAGGGCTGTGTACCTTGTCGAAGCGTCTGTTTCCAGTTCCGCGTTATCTGTGCCTCTCTCCGTTACGTAGCTTGCGGCTAGTAATGCGTCGTCTGTGCCTCTTTCCGCGGGTCTTGCGTCCATCCAGTCCTTGAGGGCTGAGAGTCCGTATATTGCGTTCTTAAGAAGGCTCTCCACCTCGTCGACGTAGGCGGCTAGCGCCGTGTATCTTGTAGCGGCGTCTGCTTCCAGCTCCGGCGTCGTCGGTATCGCGGCTAGAAGCACCTGCAACGCCGATAGGCCGTATGTGGCGTTGTCGAGCTTATCCTCGATGTCCTGAACCGCCGCCTGCGTGGTAGGGTCGTCCACCCTGAGCTTACCGTCGCTGGTCAGCGTCAGGTTGTGGGCGTCGCCGTCGCTGAGGGTCGGCGGTGTCGCCTCGTATATGGCGAGGAACTTCAGAAGGTCACGTATTGCCGCTGTTCTTGGATCACTCATGTCACTTTTCACCTCCTCCTATATCGTTCTCCCTGGGAAGAACGGGGCGAAGAACGTCGCCCCGCACGCCTCACACTTAATCTTAGTCTCCGTCAACTTAACCACGTTTACATGTCCGCAGGCGAGGCATTTAACCTCCTTCGTCTCCGGGTAGTGGCTGGCGAGGTCGGTGAGCACCATCGCCACCTGGACAGCGCCGGTGAGGGCCACCGTGTCCTCGTTGGTGACGGTGAACGTCCAGTCGTGGCTGCTCTCCGCGTCGGGGTCCCAGTAGATGGTGTCGAAGAATATGATCTGCTCGTACTCGTGGGTGAGGAACCTGCTGGGTCCTCTAGTGTGAAGGGTCAGCGTCGGGAAGTCCCCGCACACGGTGTCCAGCGTGACGAGGCCGTTATAGCTGATCATCCACTCACGGAAGTCCGCCCTCCACCCGGCGGGGCTCGTGTACGGCGTGTCCAGGAAGGTCTCGAAGTCGAACAGGTAATCGGTCTCCCCGACGCCAAGCTCGGCGCCGCTGGGGTGTGCAGCCAGAAATATCTTCATCTTCTCGTTCGGACGGGGGCCGAAGTGGGCGTATGTCTCGCCTCTGCCGATGTACATAAGTGGGTGGTAGTCAGGCGCTCCACGTGTCATGTCTCATGTCACACCCCCAGCACGTTTCTCATCAACTCGATGAACTCCTTCATCTGGTGAACCAGCATCATCTCGTACGGCTTCTCCTCGCTCAACCACTCGGCGCTCATCCATATCGTGTGATCATATGTGTCGTCCACGTTCCACACCTCCCAGTTCAGCACCGGCAGGTCCTCCCAAATCGGCTCGTTCAAGTACTGGATGTGCACCGCCATCCCCTCGGCGGCTATGTAGTTCGCCCCCGACCGAGGCGCGACGGGACGCTCACCAGCGAAGACCCGACACCTAGCCAGGTTGTGGCAGCCAGCGGGGAAGTAGATCACCAGGCTCCGAAGGAACCCTTTGGTGACGGGGCACCTGACCCGTATCGCGTCGGCCTCCGCGGTGTCCGCGGGTATCGTGTACTCCCATCGGTCATACACCTCCGGGGCCTCCTACTCCGGGTATTCGTACACGGTGCCGTACGCGCTGAAGTACAGCACGTCGCTCGTGCCGGGGCTCTCTACGACGCCGATGGGCTTCTCCCCTGAGACGAGAAAAACCCTGCCGCTGAGGTGGCACGCGTACTTAGCGGTGCCGTCCTCCTTCCGGAAATAATGGGTGGTGCCCACCGAGTCCTTGACGCCTATAAGCAGAGACTTGTCGGCGGTGGTGTAGTCCACGACGCTCAGGTGTGTGATCTCCACAAGCTGGCCACGCCTCACCTCGGGGCCCTCACGTGTGACATCATCGGTGTCCGGCGCCGTGTACTTGTCGCTCCACCTGTACACCCCTATCGGCTCTAATCCTTTAAGCGGTATCTTGTTTCACCTCAAAAAATGGGGGTTGGAGAATCCCTCCTAAGAGGGATAGGACTTCTCAAGTTCGTCGAGTACGATGTACCAGTTGCCTGTGCTGGCGCCCTCCGTGACCTCGACATACACGTCTGCGTTCTCCTTGGCGTCGAGGTACTGGGTCTCCTCCGCCATCGGGTCGATCATCAGCAGAGGTATGTCGCCGTGGTAGCTGATGCCCCACGTGTCGAGGTAGAACCTGCTGTCCACGTCGCTTCCGGCGCTGGTGTAGCTGTAGATGTCGGCGGTTCTCTCAAGCCAGCTTGTCGCGTTGTCCTCCCGGTAGATGCATACGCTGTCGTGCACGCTCATGCAGTGGCGGCCCGCGGCCTCGTAGATCATCGGGTCCTGGCAGCCTCCGCCGCCATGCCCGTAGGCGACTATCTGGGTGTGCGCCATGCGCTTGTACATCTGGTGCATTATCGTCGCGTACTCTCGGCTGTTCACGTTATCGAGGAGATACTCCTCTCTACTCTTGACGCCGAGCCAGATGGCGTTCAGGTTCGTGTAGACGTTGGTCTCGGGGATGTGCGCTGAGAGGTCGGGCTCGCTGAAGAGGTGTATCTGCTTCAGCTTGTTGAGGGTCGGTAGCTTGACGCCGTACTGTGTCTCGGTGGCGGTGTCCTTGTTGATGATCTGCCGTTTCTTGAAGTAGCCGCCGCTGAACAGGTCCGGCTCGGGGTTCTTCCTCATGAGGGCGTGGATCGTGTACTTCGTGTATGCGTCGGTGAAGTAGCTGGTGCTGAAGGTGTTGGTCTCATCGAACTCCACCCCGGCACTGAACTTCTCCAAGTCTAGCCCGTACATGGGGTCGCCCATATAGCGCCCGAAGGGTATGAAGGCCCACTGCTCAACGTAGGCACTGCTGTGGCTCTGAAGAGCGTCCTTCGGCATTTCGCCGGTGTCCCAGAAATTCATCGCCTGAAGCTGTCTACCTCTGAGGCTGACGATCGGCACGTTCCCGTTTCCGGTTATCTTGAGGTCAGTCCTCTGGAACGGCCACGGGTTATCGACATCCTCCAGGGCGGCGGCTAGTGTCGTCACGAGGTGTATGTACAGCCCGCTGATCTTGCCCTTCTCGGGTAGGTCGAACTTGTTGCTGGTCGCCTCCTCGACGACCCAGTCCTTCTTAAGCGGCCTTAGATACCAGTAGCCCATTGTCGTCTAAGCCCTCCTACGAGGTCGCCGCGAGCACGGCGAGCCTCTTCTTATGCAGTGCGCTGCCTACCTTCTCAACTATGGCGTAGTTGCCTGCGCTGCCTCTGGGACCCCTGTCGGGTATCTCAAACCCGTCAAGCACGGATACGTAGTCGGCGACGCCCTTGGACATGTCCTCCTGGGCCGCGGCGACGCCTGGCGCGTACCTAGCGACACCCACGTCCTTGACCTTGCGTCCGAACTTGGCGGCGCCTGCCCTCTTCACGCCTCCGACGAAACGTTTTTCGATGCCTGCGACGCTGATGCCTGCCTTGTAGGTGCCTCCGGCGGCGGTGGTGTTGGCTTCCCACTCCGCGGCTGCGGCGGGTGCCTCTGACTCGTAGTACGATGCACGGGCGGGCGTAACGTTCGCCCATTTCTTAGCGATGTCTGCTGCGGATTTAACACTAATTTTCCTTGGCATGTGTTTCTCCACAATAGAAGTTTATACCTCAAAATATATACCCGGATGAGAGATTGATATATGCGTATATGTTATTCCTCCAAGGTTAATACTATGGGATTCACTAAGCTGAGGCGGGAGATAGAGCCCCGATGGGTGTCGTGGTACATTAAGGAGCACTACCCCAACGCCGAGGTGAGGCTCCGGTGCCCGCTGGGGCCGATACCCGATGAGCTTAAGGAGCTTTACGGACCCGCGAAGGCTGCCCGAGTGTACCGTCCGAGCCGCCCCGAGGTGGACGCCCTCGTGATACGGCCCGACGCCCTGATACTCATAGAGGCCAAGATATTCAAGTACATGAACGGCCTCTCCAAGCTGCCCGTCTACAAGAGCCTGGTCCCTCAGACGCCTGAGCTTGCCGTCTTCCGGGGCAGGTCCGTAAAGATGCACCTGCTGCTCCCGACGACTATACCGTGGGTCACAGCCGCGGCGCCGAGCCTCGGAGTGGAGGTGAAGACGGCGGCGCCGGACTGGGTCACACAGATTTGGGAGGAACGCGATAAGTACTGGCAGCCCGAGGCTCGGCTGCGGAGGGCGGAGAGGAAAGCCCTGCTGAAGCGCCTCGGCTTCGTGTAAGAGGTAAAATAGACATGAGCGAGAAAATGAGGTTCAGGCACCTGAAGCCTGAAGAGATACAGGTCCCCGAGGTGCGTGTCACCTCCCTGTGGACCGAGGAAGAGTACGAGGATTTTGCCTCAACCATAGCAAAAGAGGGTATCCACCAGCCCGTAAAATGCATCCTTGAGGATGGCACGTACTGGCTTGTCGATGGCCTGCACAGGCTCGAAGAGGCGAAGCTACACCACATCCAGAAGGTCCCCGTCGTCTACAAGGAGGGAAAACTCGTGGACGCCCTGGTCGAGAACCTGGTCTCAAACCGGCTCCGAGGGAAGACACCCGCCAGTGACGAGATCAGGCTCCTGAAACATCTCAGAGACGAGCACCACCTGGAGCCCTGGCAGATCGCAGAAAAAACCGGGCTCCCCAGAGAACGAATAGAGCAGCGCCTACAGATCGGCACCGCCGCCCCCGAGGTCCTAAGCTGCCTCGAATTTGAACAGATACCGCTAGGCGTCGCCTACCAGCTCAGCCGTCTCCCCAACGAATCCGGCCAGATCGCCTTACTCGCCCGGCTCCTCCAAGCGACCCCACCCGCCACCGTCCGAGAAACAGAGGAGATCATAGACCACGCACTCGAAATACAGAGGGAGATGAGCACGCCCCAACCCCAGCAGAACATACAGATACCAATCAAAACAATCTCATGTCACCTCTGCGGAGAACGCTACGAAGCCCAGGACATGAGAGGCATAAACGTATGCGCAACCTGCCACGGACTCAGCAGAGACTACATACAGCAACTCAAGAAGAGACGAACCGACCCCACCACCCCAGAACAAGCCCTCGCCCAGCGCATAGCCACAGAGGACGACATAGACGAGGCACGAGCCGCCCTCGAACGAGTCAGGGAGGGTCGAGGATGAGCTTCGGGTACCCGAAGAAGCCAGTGAC
>CAZGZR010000139.1:0-5289 GCA_964529745.1 uncultured Candidatus Bathyarchaeia archaeon
GTGAGGGCCTCCGCGTACAGCTGCAGGAAACTGACCACCAGCATAACGCCGCCGGCGAACCCCATGAAGAACCCTATGAGCCGCTCGTTTATCTTCCCGAAGACCATGACGAGGAGGCCGCCTATCCCGGTCGCCGAGCCGGCGAGCATACTCAATACGATGGGGGTCAGCACCTCCAAGACAGTCACCTGATAGCCCTGAATACACTTCACCGGATATTTAGTGCTTCCTAATTTTCGCGATGTTTTTTCGCTGAGGCCATGTACTCAAGTCTTATCTGGGTTCCCCACATCATCATAGGCATGCGTATCGACGTCATCATGCTCATATCGGGGCTCAGCGGAGACGCTTTGAGGAAGAGGGAGGAGGGGCTAGCGTCCTACGCGTCCCCGGGGGTGGATGTGAGGCTCGTCACCACGAGGGCGGCGCCCCCGTCAGTGGGCTCCCTGCCGGAGATGGAGCTGGCCGCACCCGGAATCCTCGAGAGAGTCCTCAGGAGCCAGGAGGAGGGCGCGGATGCCGCCGTCATATGGGGAGGCCACGACCCCTCCCTCGAGGCAGCCAGAAGCCTCGTCTCCATCCCCGTATTGGGGCCGGGGATGGCTTCCATGTACCTAGCTTCCATGCTGGCCAAGGAGTTCTGCCTGCTGGTACAGCTCCCCCACGTCAAGAGCCTCGCCGAACGACAGGTGAAGGCCCTGGGGCTATGGGAACGCTGCACAGGGATATACCCAGTGGGCCTTCCAGTCCTCGAGCTCGGGAAACCCCAGAGCTATGAAAAGGTACGCGAGGCTGCTGTGTTGGGGGTGGACGACGGTGCGGACGCCGTGTGCCTCGGCTGCATGGCCATGAACGACCACGCCGACAGGCTCCAAGGTGATCTCGGGGAGACGCATCCCGGTGTGGTGGTGATCCATCCAGGCAAAGCAGTCATCAGGATGGCAGAGCTGCTTGTAGGCATGGGTCTGACGCACAGCAAGCGAAGCTACCCTCTGCCTCCCAAGGACATCGTCTTTCCCTTCAGGCATTGAAAGGGTCATCAGCCATGTCGGAGACCGCTGAGTTCAGTTGCATACGGTGCGGAAAATGCTGTAGCTTACTGCTCTCGGAGGACCGGGGGATACTGAGGGGCCTCACCCTGCTGCCAGAGGAGACGAGCCTCTTTCCGGAGAACATGGTCAAGCCGGCCATAGGCGTAGGAGAGACGCCCCACGACCCAGGGTTCGGGGTGCTGGTCTACCAGCTGGCCTTGGAGCCCTGCCCCCACCTAGGGGACACGGGTTGCGCCGTCTACGGTGACCGCCCCGCCAGCTGCAGGCAGTTCCCCTTCAGCCTTGAGCCCTCCGGCGACGGCGGCCAGCTTCTGGGCGTAGATCTCAACTGTTCGGTGGCGGCCCGGCTGCTGGACTCACACACGCAGATTAGCTTCGAGGGGCGTGGAGCGGCCTTGAGGCTGCTGCGGGTAAAGGAGCAGGCAACAGAGAACCCTGGGCGGACGTGGTTCTACGACCTGAGAACAGACACATGGGTGAGAGGGGACAGACTCGGCTAGAACGCCTGCACGGAGTGGGCTATCTGTGGCAGCGTCCTCTCCACGGTGAGCACGGCGCCGCCTGAAGGCTTGACCTCTATCCTGATCTCCTCGTAGGGGTGGACGTAGACGTCTGACCGTCTGCCCTGGGCGGGCTCGACGCTGGCCTTGTCCAGCTCCGTGAAGTCTATGGAGACCTTGAAGCGCTCTCCCTGCTCTATGACCTCGTCGCCGTCCCCGGTGACGCCGGTCAAGGTGGCTATGGTGCCGTTGCTGTCGTAGACCGAGGCGTGGCATCGTGCGTTGGTGTAGGTGATCACCACCTTGGAGTCGCCCAGGGAGATGGGGCTGTCGCCCTGGGCCAGCCTGACGTAGAACACTGCCTTGGTCAGGCATATGTCGCTCTGGGAGCCCGTGTTGTTGGTGAAGCTGCCTATGATGTCGCTGTCCAGGTACAGCGCCGAGCTGGCCTCGCTCATCCCCGAAGAGATCACCGACTGGGCCTTCTCGGCCGTAAGGAAGCCCACGCTGAGCACCATGTAGGCGAAGGCGGAGGCCGTTATGACGAAGGCGACGAGGATTATGGCCACCTCGAGCCCCGTCATTCCTCTACGTAACCCTCCAGCCTTCAACAATGTGTCTCCACCGAGTTACCGGTGAAGATGAGCCGATATAGGCGATTTAAGGTGATGTGTGTGAGCCCACCTAACAGAAGCAATGTGGCACAAGGGATATTCACGTTAGAAAGTGTCTCAGCTTAGGCTGTCTATCTCCGAGTCCAGCGCC
This sequence comes from uncultured Candidatus Bathyarchaeia archaeon, assembly GCA_964529745.1. Lineage (GTDB taxonomy): Archaea > Thermoproteota > Bathyarchaeia > TCS64 > TCS64 > RBG-16-57-9. The sequence goes on from CAZGZR010000139.1 coordinate 2,318, forward strand.
CTTTCTATGTTGTCCAGCTTGTCTCTGATCCACGTCTGCAGCTCCTCGGTCTCACGGAGCCTGGCGTTCCACTTCCTCATGTTTATGTTCCTGACGACGGCCTTCCGTACCGTGGTCTGAAGCAGGTTGGGGTCCAGGGCGTCCAGCTCCACGGCCCTGTCGCCGTGCTCCTCCAGGAAGCCGTCGGCCCGGGCGTCGCTCATCTTAACGGGGTTCGGGGGCAGCCTGTACCTCTTTATCTGGTCGGCAGTGAGGGCGATCCTACGGACGGTGAAGTCCTTTGCGCCGTACTTCTCGAGGCGCTCGGAGAGGTCCCTCTCGATGTCGATGCCGCTGGGGTCGAAGTCCCCGAAGTAGAGCACCACCGTGGGCTTGCCGCCTAGCTGGTTGGTGATGTATCTGGACATCTCCTGGACGTAGCTGAAGCTCGGGTAGCCGCGGGTCGGGAAGGTGCGGACGCTGAACCTGTTGGCCTCCCTGCTGACTATGCGGCTCAGGGCGTCTTTCTCTAGGCAGATCATCACGTTCTTGGGCTGTTCGTCCCACATGGGCATGGTGAAGCTCTTCCAGCTGTCCTGGAGAGAAGATATCTTCTTCTTAAGGTACTCCTCCGCCGACTCGTAGCCGTAGTCGCCCCGGCCTAGCACCCGCCTGCTCCGGTCCTCTAGGCAGTTCAGCGGGACGTCTCCCTGCTCCCTTGCCTTCACCATTATCCTGCTGAGCCTCTTGTAGCTGTTGATGGTGTTGGGGATGAGCAGCCTGCTGACGAGGCGGTAGTACAGCTGCCTCAACGTGATCGAGGTGTCGTATTGTTGGAATATGTCCAGGGCTGCCTCTACGATCTCGTCGTAGCTGGCCGGGCTACCGTCCATCACAGATACAATACATGGGTCGATATATTGGGTTTTCTTCGAAAAACAATAAATAAAATGGGGTTTGGTTTGTTTACATGCCTTTTAACGCGTCGGCTATGAGCTCTTCCTTCGTTTTATCCTTGTTCCGACTAAGGGCCTGTTTCAGGGTGGCCGCGTAGCCGCCGAGCCAGTCGAACTTGCCGCAGTCATCGAGATCGTCGCACTGGCTGCACAGCTTGAAGCCTCTCTCGTTGGCGCAGAGCCTTATGGAGCAGTCCGGGGGTCCTCCCCCCTTCTCGCAGCCCGGGCAAGTGGCGTACTTGGTCATCCACTCCAGGGTCTTCTCGGTCTCGGCCCAGTCTATCTCGGCGCCGCCCGGCACCATGGGTGCCCACTCCTTTATGCCGTATCCCTCGATGTAGCTCTTGGTTTTGGCCGCGGTCTCCGCCATGGTGCCGTTGCCCAGCACGCATGCGCCGCAGACTATGCCGCAGGGCCCCGCCTGATCCTTCACCGCGTTGAACGCTTCCTCCCTCATGGCAGCCTCGACATGGTTTTTCGTTTATTAAAATTTACAAAGGGTTTGAGGGCGGGGACGCGTGAAACTGCCCGGCCTCCCCTGCAATGTCTTTAAACCCGGCTCACCCAATATCGTGACAAGCATGGCTTCACCGCTGCTCATAGCCAAGGCCGTTGGGGGCGTACTGTCGGTCACCGGGGCCGCCGTCTGCGTCTACTGGCGCGTCTTCTGGCGCAGGAACTACGAGGGCGATCTCCTCACACACGGCCCATACGCCTATGTCCGTCACCCCTTCTACGCGGGGTTCCTCTCCCTCGCCGTTGGCCTCGTCTTGGCTTTCCCTTTCTACGAGACGAGGCTGCTGCTCGTGGTGACGCTGGCCGTCGTAGTCGTGTATGTTCCCAAGGAGGAGGAGGAACTCGTACGGCGGTACGGGCAGGGGTACCTCGACTACATGGAGAAGGTGAGGCACAGGCTCGTGCCTGGGGTCTATTGACGGCCTGTGTTGGGTAAGCGTTTGGGGTTTGTTTCTGTGCTCGGTGGATTACACTTTTGTATATGATTTGATCTTAAAGGAGAGTTTTTTGGGCTCCTTTCGATGAACGGGGCTTTGGTCCGCCTTTTCTCGTCCCCCCATCGGTGATGTGGTTTCAGGCGGATTGACGGAACGATTTTCTTGGTTACATTGAATAGGCGTTTTTAAGCGTGATCGGGGCCTTTCTTGGGGCTTGTTCCCTGCTACTTGGTATTACGGAAAAAAATTCCTTTGTGGGGAATTTTCTTAGTTACATGGGAGAAATTCAAGGTCTGACGCGTCGGAGGTTGTTTACCCTTATACGCCTTCGATGTGCTCCAACGCCCGCGGGTCATCATGCTCCTTGAAGAACGTGTCGGCGTAATTCTGCTCCACCAGCTCACCCACGGCCAGAAACCATACATGACATCAATTTATCTACTAACAACGCCATCTACACCCAATGTCAGACGACATGGTCAAGTACTACAAGGACCGCGCCAAGGAATACGAACAGGTATACGAGTGGAGAGACCCCCACCGCCAACAAGAACAGGACCGCCTCGGAGAAGAAATCAAAGAAGCCCTCAAGGCACGCGACGTCCTGGACATCGGATGCGGTACAGGCTACTGGACACAAAAAACCAGTATGACCGCCCACAGGATCACGGGCATCGACGTCAACGAAGCCGTCCTTGAGATAGCCAGGTCCAAGACATACGGCTGCCCCACGGAGTTCAAAAAAATGGACGCCTACCACATGAAGTTCCAGCCCAACAACTTCACAGGCGCCCTGGCGACGTTCTGGCTCAGCCACGTCCGCGTGGAGGACCTAGACGGCTGGATAGAGCACATGCACAGCGTACTGGCACCCGGGGCACAAGCGTTCATAGTCGACAACACGTACATCGAGGGCGTCGGCGGCAGACTCGTCACAAAGGAGGACGACCCCAACACCTACAAGCTCAGGACCCTCAACGACGGCAGTCAGCACCTCATCGTCAAGAACTACTTCACGGCAGACGGGCTCGTCGAGCTTTTCAGCCGCCACACGGAAGGCGTCACATCAGATAACGTCTTCCAC
>CAZGZR010000140.1:0-5188 GCA_964529745.1 uncultured Candidatus Bathyarchaeia archaeon
GGTACAAACAGAGCCTCTCCCAACTCCGCGATAACCCCAACCTTCCCGAGGGCCTCCGGGCCTTCCTGGACAAGGCGCTGGCCACTGGCAACCCCTTAAGCACCGTGGGCGCCATGCTGTTTTTGCCCTTCCAGGCGTTCGGGATAATGCTCGGCGGGTCGCAGCCGGCGGCCAACCTCTTTATGTACGAGCAGGACAAGGTCCTGCAGACTCTCCGCCTCGACCCGCAGTCGATAATGACGGCATGGCGTCGTAATCCGGCGCTGGGAGTCGCCTTCTTTGACGACCTCCGGGAGCAGGGCTGGAGCGAGGCCCGGATCGAGGTCCTCAAGCTGATAACGCAGTTCTACCCGTCGGCCCAGGATCTGGTGACCTGGTCCGCCCGGGAGGTGTTCGAGCCGGACGCCATCACCAAGTACGGCCTCGACGACGAGTTCGAGAAGCTCAACCTGGACCTGTTCTCCGGAGCCGGCGTCACCCGGGAACAGGCCCTCAACTACTGGAGGGCCCATTGGGAGCATACCTCTTTTAATCAGATGGTGGAGCTGCTCCACCGCGGCCTCCTGGTCGAGTCAGGGGAGACGCCGGCGGAGCCGACAACCCCCGCGGAGTGGGCGGCCAGGGACGCCGAGGGCACCGAGGAGCTCTACGAGTGGTACCGCCTGGTGGAGATCACCCCCCACTGGAGGAACCTGCTCACCGCGTCTATCTGGAACGTGCCCACCAGGGTTGACGTCCGTCGCATGTGGGACATGCGCGTAAGCACTGAGAACGATCTCTACTCGATCTACCACCGGCAGGGGTACCACGGCAAGGACCTGGAGAATTACGTCAACTGGACCAAGGTATATACCGACTTCCCCAACAAGCTGGCGCAGTGGAAAAACGGCTGGATCACCCTGGACGACATCCGGGAGTGGTGGGGGGATTTGAACCTGCCCCCGGACCGGCTCGAGGACTTCATCCGGGAGAAGATCAAGCCGGAGCAGCCGGCCAGGGTCGAGGAGGGACTTAATCTAACCAAGACGGAGATATACAAGGGCGTCAAGCAGGAAGTCATCACCCGTGAGGAGGGCATCGAGCTCCTTATGGGGCTTAATAAGACCAGGGCGGAAGCGGAGTACCTGATGGATATCAACGTCGGGGTGCTCGCCGGCAGCCCTCATAATTTCGCCGAGTTCCAGGACCTGGTCCAGAAGTGGAGGCAAGCCGTGGGAATGAAAGCAACGCCGGTCACCGAGGAGCTCAAGGCCGCGAGCCAGAAGGTGGTCGAGCTCACCAATGACGTCAACAATCTGCGAAAACAGCTCGAGGAGTTCAACCGTAACACGGTGGCCGTTACTCCGGTACCCGAGGAGGTCAACCGGCAGCGGCTGGAGCTGGAGACTAACCTCGAGAACGCCGAGCGATCGCTGGCCGCGGCACAGTCCCGCTATCAGGACCTGGTGGCCAGGTGGAGAAGTCAGGAGGCCGGCTAGAACATGCCCCCCGAGGACGACTACCCCGACGAGGACGAGGCCGAGGACGACAACGAGCAGGTCTGATGGAACAGCGACGTGAGCCCGGCCAATGCCCCTTCCTCCAGCAGAAGTGTATCCTCGATAGGTGTGAGCTGTTCGCGACCGTGCCCTTCATAGTGCCGGGGCACCTCTTAGGCTCGATGCGACAGGGGCAGCTCATGGGGTGCGCTTTCAACCTGATGGCCCAGATGCTGGGGTGGTTAAACCTGCTGGCAACGCCGCCGCCCATGGCCGGCCCGGCCCCTCGTCAGTGATACGTCACCAGGTCTAAATCCTAGCCCTTTTTCGGGGCGCCCTGATAGATTGTACCCCCCCTTTTGAGCCTCGAGAGGGGTGCCGCCCCTCACCCCTTGGGGGGGGTGAGGGGCTCTTTTTTGCTTCACATAACAATAATAGTACGGCCTATCTACGTAAAGTTACTTGGTTAACCCCTTGACAAAACGGTATACTCTGGTATACTGATAGAGGGATATCCACCACGACGGGTATACCAAGACAGGAGGTGACCAATGAGAGAGACCACAGGCCGATGCCACGCTTGTAATGTCCGCTATGTCTGGACGGGCAATCTGAGACTCAAGGATGCCTTCTGCCCAAAGTGTGGACTCAGACTCCGGCTGACAACTCACCTATTTAAGGCGGGGCCGAGTGTTAGAGTGGACAAAGAGCTCCTGAGAATAACGCCTCTTATATCGAGGAGGTGACCAGGTGGTGACAGAGACTAAACCCCAGATCTACCCCTGCTCTAAATGCGGTTGCCTGACACCGTGGGACTTCATCCTGGGGGAGTCCCCGTTGTGTAAAGAATGTTTCGATAAGGTTGTCGACGCCTGGGACCCGAAGGTCGCCTACAGGCGGAAGTACAACGCCGAGCATCGAGAGCAGAAGGCCGCCTACATGCGGAAGTACTACGCCGAGCATCGAGAGCAGAAGGCCGCCTACATGCGGAAGTACTACGCCGAGCATCGAGAGCAGAAGGGGAAGCATGTACCAGGGTAAATACCCCCAGCAGGAGCCGTTTGATATCGAGTTCCAGTATGCCCTGCAGCAGCTCGTGGCCTCGGGCCTAGTGGAGATGAAAGAGGGCGACCTTCTCCGCCTCACCAGGGCCGGCTCAGATAAGGTCGTGGCTATGCTCGACAGCTTCGACCCGCAGGACCGGATCCTCCTGATGCTGCACTACTTCGATATATACGAGAGGAGGGAACGTGAGCAAAGCGATCAAAGTTGAAGACCAGGTATACGACGAGCTGGAGCGGCTGCGGCGGAAGGGGGAGACGTTCTCGGACGTGGTGGGGGATCTGCTCGGTACCCGGGAGAAGCTCTGCGGACTGATCGACATTCTCCGGGACGAGGTCAGGTTCAACGAGTGGAAGCTCGAGCAGCTCGACAAACAGGTTACAATCGAGAGGAGGTGACTATGGACATTGTCAAGAGGGCATACCTGAAGGTAAAAGAGGAGGTTCCAGTGACTCCAGAGCTGGCCGAGTTCCACAATAACGTGGTCATTGAAGCCATGAGGCTGATCAGAGTGAGAGCTTACGCCTCCAGTCAATGGCCCCGTGAGTTCGGACCTCTCCCCACCGAGCTGAGGTCAAAAAAACGTCAGGAGGTGAAGTCATGAAGTGTCCGCTATTTATCATGAACGACACCAGGGCCCAGCTGGGGGAGGAGACGGAGGTTGGTGACTGTATCAAAGAGGAGTGCGCCTGGTGGGATATTCCGCATGACAGGTGCGGCGTGGTCTTGGTAGGCGATGAACTTTCTTCTATCCAATGGGAACTACAGGAGCTCAGGGAGATGATGCCCCACGAGGGGCAGTCCCGGAGGTGGTGATGATGAGACGGTTCAACTTCGTTGCTACCTTTACCCTATGGCTGCTGGCGGGGCTTTGGTTTATCCCCTTGGCTTCGAATGGGAGCGGAGTTCCTTACAGCGTAGCGATATCTTCGCCGCTCGAGCTCACCATCGATGTCATGGCGCTTTGCATCGCCCTAGGGCTTGGTTTCTCATCGATGATATACCAGCTCTGGAGGTTGAGGCATGATTAAGCTAGAGTACGAGCAGCTCCGGGCCTTGGCCAAAAACCAACTCTGCGCCGAGCACCACGAGATCCTCGAGGTGGTCTGGGTGGCCAGTGAGAACTGCCACACGCTCAAGTGCCGCATGGGGGAGTTCCCCGAAGCCCTCGAGCGCAATCCGTCCAATACCGAGCTCTGGCGCCAGAAGCTGCTCCCGGCCGGGCCGGTGTCCGATAACATAATGAGAAGGGAGGCAAAGAAACACATGAGTCAGCAGAGACAACCGGTAGACCCGAAGATGGCCATGGTCCCGCAGCTCGACCTGGCCACCGGTCAGCTCCTGTTACCCGAGGAGGTCAAGGGGCTGATCGCCTACGCCGAGAAGTACGACCTGGACCCGTACCGCGGCCATGTAGTCCTGATGTACGGCAAGCCGTATGTTACCCTGGACGGGTACCTGTACCACGCCACGCAGCTCAACGTCCCCTACAACCTGCATAGTGCGCCGCTAGGGAAGGACGAGCGGGAGTCTTACCAGATTGCCGAGGGCGACCATGCCTGGATCGCCGAGGTGGTCAACCTCAATACCGGATCGAAGTTCTCGGGGCTGGGGATAGTGACCATGGCCGAAATGTCTGAGGAGAGCAAGAGTAAGCCGGGGCAGCTCCGCTCCCCGGTGGTGGCCAAGCACCCATGGCAGCTGGTCCAGAAACGGGCGGAGTGGCAAGCTATGAGACGGGCCTTCCCCATCGGCGGGGAGAAGCCCGAGGAAGAGGAGCAGGCAAAATGACTAATAAAATTACCCTAAAGGTGACCAAGCGGGTGAGTGTCAATATTACCGGTAATATCGAGAAAAACGAGGTCGAGGCCGGAGTGAATTTCGGCGTCAACTGCTCCGCGGAGGATGTCCGGCGCCTGGTGGCCCTCTTTAAGTCCGATGCACCCATGGAAGTAATTTTTACCTCCTCGCAGATGGCCCTGCTCGACCGTGAGGAGTAGTAAATGGCCCATAAGAGCCACCCCCAGCCGGGGATTAAGTGCCCGAGGTGCTGGAACCGGGCCAAGATTACCAGGTGGCGGCCGCCACCTGGTATCGACTCTTTGATGAGGGAATATTGCTGCAAAGTCTGCCACACGGTGATCTACAAGCCCATCGGGAAACCATCGGCCAGAATGAGCTCCCGAGCATGGTTAGGTACGGCTGCAGCCACCGCTCCCTGAACAGGACGCCGTGCTCCCGGAGGTACCGGGCTATGATCAGCACGAGTTTATCCAGGCGGTAGATATTGGAGATCTGGGCGTGAGGACGTATTACATAGCGATTGACTACACGAACGAGCCCCTGCTGCTTGAGCCGCTTGATCATCCTCCAGAACGTGGCCCGGCTGCAGCCGTAGCTCCGCCTGGGCGGCCCGAGCCCCTGAGACGTCCGCCACGCTGCCAGAGCCGGGCTCAAACATGTCTCATTGGCAACGAAGGCGGCCTTCGGATAGACATTACCGTAATAGGCCCAGAGTTTCAGGAGGCGCCCGAGCGCCTCTGTCTCAGCTATGCTAAGGTCGAGGCGGTATTTGAGACAATCGCGGACCTTGTCAAAGCGCTTGAGGAGAAGCTGGGGTGAGAGGACCCGGTAAGTCGATGATACAC
>CAZGZR010000141.1:0-5165 GCA_964529745.1 uncultured Candidatus Bathyarchaeia archaeon
AGTATACGTAGGCGGCCTTGTCCCGTACCTCGGCGTATATGGTCACGTCGGGCTCGTCCAGGTTTACGTGGACGTTGAACTCATGTTCCTCCAGCACCCGGGAGCCGGCCTCCACGGCCACGTCCCTGCTGCCGTAGGGGTGGCTGCCCACCACCTTGGGGCGCACGGCGAACCCGTCCCCCTCCGCCAGAGCCTTCTTCGATTCCTCGACTATGGCCTCCACGACGGACTCGAACTCGGTGCTCGTCTCGGTGGAGGGCATGGCGTGGACGACACCGTATACCTTGGCCACAGCTTCGGCGGCCTCCCCGGGGACGCCTTCCACGTATATACGCCCGAACCTTCGCGTGACCTCGGCGTCGGGGTAGCCGGCTCTCTTGAGTTGGTGCGCTATGTGTCCTGCTAGCTGTCTCTCCAGCCTATTGCGCACGTAACGCCCCTTGAGGGCTATCTCGCCGTAGGAGACTAGGATCGTCAACTCGGTGAATACCCTCGCTCCGGCGCTCTTAAGGGTGTAGGGTTTATCTCGGATACCGTTTTTTCATGTCATGAAACAAAATGTCGTTTTGAGACAAAACACCTGATTTTCTGACCATTTTAATTTGATATGCCGTATTTTCGGCGGTCTCTCAGGTTTCAACCCCTGCGTCCAGGTTAAATGAGGCTGTACTCAAGGCTCAGGCATGGACCTAGAGGACGTCGAGGAGCTCTTCAAGGCCTTCAACTATGCCGGGATAAGGCTGGGCTTCGGCAGGGACTCCTGCACCAACATACCGAACCCGTTTGACCCCGACGACACCGGGTGGCATTTCATGATCCACGACGAGAGCCTCTTCGAGGGGAGGGAGGAGGTCTTCAAGCGCATCCTGGAGGAGCGAGGCCTGAAGTGGAAGCCCGAGGAGTTCCTGGGCTGGACCCACATATCCATCTACAGACCAGGCCACAAGTTCAAAGGCTGGAAATCAATTTATTATAAACCATAGTGCTCCACGTGGAGCAGCCTTAGAGCTTGAAGTTTGATATGATCAGGTTCCTCAGCTGACCTCGGTGCTTGTTTTTCTCCACCTTCTGAGAGCTCAGCGGCGTGAGACAGGGGCGTACCTGGAGGCCTTTGTATAGCATCTTGACGAGGTAGTGGTCGTTGATGGTGAGGATCCACTTCGACTTCAGCCCTCTCAGCTGCTCAGCTAGGTCCATGTGGTCCTGTTTCGTGAATCCCTGTCGGTAGCTGGCGGTCTCAAGGTACGGTGGGTCCAGGAACATGAAGCAGTCGGCGCGGTCCCAGTTTCTAGCACCTTCCTGAAGTCGCTGCACTCCAGCATCACATCCTGGAGGCGGCTGCTGATCTTCCCGAGCTTTTGGATGCGCCTGGGCCCCCAGGAGACTCGGCCTACCGCCCAGCCCGCGTAGAGGCGGCCCGCGAACTGGCAGCACAGCACATAGTAGTACCTGGCTGCCTGCTCGATGGGGTCACTGGGCGCCACGCCATCCCTGAAGTCCCTGGCCCACCTCTAGTAGAGGCCTCGGCTGTTGGGGAGCCACTGCAGCCGCTCCTGCACCTTCTCCGAGTTGTCACGCACTTGCATGAAGAGGTTAACCAGGTACCCGTTAATGTCGTTATAGACCTTCTCACGGCTCCTAGGCTTGGATAGGAGCAGCTCCGCGCTGCCTCCGAAGACCTCCACGTACCGGGTGTGGGGCGGTATCGCTTCGAGGAGGGTTGGGATCATGGCTGTCTTGGCTCCAAGATAAGGGAAAAAACGGCCCAAAGAGGCATCGAGACCACCTACAGGTGCTGGAGGTCTTTAAACCTAACCCATATTAAGAGACCCCGGAAGACTGAAACTACAGCGTCTTCTCCACATAGAGCATTGAGCCTATTATGTTCAAGCCACAAGAAAGATCTTATTGAATCCACTGGGATATGTGATTATTTAATATTGTATTATTCATTTTAACGAAAAATGTTTTCTATTGTAAGAATTAAGTAAAAGATATGTCAGAGCTTGAAACCTGGAAATGGCTCTGGAGTCAATCTTATTTTAATTATAGCCGGCAGGAGGAGATTGTTGATGTAGTATGTGAAAGAGGTGATTCTGAAGCATTAAAATGGCTATGGCTAGTAAATCTATTATCTTCATCTAGGCAATCGAAAATTATTGATGCAGTCTGTGAACGTGGGGACCCTGAGACATTGAAGTGGTTTTGGAATCATACCTTGTTTATCCCAAGCTACCAATCAAGATTATCATCAGCTATGCTAGATCGTACAAAAACTCCACGCGGATCAAGTAGAGCCAAGGCTGGTGTCAATTACATGTATGATGTTTTCATTTGTCATGCCTCTGAAGATAAAGCATCTTTTGTCGCTGCACTAGCTTCAAACTTGAAGAGTCATGGTGTATCTGTTTGGTATGATGATTTCACGTTAGAGCTCGGTGATAGTCTTTTAAGGAAAATTGATGAGGGTCTAGCTCACTCAAGATATGGCATTGTGGTATTAAGTAAGGTGTTTTTTGCGAAGAACTGGCCTCAGCATGAGCTTGATGGCTTGTTTTCACGAGAGGTTGCTGGAGCGAAGGTAATCCTTCCTATTTGGCATGGCGTTTCATTTCAAGATGTCCGAGCCTATTCACCGATTCTGGCAGGAAAATTAGCAGTTTCTACTTCAAAAGGGATAGGTATCGTGGTTTCTGAGATTCTCAAAGTACTTCGTAATAAAATAAATAATCATTAACATCAAACCTAAACTATTTGATAAAAGAGGCGCAAAAAATCGAGACATTTTATCGTTAAACCATCTATCGCAGTTATTCTTTTTTCTCAATAACACATTTAACTGTTTCATAGTTATCTGTTTCTTTTATTTTAATAAGGTAAGGAACTGGTTTCTAATTCAATCATTTTTTCAAATCCTTCTTCTTTTTCATCATAATTTATTTTAAAATACTGTAATAGAATAGATTTAGCTGGGATTTGGTGTTCATTTGATATAATTATATCAAATATTACTTTCTTATTTACTCTATAATCTCCCGGTTTCTCATTTAATTTATCGATGCTTTTTTCAGATATTATTTTAATGGATGGCTGATTGTTTACTTCATACCACCATTCTGGAATTCTTAACGCTATTATAACAGCTAAAATGGTTCCAATAGCACTCAGCGCTTCCCAAAAACTACAATTGTTTGACATATTTTTTTTATATATATTTCAAACTTTAAAAATAATTCGACTATCTAATCCCACTGTCTTCTCTGTTTCTCGGGTTTGCTTTGGTCTATGGTGGTAGCCTGCCGCTGCTTGGGTGCCTCGAGCAGGGTCTAGACTCATCATGTACGGTGACTGCGGATCAATACCCTGGTCGCCTATCCGACCCTGCTCTCTTTCGCGTCTCGGTTTCGCTGGGCTCTGTTTCGGTTTCTTAGGTGGTGGGGCCCGTGGGTGGTGGCCTCGGGGCTGGCCTAGGCTAGTTGGGGTGTGGGGTCGGAGAGTGGGCGGGGTTCGTTGGGTGGTGCTTCTGCTGTTAAAGAGGGCGTGCGTCGGGGGTCGTTCCTGTTTTGTTTTCATAGTTAAGAAACGCGTCTATGATGACCTCAATAAGCTTGCTGACCGAGATGCTGCGTTTCTCTGCCTCTCTCTTTAACTCATCGTCATAGGCTTCGTCTATTCGGATTGATCTAGTTCTTCCGCGTCCACTACGCTCTACTATCACCATGTTGTGAACGTGTCCAGTTAATCGTCCATAATCGACAGGTTCATCGCTGTTTTTTAGAGAAGATTAACAATTAAAGAGACATCTAACTCTTAGTTAAATCTATTGTATGACTTTGCATGAAATTGAACCAGGCGCAGAGGTAGGCGACGGGGTCCGGTGGGTCCACCAGCGGCTGAACGCCGGGTCGCCTCTCTGGGCGTCGATGAACGCCCTTATCTTTTTATCATGCCTCGCCATACCTCCAAATTAGAGGACCAGCGATATAAAGGAGTTGAAAATGGTCTAATGGGCGATGGATTCTGGGACGAGTGGTTCAAACGTTTCGGCCGGAGGTCCAGCATCTTCGGCGACATCGACAGACTCATCGAGGAGATGGAGAAGGAGATGGCCGAGGCGTTTAAGGAGATGGAGAACACGATGCCCGAGGACATGTCCCGGGAGCGCAGGCTCCCCGACGGCTCTATGAGCCGTGAGTATGGGCCCTTCGTCTACGGGTACAGCGTCAAGATAGGCCCCGACGGCAAACCGGTGATAAGGGAGTTCGGCAACATGAAGCCCGGGCTCACGGGGGAAGGCGGGGCCCCGCTGAACCTCACGGATCGAAGGGAGCCCCTCGTGGACCTCATCGAGGATGACGGCACCGTGAAGGTGCTGGCGGAGCTCCCCGGCGTCGAGAAGAAAGACATAAGGCTGAGGGCCACGGACCACGGCCTCACAATCAGCGTGGACAACCCTATACGGAAGTACTACAAGGAGCTGGAGTTCCCGGTGGAGGTGGACGAGAAGAGCGCCAAGTCCATGTACATCAACGGCGTCCTGGAGATCGTGTTCAGGAAGAGGCGGAGGGAGGAGTCGGGGACTGAGATCAAGATAGAGTAGCCTCCTTTCCGATACTTTTTAGAGCGGGGCCCTCGTTTGGTCCCTTGGCCGATGATGTGAAGGCATTAGGCTGAACCATGATGAATCAGAGTTACACTGAGGCCACCAAAAAAGCTGGTTAATTTCGTGATATACTCTGAAGAATATTTTGAATGAATACGGCAGATACACTAGATTATCAAGGTACTTAGAGGTCAACTATGAATAAGTGAAATTACCGTACTCGCTGGTGATGTTAAGAGCGTTACCTTCCTTACCCTTCTCACATCTCCCGATCACCATGGCACCGATGTCGTACCCCTCACAGATCGACAGCACATCCTCAACCGACTCGGGGGCCACCATGAACTCGTAGCCGACGCCCATGTTGAAGTCCTGGTACATCTCACGCCACCCCACCCTGCCCTCCCTCTGTATGAGCTTGAAGATTGGATCAGGATCGGGAAGGCTGTCCTTCACATACTTGACGCCGCTGCCTAAGCGCATGCACTTGGTCTGGCCGCCGCCAGTGTTATGGACCATGCCATGGACGCCCCCGCCCACCTCGTCCAGCACCTTCCTGGCG
>CAZGZR010000142.1:0-5153 GCA_964529745.1 uncultured Candidatus Bathyarchaeia archaeon
CAACAACGCAGTCGATGTTGAGCAGCTTGACGGGGAGGAGTGGGGCATAGTCTTCGACTCAATTTACATAGACGGGACGTCGGCCGCCAACAAGAAAGGTGTGTGGACCGTGGAGCTGAGCATAGACGGCACGGTGGAGGCGGCGAAACAATTCCAGATACTCGACTACGATACGATAATCTCAACGTTCGCCGAGCTAAGCGGCCAACTGGACGAGATACAGACAATAAATACAGAGACCCAGCAAACGAACGAAGAACTCATCGAACAACTAGCCGAATTACAGTCAGACTACAACGACTTGCTGGAAAACCCGCCGAACTCGGAGGCCCTCGAAGACCTACAAGATCAATACGGCGAGCTGTACGAGAGCTACAGGGACATGCAGGTAAACTTGAGCACGACCAAGATGATGATGTATGGCGCAGTCGTAGTGGCCATAGCGAGCGTGGCGGTAGCCGTCTACTTCGGAGCCATAAAACGCTCATAACCCTTTTTTCTCAATCTACAGGTAAACTCTAATACCTCGACTCGTTCAGTTAGGCGGCGCCTTGTTTGGTAAACATTCTTGTGCTGTACGATAGGTGGATGAAGCCCGACGCAGAGGATACTTGGCGGAAGGCTTTATCCGATGAGATGGGCGGCAGCTTCGACGGCCACAGCGTGTCCTTCGTCGAGAACATCGAGGGTGACTTCAATTGGAGCACCGAACTGAGGGAGGGGGTGAAGGAGGCGAACGGCGACACCACGAACATCAAGAAGCATATCCGGGATGCCGATATGGTCGTCACTGGTTACGCGCCGCTCACCATGGCTATAATGGAAGAGGCTCCCAGGCTCAGGATGATCGGAGTCTCCAGGGGAGGACCCGTCAACGTTGACTTAGAAGCCGCCACGTCGAGGGGGATCATCGTGTTTAGGACCGTGGGCAGAAACGCTGTGAGTGTGGCGGACCAGACGCTGGGGATGATGCTCTCCGAGTCCCGAAACATATCGAGGCTCCACCACGCCCTCAGGACGGGAAGCTACTTCAAGGACGTCGAGGAGCACGGGCGACAGAGGTACATGTCTGGCTACAGGTGGATGGAGCTTGAAGGCAAGAAACTCGGGTTGATCGGGTACGGCCAGGTGGGCAGGAGGGTGGCAGCGAGGGCTAAGGCTTTCGGCATGACCGTCAAGGTCCATGATCCATTCGTGGAAGCGGAGGCGTTGAGGGAAGACGAGTGCGTCAAGACTGGTCTAGACGATCTCCTGGCTTCCTCCGACTTCGTTTCTATCCACGCCAGGCTCACCCCCGAGACGAGGCACATGATAGACGCCGAGGCGTTGAAGAAGATGAAGCCAACGGCGATTCTGATCAACACGGCCCGGGGAGAGATAATAGACGAGGAGGCGCTCGTAACCGCTTTGAAGGAGGGCTGGATCGCGGGCGCGGCCCTCGACGTATTCGAGGACGACCCCATAAAGAGCAGAAACCAGCTTTTAACGCTCAGCAACATGACGCTTACCCCCCACTCGGCCGGAAGATCGCCTGAGACTGAGAGGCGGGGGTACCGCCAGATAGCTCGACAAGTCGCGTCGTATCTACGTGGGGAGGGGGTTGACTCCGTCCACGTAGTTAACAAGCCGGTGCTAGAGTAAGGGGCACGGTAGCAACGTTCCTCCTCGCCGGAAGGCTCAGGGCCCATGGATCGTTACATGTAATCCTTTAAACGGCAATCAGACCCAGATATGAAGTGATCGCCTTTGGACACGGAAACGCTGAGAAAGAGACTGGCCGAGGTCGGAAGAAAGCTTTTCGCCGACGGCCTCACCTACGGCGCCTCGGGAAACATCAGCGCCAGGATGGAGGACCCGTCCAGGTGTCTCATAAAGCCGTCTGGGTACCGGTTCTGCGACCTGAAGCCTGAGCACTTCCTGGTGGTGGACATAGACACCCGGGAGGTGATCGAGGGCGACGGCAAGCCCAGCATAGAGACGCCGTTCCACACCAGGCTCTACCGGCAATGGCCCGAGGCTGGAGGCGTGGTGCACGTACACCCCAAATACTCCACCATACTTTCCATTGCCGGGGAAGAGATCGTGCCCATGGGCCTCGACCTGTACCGTGCCCCTGCCCTCGCCAAGGGCATACCCTTGTCTAGGTTCGCGCCCCCCGGCTCCGAGGAGCTAGCCGACAACCTGGTTGAGGCGATGAGGGATCATGTGGTGTGTCTCATGCCCCACCACGGAGTCACGGCCATCGGTAAGACCATAGAGGAGGCGGCCTTGAACGCCAGGGTTGTGGAGGCGTTGGCGGAGCTCCAGTACAACGTGATGCTCGTGGCCGAGCCCGAGTCTTTGCCCGACTACATACTGGAGGCGCTCGTGGAGACAGCAAGGGAAAAAGGGCTACTCGTCTAACGCGTTTTCCTTCTTCGATTTCGCGAGCCTATGGACGAGGGTCTCACCCTCATCGAAGCCCTCCATCGGCTCAAGCTCTACGAGCCCGGCCTCCACGGCCGTCTTTAAAGCTTTCTCCCCGCGCTCGGTCCTCACGATCACGGTGGACCACCCGTCGGGGCTGCCCACGTTGCCCACGGACACATCGCTGAACTCGGACGTGAAGTCGTCGCACACGTGGCAGCAGGGGCGAATGAGCGCCTTGACCTTCTTAAGCCTAGCCCTGTGGGCTACCTCGTCGCCCTGATGGGCGTAGAACCTACCGTTCTTTATCTCGAACTTGGTCACCTTGCCGGGGTCCACGCCGTTGGACCTTAGGTAGTCCATGAGGTCACCGTAGTTGAAGGTCTCCATGCAGAAGAGCCCGACCTTGAGGGCCACCGAGTCCGTGAACCGTTTGTTCCTGAACCTTCCCTGGGTGAGCCTTGTCAGTCCCCTCATCTGGCAAGCCGTACCGACTACGGCGATTTTGTCAAGCTTCTCGTCTTTCACCGCCTTCTTGACTCCCACCAGGGTCGGGCTGGGCGTGTACTTGGTTCCCGCGTTCTCGACGACGGTCTCCACGTCCTTGGCAATTACCGGGGTGGGCACCCATATCTTGTTCTCCTCCAGGCCAGCGACGATGACGGCGTCGCCTCCGTCCATGAGAAACTGGTACAGCAGCGAGGTAACGACGCCCCCGTCCTGAGCCTTCACGTGGATGTCCTCTCTCTTCGTCCTCGCGGCGTACACCGCCCTATAGATGCCTGTGAGTCGTTCATTCTCTTTTCTGGTGCGGCCGTGGATGGCCTCATCCATCTCGTCTACGCTGAAATCCGTTCTCGGGCAGTTGGCGTAGCATAGGCCGCACTCTATGCAGTCTCCGACTAGGCTGGGTAATCCATCCTCCAGCTCTACTACGTTCACCGGGCATACGGCGACGCAGGTGCCACATGAGACGCATAGGTTCTTCTCGACGACGTCCGCAACCAGATCCGTGAATACCTTCTTGTCTTGGGCCAATGAAATCAATACAAGAACAGGGTAGATGTTTAACAAGTTTTCTGGAGAAAAAGCAGTAATTACTTAAATTATCGGCGTATATTAAATTGTCAAAAGTTTTTATATGAATACTATATTGTTTGACAGGTCTTGAGGGTGTCGGTTACTTGAAGCTGGACGCTATTTTCAGGCCCAAGTCAGTTGCGATCATAGGGGCCTCCAACACCCCCGGGAAGGTCGGGTACGTCTTGGCAAACAACCTGCTCAAGAGCGGGTACGAGGGAGACGTCTACCTGATCAACGTGCGGGGAGGCGAGATTCTAGGACGGCAGTCCTATGAGTCCGTGTTGGACGCGCCCGGCGATGTGGAGTTGGCGGTGATAGCGATACCCTCACAGTACGTGATCTCCACGGTCGAGCAGTGCGGTGAGAAGGGCGTGGAGGCGCTCATAGTCATATCCGCCGGCTTCAAGGAGATGGGGCCCGAGGGAGCTGAGCTTGAGAAAAAGCTCGTGGAGACCGTGAAGAAGTACGGCATGAGGCTGCAGGGACCCAACTGCCTGGGAGCCATAAACACCCACGTGCCATACGACCTTAGCTTCGCGTCTACTCTGCCGAAGAAAGGCAGCATAGGCTTCATCACCCAGAGCGGCGCCCTGGGCACGGCCATACTTGACTGGATAATAGCAGAGGAGATCGGGTTCGGCAGCATCATCAGCCTGGGCAACAAGGCAGACCTCGACGAGGTGGACTTCATAGATGCCATGGGTGATGACCCCGACATCAAGGTCATACTGCTGTACCTGGAGAGCATCGAGAGGGGCAGAGAGTTCATCGAGGTGGCCGAGAGAGTCGTCAAGAGGAAGCCGGTGCTCGTGGTTAAGGGCGGCACCAGCAGCGCCGGCGCCAAGGCTGCTGGCAGCCACACGGGCGCCCTCGTGGGGAGTTTCCTCGCCTACCAGAAGGCGTTCGATAAGGCGGGGGTAATATTATCGGAGAGCATGGAAGACCTTTTCAACTACGCCGTGGCCTTCACCCAGCAGAGCCTCCCAGAGGATGAGGGCATAGCCATAGTGACCAACGCGGGCGGCCCCGGAATACTGTCCACGGACCTAGTGGAGAAGCTTGGCCTGAAGATGGCGTCACTTTCAGAGGAGACGGTACAGAAGCTGGAGGAGAGCCTCCCGGAGGCGGCGGCCACGGGGAATCCTATAGACATCCTAGGGGACGCGCTGCCTGACAGGTACGCTGTGGCCGTCGAGTGCGCGTTGAGGGACCCAAACGTCCACAGCCTGGTGGTGCTTTTGACGCCGCAGGCGATGACGGACGCACTGACGACGGCAAGGTACGTAGTCGATTTATCCAAGAAGTACCCCGACAAGCCAGTGATATCGGTGTTCATGGGCGGGAACTGGGTCGCGGCTGCTTCAGAGTACCTAAAGGACAACGGTGTCCCCTGCTATAACTTCCCCGAGAAAGGTATCAAGACGTTGAACGCGCTGTACCAGTACTCGCGTCGCTTAAAGCTGCCGGAGCTGAAGCCCCCCGTGTTCGAGGACATCGACAGGGAGTCTGTAAAGAGGGTGTTTGACGACGTGAGGGAAGACGGCAGGAACGTGCTTTTCCCCCACGAGGCCGTTGCGGTGGTGCAGGCATACGGCGTGAACGCGCCGCCTAGCAAGCTGGCGACAACCGCTGAGGAGGCCGTGGACTTCGCCGAGGAGATAGGG
>CAZGZR010000143.1:0-4642 GCA_964529745.1 uncultured Candidatus Bathyarchaeia archaeon
ATCCCACAGTTTAATCATACCTTTCCATGCATGTATGCACGCACGTGTTCCATGTCACAAAGAAAATGGGTTCATGGAAGTTTTATTATTGCCTTATCTTCGGATATCTGGCGAAAGTTCCAGCCTTTGTTTAGGAATTCCTCCACGTCCTTTATTTTGACTACCCGCTGATTGTTACCATTGTTTACCATCGATCCTAGAAGCTTATGGCATACAATCTCCTGGAACTCCTCATCGCTAATTGATAGATTTAGTGTATCCATCTCCTCACTATTGAACCCAGCTACAAGCAACAGCTGTCGCCTGAAATCCTCCCGCAATCGATCCTCATCCATATGGCTCCGCTTTGTCTCCAGATACTCGAGGCTCCTACGGTAGGACTCGCGCATGTCCTCCACCAGGTTCGCGGAGAGCCTTCCCTTGTTAGTGGTGTTGACCGCTTCGATGTCTCCCTTGTGCCCCATGAAGAACTGGCGATAAGCGTGGGCGATCCGCCCGTTGTTCTCCGCCACTAGAAGCTGGGTGTCATAGTAGGCTAGTAGCACGTATGGCCGCCAGTCATACCTAGGCCGCATTACATCCCGTATCTTCTTAGTCAGGGTCTTCCTTGTTATATGCTGGTCTTTCCCTACCAGCTTCCCTGAAACCAGTATCACCGTACTCCTTCTTGTAGGCTATAACAGCCGATCCGGGTTTCAAGTCTTCACCTTCAGCCAGACGCTTCTCCAGGTAGGCTTTCAGATAGTTACAGCCCTAAGGACCAAGGAAAGACAGGTACTTATTTTTCGCTTTACTAATCTCTAGCCGCACAACCACTATTCTAGGTATTTTAATGAAATCAACTTCGTTTCCATGGATCTCCAGTTCGGGCAGATCCCTTAAATCCTGTCCAATTGTTCCTGTGCTGTTACCCAGTGCCTGGGGTTTTAAACCGAAGACCATGAAGGAGATTGAGCACCGTCCACGCTCCTGAGCATAGCTGAGTATTTGTCTTAGCTCATCCTTTATGGGCATCCTCTCGTCTTCGATGGTAAGTGTTTGGTTGGTGTTGCCTATCTTGATCTTTCTCACGAGCTCTACATCGTTGAACTGTAGCCAGCTCCTCACAGGTAATATAGTTCTCGATGTAGCTTGGAGCCTTACCTTCTTTCCTGAGCTTGGTGACAAAGTCGAAGAGGGTGTTCTCGAACTCACATCGGTCTTCCCTGGCTTCTTCAACTATTTTAGACGGAGTTAGGTCAACAAGTCTGGTGAATCGGTAGAGTCCGCACGTTCAGGTCTGCAGTGTTGGTGCTCCTGCGCATGAGATTCTCGTACAAACTTCGGAGGTCCTGATTCTCCTCTAGGAGGTGTTTCCACGCTACTTTTCGAGGTAAAAAAGTAACCAAATAGGCCTCAACCCACGAATAATAAATATCTTTTGGATAAAATATTAGGCGCAGGGAGTGGGATTCGAACCCACGCTCCCGGTAGGGAACCAGTTTTCAAGACTGGCGCCGTAGTCCGCTTGGCTACCCCTGCCCAACCACAGAATACACAGCCCACAGATAAAACTAATCGCCTATGAACCCGTCGATCCTCAGCTGGTTCCCCAGCGGCGCCACCACCACCGACACCCTGGGCGCCTCCCCCGGCCTCACGTACATCTTGGCGCTGCTCTTCACCACTACCAGCCTGTCGTCGGCGTAAGCCACCTCGTTCAACCCGTCTAGCAGCGCCTTCTCCAGGTTGTCCAGGTCGGGCGTCGTGACCACGTAGTTCTCCTTGCGGCGGCTTTTGGGGCGGCTCAGGTAGAACCCCAGGGTCAGAGCTACAGGGCACTCGAAGGGCTCGTCGAAGTGCTTCTCGGCCTCCTCCCGTATCTGCTTCTCCCACACCGTGACCTTCTTGGGCGTGTAGCTCCATGTTCTTCCCCCTTTCCTGACTGTCCTCGGCCTCGCCTTGGGGACCGGGTCGCCCTCGACCTCGAAGCTCACCCTCTGCATGGGCAAGGTATATCGTGAAACCCCATAATAGAGTTGTCCTAGTAGAGCAACAAGACCAGCGACACGCTGATGAGGCCGGTGAGGTAGATGCCGTCGAAGGTCCCCGCGCCGCCTATGCTGGCCACCGGCGCCCCCAGCTCGGGCAGCTTCCCCAGGTTCAGCAGGTCGGCGCCTATGAGGGCGCCGATGGTGCCGCCCACGTACGCTATCTGGGCGGGGCAGCTCATGGGGCTGAACAGGTCCACCAGTAGCGTGGTCAACGCCGTGGTCACTGGGGGCCCGAACATGGGCGTCGCTATCCCCAGCCCCTTCACTATGCGTGAGCTCCTGTGGGTGGTGATCGTGACCACGGCAAGGATCGCGAGGAGCTGGATGTAGCTCAGGGCGAGGTCTGGGCTGTGCGCCGGTATGGACCAGAGCAACAGGTAAGCCGAGATGAGCATGGGCACCACGGCGCCGCCCAGGTTCAACGTGATGTAGGTGCGCCTCACCCCCATCTCCACCTGGGGCATCCTCCACGTCACCATCCAGAACTTGACCTCCCTGTACGTGTAGATGGGCACCCGGGCCTCCACCGTCGTCAAGGGGATGTTTATGTAGCTGCCCACCAGGCTCAGCAGCAGCACAGCCCCGTACGCCTCGGGGGGCACCCCCACCGCCTCCCCCAGCAGGTTCCTGAAGAAGGTCGTGAAGATGGAGCCCATGAACAGGAAGAGGAGGAACAGCACCCCGAGGTAGAGGAAGCTGAACGGCCTGAAGACGAACCTGCGAGGCCCAGAGGACAACCGGTAGACGCTCCGAGGCTATCCCTACGAGGCTAACCGGAATAAGGTTTCGGTGTTACGGGTAGCGATCCCGGCTACCTCCCCCGGCTCCATACCCTTTATACCTGCCAGCGCGTGGACGGTGAGCCACACGTCCGCGGGCTCGGACCGTCTCCCCAGTCTCCGGAGATGCACGGGCGAGTCCGTCTCCACGAGGATGCGCTCCACGGGAGCCTCCGCGAGGACGGCCCGGTGCCCCTTGCTGTACTCCGCCGCCGGCGTCGCGGACACATAATAACCCGATTCCAGGATGAGCCTCAGCGTGTCCAGCGGCCCGTCGTACCAGTGGAACACGGCGGCCCCGACGTCGTGGCGCCTCAGTATGTCCAGGGTGTCTCTGTACGCGGAGCGGCTGTGGACGGAGACGGGCAACCCGGTCTCGGCGGCCACCTCTACCAGCCCCGAACACAGCATACGCATCCTCTCCCTCGCGTCCTCGCCCCGGGCGAAGGGGTACGAGTAGTCAAGCCCCACCTCACCCACGAGTGACGCCTCGACAGCGTGCTCCCTGAGGAACCTCACCGCCTCCCCGTGGTCCACTTTAAGGGCCTCCGAGGGGTGCACGCCCACGCCGGGGAAAACGTAGCCCCGATACCTCTCGGCCAGCCTCAACGCGTAGGCAGAGGAATCGACGCTGCCCCCCACAGCCACCACCGCGTCCACGCCCGCCTCTCTGGCTCGGTGTATCACCGCGTCTGCGTCGCCCAGGCCGTCCATGTGGACGTGGGAGTCTATGACGCGCCTCAAAACATGCACCCAGCGGGGGTCAGCTGATCTTCTCCACCCGTATGTCGAACTCGGCCCTGTTCCTGCTCCTGCTGCGGTACGTGATCCTGTACGTCTCGTCCAGTTCAAACTCGTAGTGTCCCGACAGCTTGAGCTTTCCCTCGCCGTAGCTGAACAAAAGGGTGCTCTCGTCGGTGTGGTAGACGGCGAATATCTTCGCCTCCCACACCTGCTCGGGGGGGTTGAAGTAGTTCAACATGGTTACCGCGAACACGACGCCGACAAGCAGCAGCGCGCCCAGAAGCGCCGCCCGTTCCCTGCCGTCCATCTCGCCGAGCCTCATATCAACACAATTGCCGCCGCTCCGCTAAATAAAGTTCCCTATGCCGCTAGATTATGGGGGCAAGCATGAACGCGGCGAGGCACGCCAGCGCCTCGACGGTCACCAGTATCAGGGTCACCTGGGGCTCCGTGAAGCTGCCCATCTTCATTACGAGGTGGGTGAGGCCCCTGACCCTGTCGCCGCGGGGCTTCACGGTGCCGTCCGGCTGGAGCACCCCGTAGCTCTCGGCCTCGAACCCGGACAGTGCCTTCAGCACCGCCTCCACTACGTACGGGGTGAAGCAGAGTATGGCGAACTTCTCCATGTTGCCTATCACCGCGACGCACGCGCAGACGGCGCCTATGGTGTAGTTGAGGTCCCCAGGGAAGACCTTCGCCGGGTACCAGTTGTACCTGAGGAATGCGAGGAGGGATGCCGCGAAGCAGAGCGCCAGCATCGCCGCGTTGTACTGGCCGTGCATATACGCGTAAGCGCCGAGGCTCAGGTGGAGTACGAGCCCCATTCCTGCCTCGAGCCCGTTGAATCCGGCGAGGAAGTTAGTGGCGTTGCTGCAGCAAAGCACCGCCATGGGTACCAGCACCAGCGGGTAGGCCAGCCCCAGCTCTACGCGACCGATGAACGGTAGAGTCATGTGGCTCACGCCGGCGTTCACAGCCGCTAGGGGGACCGCCGCTGGCAGCGGTATGAAGAAGTAGAGCCACCTGGGTATCCCGACCTTCTTGTACTGCTCGAAGAAGCCCTCCCCCTCACGCCTCTTGATGAGC
>CAZGZR010000144.1:0-4512 GCA_964529745.1 uncultured Candidatus Bathyarchaeia archaeon
AACTGGAATAGGCTTCAAGAACAGCGTCTATGTCCACATACCCGGCTACGATGAGGTCCAGAACACCACATACGACGGAGAACCAGATTACACTCTGAAGGGATGGCAGAAAGCCCTCTGGTTCATCTCCTCCGAAGGCCAGTTCGGCTTCGCCTTCGCAGACTACCCCATCGAAATGCTCTGGAAAAGAGACGTCATGGACAGGGTGAAGAGCATCCTCATACCCGGCCTGGAAGTCGACCCAGCCACCTACCTCACCTCAGACGGCGAGAACGTCTACTTCGTGCTGCAGATATACATGAAATACCCCCTCCGTTCGGGGTTCGCTGCGAGCCCATACCTCAGATTCTTCGGCGTGGTGCTGGTCAACGCATACGATGGCTCCATTCAGGGCTACACCGTACACGACCTCCTAGAATCAGATGAAGAGGATTTCATAACACGGTTCTACGACGAATTCTACGGCAGCTGGGGCAAGGCCCCGGACTGGCTAGCCCCCCAGATACGGTACCCCGAGATGCTTCTAGGGACACAGGATGTGAAGGGTCAGCTCGACTACGATTTCATCTACCACGTGAAGGATCCATTCATCTGGAGGTCAGGCTCAGACTTCTACGAGCGCCCAACAGACAACGTGGTCCAGTACATCCCGTGGGCCATCGGTAACCAGACCTACTTCGTGGGCATGCAGCTGGCTCACTTCCTCAGCGCCCAGAGCAAGAACCTGGCTGGGGTCTACATAGCCTACGGCGGGGACAGGCTTGGGCAGATCGACCTCTTCCAGAACCCCTCGCCCTCAAATACTTTCATAGGACCATCGGCCGCCGAGAACGCGTTATCCACGAGCAGCATGGTTCGAACCCAGTTGACGCTGCTACCAAACTACAGGATAGGATCCTACCTGCTCTACTCCATAAACGGTCAGCTCGATTACTTCGTGGCGGTGTACACGAACCCAGGCACGGAGGGCGTGGTGACGCAGCTCCCCTTCATGACGGCCATCTCCCCCAGCACCGGATCAGTCGGCCTCGGGTCAGACGCATCGGCGGCCTACTATAACCTGGTGAAGGGAGGGCCCACCACCACCCCGAGCGTTGACAGGGAGAAGATGATCGAGAAGATCAGGTCGGAGGCTTCATCTAGGAACCTAAAATTCGTAAACGCCACCGCGATTAACCCCACCGTGTGGATAAAGCTGGATCAGCTATCACTGAACAGCCTTGGCGTAAACGACACCGTTGCCAAGCTCTTCACCACACTGGATCCAAGCATAGCCAAGAGCATCGATGACACCCTCTACATGTGGAACACGACGTCGGTTTACCTGAACTTCGGGGTCCTTGAGGAGGAGAACGGGATCGTGAGAGTCTACTACGTCTCCGTAGGATGACTCGCCCGACCGCCTCCTCAGCCCTACTTCTGGAGGAACCCGAGCATGACTTGATTACTACAATGGAAATGATCGAATTCATCTTTTTACGCGGGTCTTATGTAGTGTTCGTTACCCCAGTGAAGACATATAATTCTCCTGCTCTATTCGTTGGTTAAATTCGCCCAGGTCTTGGCTGGGTAGCGACAAGGTTTGAATGTTTATATAATATGTTTCAAAAATCCATTTGGAAATAACCTCATTGAGGTTTGTCTCCAATCATAGGATGGCAGAAAGATTGAGTAACGGAAGTTTAAAAGTTATACCAATCTTAGCAATAGTGATATCGCTTATTTCACTTGGATATGCTTTCACAAAATCAGGCAGTCAAGGTCCTGCAGGTCCCGCAGGGCCAACTGGGCCAGCTGGACCTGAAGGACCTCCTGGAACTGTAAACGACACAGCTGTAGAGGCGCTAATAGACGAAAGAGTTGCTTTTGAAATCCCACACTCTATTAATGCAACACGTGGATGCACAGGTTGTCATACCCTTATTGATCCATCGACGGGGCGGTATACTCTTTCTTACGAGGCACATAATGCAGTTAGCAGTCACCCAAGCACTGCTCCTGGGGGGATAGATATATCACCCACCTCGACCGCGGGGTTATCAGCCTGTCTTACATGCCATGCGTCAGATGGACCTATGGCGGGCATCAGCATGATGGATATCGTTCATCCAGTACACATGTTCAGCCAGATATTCAAGTACGAGTTTGGTGGAAACTGTTTCTCATGCCACAACGTAGACTCCGATGGGGTCTTTGAGGTACTACCAGATGAAGTAAGTGTAAGCAGCAAAGGGGTACCAGAGACGATACCGCTACCTGGCGCGTACAAACCATAGTATCAGATTTCGCATCCTTTTTTTTCATCACCTCTTTTTTTCAGCTTTAAGACATAGTAGTCAGGGTAAGATTAACTTTAGAACAAAACGTTATGGCAGGTAAGCAATCCTAATGTACAGGAGGGTTTGAACCTACTTTTTCATGTGGCACTCATCCTTGTAGATCAGCACAGGCACGGTACATCTATCGACTACAGTCTTTGCGACGCTACCAAGCATCCAGTCGAGTATTCCTCCTTGACCCCTATGGCCCATAACGATGAGGTCGTATCCCTCCGACTCCTCCTGTATAACATTAGCTGCTTTTCCCTCTTTGATCACCGACGAAATCTTCAAGTCTTTATATTTTTCTCTAAGATGACTTATACACTCTGAATGTATGGACTCGTAACCTTTTCTTTGATCATCGCTATAATGTTCGAGATAGATGGGGTTTATCCCACCATCTCCTGTGTAGCTAGAGGAGACAGCTATTGGTGGGAGAGGCTCTATCGCGCTTACGATTTTTAGTTCTCCCTTCTTCTCGGATGCCATCTGCGCTGCCAGCTCAAGGGCAGCCAAGCTTAGTTTTGATCCGTCTACTGCCGCTAATATATTTTTAAACATGGGTATTCATTCGACGTATGATTTTTATAGTTTAACCATCTGTTACGGCACCAAACGGGGGCGGCTAGTCTAAAACCTCGTGGCAACCTCCGGCTGGGCCGCTGGATTAAAAGGTTTGCATGAAAAAAAAAGGGTTTTTACGGGTTTAGTTATGCTTCATTAGCTCGCGTACGCTCTCCTCTACGATGGAGACCGGTATGTCGTCGGTGATGAACTCGTAGGAGCCCCCGGCCTCTTCATTGATCTTGAGGTCGAACCGGTCCTCCTGCTTTACCTCCTTGACGCTCTCATAGGGCAGGTTGAGCGTCACCGCATAATTCTTCTTCAGTAAGCCCTCTTCCTTAACGAACAGGAGCTTCTTGTTTGACAGCATGAGGTGGCCGTATTCGCCGTTGAGTCTACCTGTATAGTTTTTCTTGACCTCGTCGTCTTTTGTGATGCTTTTCTCCCCGAACTCGTACCACTTAGGCTTCATTCTTACTCAAGCGTATTAAAAAGAAGTGAAAGATATATACATTATACTATTATTATTAATACATATATCATATGTATATATATACCCTAGTTTATGATGGGTTAATACAATAACCATAATAAAACATATAATGTTTAAAGTTTTCATTAAGTAAACATGGAACACAGGAAGATCATGGCCCTGGGACAGTCCTCGCGGGCGATCACCCTACCAAAGGAGTGGATGAGGCACAACGAGCTCGACCAGGGGGACACCGTCGTCGTGAGGGTCCAGCAAGACGGGTCACTGGTCGTCCTGCCCGCCGCCAAAGCCGATGACAAGGTCAAACAGATCCACCTAGAGATAAACGCAGACGAGGACAACGAGTCCATCGTGAGGAAGCTGATCGGCACATACCTAGACGGATACACCCTCATCACCCTCAAGTCCGAGAACATATTCACGGCGAGCCAGCAGAAGGCCATCCGCGATATCATAAGAAGGCTCTACATGATGGTCATAGAGTCGGAGTCGAACCGCATAGACCTGGAGACCCTCGTGGACGAGACGAAGGTCTCCGTCCCCTCCTGCGTTGAGAGGATGCACATGATGACATACTCCATGTTCAGGGACACCATACAGGCCATCAGGGACCGGGACGACTCCCTGGTCCTGTCGGTGGTCTCCCTCGAGGAGGACGTTGACCAGATGATGTACCTGATCATGAGGACCCTGCGCAGCGCGGTGGTAAACCCGATTCTATCCAACCAGCTTGACCTGAACCCCCTTGACTGCCTTGACTACCAAACGCTCGTCCACCGCATAGAGAGGGTAGCCGACCATGTCACCAACATCGCGAGCAGTATGCTGGCCCTATATAGGGCCGAGAAGATCATACCCGACGAGATGAAGGAAGTTCTCTCGGAGGCCGGAGGCATCGCCTTCGAGTCCTATGACCGTGCCGTTCATTGCTTCCTACGCATGGACGTTGAGCCGACCAACGTCATCATCGATGCACAGGATGAAATCAGGGATCTTTACTCGGAGATCACGCCGCTGCCCATCCACGAGGACGCCAACGACGTTTCAACGCTCACCCACATAGTGACCATCAGGGAGAACATCATGAGGATAAGTAACCTGACGGCAGACATCGCTGAGCTGACGATAGACAGA
>CAZGZR010000145.1:0-4469 GCA_964529745.1 uncultured Candidatus Bathyarchaeia archaeon
CCCCCCAAAACGAGAAAAGGCAAACCGAAACCCCGTTCATCGAAAGGAGCCCCAGAAACGCCTCTTTCAGATCAAATCATACACAAAAGTGTAATCCACCGAACACAAAAACACGCCCCAAAACGTTAATCCATGTAACCAGTAAGAGACGGACCAAATTTTTTTCACAGATTACAAGCTACCTGTAACAAGCGACCCCCAAAAAAACGCTTATCACACATAATCAGCCATGGCCCAAAAATTTATCGTAAAACCAAGTAACAAGGAACAAGTCTCCCCAAGGCCACGAGCACCCAGACGGAAACCACTCCTATTATATCCCCAAAGCCTCTCCAATATCAAGAGGCGGACCAGTTGAACCCAAACGTCCTCAGCCAACGTTACGCGACCCCCAAGATGAACAGGATATTCAGCGAGGAGGGCAAGACCCTCATGGAACGTGAGTTCTGGCTCACCGTGCTCAAGGCCCAGAGGAGGCTGGGCATGGACATCCCCGACGCCGCCATAGCGAGCTACGAGGCCGCCAAGGAAGAAATAGACCTCGACCGCATCAACGAGATCGAGATGCGAACCAAACACGACGTCAAGGCCAAGATAGAGGCCTACAACGAGGCGACGGGCGGCCTAGAATACATACACCTGGGCATGACGAGCAGGGACCTCACAGACAACGTGGAACAACTCCAGATCAGGGACGCCATGACGCTCATCCACGGCAAGTACGTCTCGGTCCTCCGACACATGCTGGACAAGGCCGAGGAGTACGCCGCCATCGAGCTCACCGCCAGGACCCACCGCCAGCCAGCCCAGGCAACCCTGCTGGGCAGACGGTTCAGCATGTGGGCCGAGGAGCTGCTCATACACCTGAAGGAGTTCGAGGCATTCATAGAAGGCTACCCTCTCCGCGGCGTCAAGGGAGCCGTGGGCACCCAGTTCGACATGGCCGAGCTCCTTGGCTCGCCGGAGAAGGCGCTCAGGCTGGAGCGTATGGTTGCAGATGAGCTGGGCTTCAGGGAACTCATGGACTCCACGGGCCAGGTCTACCCCCGGAGCCTAGACTACAAGGTGGCAGCCCACCTAGCGGCCCTGTCCTCGGCTTGCGAGAACTTCGCCAAGTCGGTGAGGCTCATGGCGGGCCACGAGCTAGTCACCGAGGGCTTCGCCGAGGGCCAGGTGGGAAGCAGCGTCATGCCCCACAAGATGAACACTAGGAGCACCGAGCGCATCTGCGCCTTGAGCGAGCTCCAGAAGATGTACGCCGACGGCGCGTCCCGGCTCGCCGGCGACCAGTGGGAGGAAGGCGACGTCTCGTGCTCAGCCCTCAGACGGGTGATCATACCCGACGCCTTCTACGCCGCCGACGGCCTCGTCGAGACCACCCTCACCGTGCTCAACCAGATGGGCGCCTACCCGGCCGTCATCGGCAGGGAGCTGGACAGGTACCTGCCGTTCCTGGCCACCACCGAGATACTGGCGCTGGCGGTGAAGCACGGCATGGGTAGGGAGGAGGCCCACGCCGCCATAAAGAGACACGCCGTGGCCGAGGCGCTCAGGATGAGGGAGAGGGGGGCCACTGATAACAGGCTCATGGAGCTGCTGGCGGAGGAGCCCGCGTTCAAGGCCGCCGGCGTGACCCCCGAGGAGCTCCGCGGCGCCATGAGGGACAAAAGCCACTTCCTAGGGAACGCCTACAGGCAGATCACGGAGGTGAGGGAGAAGGCGGCGCCGCTCCTCGAGAAGTACGGCAGGGAAGCCGCCTACGAGCCGGGCGCAATCCTCTAAATAAAAACATCCCATCCATCGGTTTGATGCGCTTATCCGTTCCCAGGAGAGGCACCCCCGGAACTAGAAAACCGTGACTCGGCTACCTGGAATCTCGTAGATACAGTATGAGGCTCGCGGCTATCCAGAGTATTACTATAACCCCGACCAGGATGTGGGCCTTGGATCGGATGAAGTAAGGCAACGTGTTCAAGGGCTGCCGCAGGTACCCGCCGAGGCTCGGCACCGCTACGTATATGGCGGTCGTCGTCAACGCGGTGACGGACACGATGAGGGTGAGATACCCCATCTGGCCCCTGCTGACCTGGTTTATGTCCTCCTCCAAGGCGCCCCTGCCGAGCAGCTCCTCGCGGTCCATCCTGAACCTGTACGTGTACCTGAGCATAAGGTACGTCACCTGGAGCAACAGGCCGACGCCGAAGACCCAGAGGCCCGTGACCCTTTGGCTGGGCGTCAGGTCCAGTATGAGGCCCACCCAGTTGAACGTGCTGAAGTCAAGTACGGCAGGGAAGAACATGAGCATGTTGAGGCTGAACAGCTTGCTGAACGAGTCTATGCCGCCCCTCCTCCACAGGGTGAAGCAGAGAGCCAGCGCAAGCACCGTGACCGCGATGTCGAAGTACGCCATGTAAGGCTCCAGGAGGGGCCCCATGAAGCCGTCCCTGATCATCTTGATTATCCGCTCGTATAGGGCGGTCTGGACCATGGTGACCGCGGCCATGTAGCACGCCGCCAGGGCCACCCCCAGCTCCACAGACCTGATTACGTTCTCCCTCATCTCCCCACCCTCTGGCGCTGCAGCGCCTGCGCGAAGCTCTCCCCCACGGGATCCCAGTTGACGACTATGCAGCCCATGCCCCTGAGGGCGTCGTAGTAGGGCTGGTTGTGGTAGGTGAGGAACCCGGCGGCTATCTTCTCCTCCTCTGTCTGGGCGGCGATGCTGTAGCCCTGGACGTTGAATATGATTATGGCGGGCTTGGTGCTGGCGCGGCCCACGTACCTGTGGAGCTCCCTGACGCCCTCCGTGATGCCCCTGATCTTGGCGGGCTCAACCATGGTGACTATGACGAAGAGTGGCTGGGTGCCCACGATGTAGCGTCGGCAGCTGTGCACCGCCTCCTTGAGGCTCTCGCTGCTGTACCTGATGTCAACGTGGAGGAGCTCCCTGGTGATCTGGTACTGCTGGCGCTTCCCCACGTCCGGGAACAGCACCCTGCTCCTGGCCTTCTGCCTGACGGTGGGCTCACTGGCCTTCTCCTCCTCGCTGATGTCCTCTATCTGGTCCAGGCCCTCCATCAGGCTCTCGTCTATCTCGGGCTCCTCCTTCCTGACGAA
Source organism: uncultured Candidatus Bathyarchaeia archaeon (assembly GCA_964529745.1). Lineage (GTDB taxonomy): Archaea > Thermoproteota > Bathyarchaeia > TCS64 > TCS64 > RBG-16-57-9. The sequence continues at coordinate 3,118 of CAZGZR010000145.1, forward strand.
GGTGCCCTCCCACTGGTAGGCGTCGTGGTCGTATACGCAGAACCCGACACGGCAATCCCTGTCTATGTAGAAGTTGGTGAACCCCATCACCGCCCTAATCGCGTACTCTAGCGTGTTGTTGACGGCGGTCCCCAGCGCCATGTGGGCGGCGCTGTCGAGGAATATCCAGACCTGCTTCTTGCCTTCTTTCTCGTACTCGTTGACGAGGAAGCTGCCGGGCCTGACGCTGAGGAGCTTGGCCGAGGCCTTCCAGTTGATGTTGCGGTAGTGATCCCCGGCCGAGTAGTCTCTTATCTCCCTGAAGTCGGTGGTGGGGATGCCGAACCTGAACCTGGCGTCCATGGGCATGGGTATCCTGCTTATGCTCTTGTGGTTCTTGATCTTCCTGACGAAGAGGGGCTGCGGCTGCACCACCACCGCCCTCTTGGCGTTGAGGCTGCCCAGCACGTTGCTGCTTATCATCAGGGGGTGGCGCACCTCGTAGGATACCTCGCGGAGGTCGAAGTACCCCCTCTTGGCGCAGATGGCCATGTACTCGAACTCGACGGTCTTCGGCGCCAAGCCCTTCCAGAGGGCCTTGAAGTTGGTTCCCTCGTCTAAGGCGAAGCTGCCGGGGAGTACGTCGGAGATCGTGACGAGGCCCGGCCCACCCTCCATGGTGACTGTCAGTCTGTCCCTCACCTTGTCGTCCACGTTCACCTTGACGTCCTTGCCGACGCGCTCCACCGACGTCACACTGGGCTGCCCTATTAGTACTCCCGTCGTGAGGAATATGACGGGGGCGAGGCCCAGGGTTATGAGTATCATGTTTCCCAGGAACATGCCCAGCACTAGGAAGGTGACTGCGGTAACCACCAGCTCTAGGGTGTCCTGGGTCAGTGTCCTGGCTGTCATCTCTTACCTATGAACTCTTTCGGTACCTCTGTCTGCTCGAGTATCTCGTTGAGGACAGCGTCGACGCTGAAGCTGCCCTCGAGCACGTACTCCATCTTCATTATCACCCTGTGCCCTATGGCGTCGTGGGCGAACATCTTGACGTCGTCCGGGGTCACGAAGCCGCGGCCCGAGATGGCGGCGTGGGCCCGCGCCACCTTGAGGAGCGAGAGCCCGCCCCTCGGGCTCGCCCCCACCTCCACGACGGGATGCCTCCTGGTCTCCCTGATTATCTGGCTGATGTAGTCGATGATCTTGTCGTCGACGTATACGCGCTCCTCGATGAACTTCTGCATCGCCTGGAAGGTGGCATCATTGGTCACTGGCTGTATGAGCTCCGACGGGTCGTCCTGCTTCCAGTAGATGCGGCGCTTCATTATGAGGCTCTCCTGGGCCAGTGTCTCGACATACCCCATGTT
>CAZGZR010000146.1:0-4335 GCA_964529745.1 uncultured Candidatus Bathyarchaeia archaeon
CCCGAAAACCTTGATGGTGCCCTTCACGAGACCCTCGTCCATCGCGGCCTTGACAGCGAGGGCGCCGCCGAGCGCCGTGGTGGCGTAGCCGTTGTGGCCGCAGCCGTGGCCGGCTCCGCCCTCCACAAGCGGCTCCTTGTACGGCACCGCCTTGTTGCTTATACCGGGGAGGGCGTCAAGCTCGCCCATGATGCCAATGGTGGGGTTTCCGCTGCCGTAGGTGGCTACAAATGCGCTGGGCATCCCGGCGACGCCCCGCTCCAACTTGAATCCCTCCTTCTCTAGGATGTCCGTTAGTAGCCTCGCGGTCTTGTTTTCCTGCAGGCCCACCTCGGCCAGTTTCCAGATCTTCTGATGAACGTCCACCAGAGTATCCTCATGCTCGTCAACCCATTCTAGGGCGACGCGTTTACTCTCAATCAAGTTGTGCACGGCGTAGTATGCCCACTAGACACGTTAAACTGTTGCGAGTAAACCGCACACATGTTGGCTCTTAGCTGACCCTCACGTAGTTGAGCTGGAGGTCTCCAACCAGTGAACGGTACTGCTTGACAGCCTCCTCGGAAACCAGAGGCTCCAACTGATCTACTAGGCAGTTCATGCTGTTGATGGCGACGCTCGCCCTCCTAAGATCCTTCTCCGGTTCCTCTCCCTCCTTTATTGGGAGGCCCATGTGCTCCAGCGCTTTGCTGGAGAGCATCCCGATGAATAGGGCTAGCAGATCCTCGACGTCGAGGCTGGCCAGATCTAGTCCTTGTTCCTCAGACATGGTTTTATCTAACATCGTTTCATGCATTAGGATTTTTCTCGTCTGGCTGTAGTTGCCGTGAAGCTAGATCATGAGTACTAGGCGGAGCCCTTTCCTGTGGACGCTTTTCACCTCGTAGCCCCGGTTCCTGAAGTTATTTTTGATGAACTCCAGCATCTCGTCGTTGATCTCGATGGTGGTGTCTGCCTTCACAGTGAACAGCGCCTTCTCCGGGTCGTAGACGTCCACTCCTTTCCTCCTGGTGACGCCTACGTCGTACTCCCTTACACCGACATAGAGGAGGGCTCCCTCCATGAGCCTATGTAGCTTCCTCCGCCTCTCCTCGATGAAGGAAGCGGTAGAGCCCATGCTACTTCATGCTTTCCCTGCGCTTGATCTCGGCGAGGGCCTTCTCGATGTGTTCCTCGGGGACGTCGATGCTGAACTTCTCCCGCATGGCCTTCTTGATCTCCTCGGGCGTCGAGCCGTCCTCGCATGCCTTGGGGACCAGGTTCACCATGTCCTCCACGTAGTTCCACGGGAAGATGACCCACCGCCACGTTATCAAGTCGCCGTAGTAGTCTGGCGTGAACTTGCTGCCTTTGATGTGCCTCAGCGCGGCGGTCCTGACTTCGAGGGGGTTCTTTCCCTTGACGTAGTCCACGGCCACCATCATGCTCTCCCCGGTGTCCGTTATGTCGTCCACCACTAGCACCCGGCGGCCCGTCAGGTCCACGTCGAAAGGATACTTTATCCTGGCCTTGCCGTCGGGCGTCGCCGTCACCCCCCAGTGCTCCACCTTGAGGCTAACGATGTCCTTGACGCCCAGGTAGTCGCATAGGACCCTGCTGAGGACCCAGCCGCCCCGGGCCAGCCCGACCATGAAGTCTGGCTGCCAGCCCGACGCCACGATCTTCTCCGCGACCTTCTCGCTGAGCTCGGCGAAGAGCCGCCAGTCCATGACCTCGCATAAGAAGCTGTCACCTGACATGACGTGAAACTATGGTAGAAGGTTGTATTTATCTTCACTTCGACAGTCTGGGAGCGGTAACTGCTTGAAGGCGGCTATGTGAGCCCTAGGAGCCTCTCGGGGTTGCTCCTGACCATGGTGGATATGTCTTCGTCGGACATCCCCATGTCCATTAGGCATGCTATGAACTCCCTGAGCCCCTCCACGGGCGTCGGCAGCGTGTAGACGCCGAAGTCTGTGCAGATTACGCAGTGCTTCGTCCCGATTTTTTCCATCTGCTCTGCCGCCGCCTTCACTCCGCCGCCTACCTCGCCGCTCATGCCCTCGTCGATGGACGCGTACTCTCGTTCCACGTAGTAGTGGGTCTTGGGTATGCTGGTGGTGTGGGTGTAAGCCGCCAGCGTATACTCTATGAAGGCGCCCCTGTCAGCCATGTACCTCAACTCTTTGATGTCTGCCTCCTTCACCACCGCGCTTGACACCACGACGTGTTCAATGCCGTAATCCCTGGCGTAGTCTACGAGACGCACAGCCTCGGGTACGCTGACGTGGCCGGTTATCATATAGACGTCTGGATGTGATGCTATAAGTCCGAGTATCTCGTCAAGCTCCGGGCTAGGTGGACCCTCAGGGATGCTTATGCAAGTCTCCAGCTCCCGCCTGAACCCGGGGTATATCTCGCTGAGGGGCGTAAAGGCGCCGTCCACCAGCCTGCCTTCCCGGCTCGCCTGGTATAGGGTGCTGTGGGCGCCGAAGCTGACGTACTTGGCGCCGTCGCCGTAGCTGAGAGCGGTCTTCACTGCACGGGGGTTCATGCCGCCGTTGACGGTGTTCAGAATGATGCCACCGTAGGTCTTAAAGTCGGGGACGGCGCGGTTCACGAGCCAAGCCCTGCCGTTGCTCATCTCGAATACGTCCATGTATACTATAGCCTTCATCCCGGCGTCCCGGGCCTGCACAGCAGCCTGGAAGGGGTCCACCCTCCGAGGGCTGCTGAATATGTGGGGCCCAGCGTGGACGTGGATGTCTATGGCCTCCCTGAGTAGCTCCTCAGATCTCTCCAGGCTTCTGCCCTCAGGCAGGAATCTGTCTGACACTTCGATCACGTAGAACATGGCTCACCGGGTTTTATCGTTGGCGCCCGTCAGCCATGCTTAAAAAGCCGCCGAGTGAACCAAGTTACAGGTGAAGAAGTTGAGGTACTGTCCCAAGTGTGGAGCGGAGAACAGCGACGACGAGTTCTGTAAGAGCTGCGGCGAGGACATGACCCGGACCATAAGGTACACGAAGCCCAGGGATACGGGGTGGGGCGTGGCGAGGGTTGTGGCTCTGGTCGTCGGGGCGTTGCTCGTGTTCACTTCCCTCGGCTTGATCATCGGAGGAGGTTCCCTGAGGATGGTTCAGAGCAATATCGTTGACGCCGAGGGCTACATCATGAGCGGCGTGGAGAGCCTCAACACGGACAGCTACGCCCTAGTCTTCGAGGACGTAGACATAGAGATCGATGCCGACGCCGGGCCCTTCAGGGAATGGTTCAAGGACCTACTAACGGTGAAGATCGCCGCCACAAGCAGAGAGCCTGGCAGGAACGTTTTCCTAGGAATAGCCGACTACGGCAGCGCGTACAGCTACCTCTCCGACGTCTCCTATGACAGGCTAATAGAGACGGACTGGGAGTACGACCCCTGGGGCGGCGACTTCCCGGACTACACGTACAGCCACCACAGCGGGGACGCCCCCGCGGGGCCGCCAACCATCCACAGCTTCTGGACCGCACTCGCGACGGGCTCAAGCCAGGAGACGTTGACGTGGGGCATCGAGCCGGGACGTTACTGGGTGGTGGTGATGAACGAGGACGCATCCCCGGGCGTGGACGTGGACCTCCAGGTAGGCGCCAGGGTGCCCATACTCAAGGACTTGGGCGACGTGCTGCTCACGGTGGGCGTGCTGGTGGGCCTCGTCGGAGCCGCCGTAATATACTACGGGGCTATAAAGCGGTAGCCCCAACGTTTTAATGAAGCCTCGCGTATCCTACCCAGCCGGGGCGATGAGTCTATATGATACGTGTCCCCAGTCAAGGTGAAAGAGATGGAGAAAGACTACCGCAAGATGCTGGACAGAGCATACGAGGAGCTGCCCGAACAGCTGGAGACCACTGAACGCTTCCAGATACCCAGGGCCTATGTGCGTCAGCAGGGGAGACGCACATACATAATGAACTTCAAAGAGATCGCGGACGAGCTCCGGAGGGACCCGAAGCACCTCATGAAGTTTCTCCTCAACGAGACGGCCACGAGGGGCGACTTCGACGGGACCAGGGCCATGTTCCAGGGTAGGTTCACCAGCGACAGCATAAGGAACCTCATCGAGATATACACCAACAAGTACGTGATATGCCCCGTCTGCGGCAGGCCGGACACCCACATCGTCCGGGAGCGGAGGCTAAGCTTCCTCCAGTGCGAGGCATGCGGCGCCAGGAGCAGCATCGGGAAGAGCTAGCTTTGACCAGGGTCTACGTGAAGTCTGTCCGCCGCGGCAGGGACACAGTTGTCGCCGTCTGCGACGAGGAGATTCTCGGCAAGACCTTGGAGGGAGGCAGGGTGCCTTTCACCGTGAG
>CAZGZR010000147.1:0-4252 GCA_964529745.1 uncultured Candidatus Bathyarchaeia archaeon
CCCTCATGCCCTGCGCCTTTATGGGGCGGACGATGCCGACGTAGAGTAACACTGCCAAGACGCCGCAGACGAGCACAGCGACGGGCCAAGTCAGGTAGGGGTTGAGCCCGTGGAACCTGACCAGGTAGAACGCCACCACCGTGCCTATGCTGGCGTAGCTGGTGTGAGCGAAGTTGGGGAACTTCTCCATCATGTACGTGAACGTGAACCCTATGCACAGAATGACGAGTAGGCTGACGTTGATGAAGATGTTAAAAACCAGGGCCCAACTCATCAAACCAAACCTCGGATGGCAGTATAAAAGATGAACCCGCCGCCCCCTCTTAAATAGCCATGCGGACACTTCCCCTTTGGGAGCAGGTTTGACTCAAGTGCTGATAAGGAACGGCAGGGTGGTGGACGGCACCGGCAGCCCCTGGTTCATGGGGGACGTGGCCATCAGCGGGGCAAAGATAACTCGGGTCGGGAGGCTGGACCCAGGAGACTACGACGAGGTCATAGACGCCGGCGGCCTCGTCGTTTCGCCCGGCATCATAGACGTCCACAGCCACAGCGACTTCTCGCTGCTGGTGAACCCCGAGGCGGACAGCTTCATCCGCCAGGGCGTCACAACCGTCTTCAACGGCAACTGCGGCAACTCCGCCGCCCCCCTGAACGAGGAATCGAAGAAACATATGGAGGAGGCGAGAGACATCACCATGGAGTGGCTGTCCACGGCCGAGTACCTCTCGGTTATGGAAAGCCGCGGCGTCGCCATAAACGCCGCGACCTTCACCGGGCTCAGCAACCTCCTCGTCTCAGCCATGGGCATGGACGCCTACGACAGGCCACCAAACGAGGAGGAGGTCGAGGCGATGAAGGCCATGCTACGGCAGGCCATGGAGGAGGGCTCCTACGGCCTCTCCTCGGGCCTAGAGTACGACCCCCAGACCTTGACGGACACCGACGGCCTCGTCGAGCTCTGCCGCGTCGTGGCCCAGTACGGCGGCATATACGCGACCCACATCAGGAGCAGGGACGTCAAGGTGGTGGAGGCGGCCAGGGAGGCCGTGGAGATAGGAGAACGGTCAGGCGTGATCGTGGAGGGCGTCCACTGGGGCGCCAGGTACCCCTCGGACGGAAAGACCAAACACATAGTGGACCTCTTCGAAGAGGCCAGGGAGCGGGGGCTGGACGTCGGCTTCAACCAAGTCCCCTGGACCATGGACGACGACGGCGTGGGCTGGTGCGGCTGCGCACTCATAGAGCCCATAATCATAGGCTCCAAGTACACGAAGAAGGGCGCCGAGTTCACCTACGAGATGCTGAAGGACCCCGGGGTCGTTGAGTACCTGAGAAACGACCTCCCCAACCGCCAGTACGGCCCCATACTGGCCGGGAAACGGGGGCTCCTGGACACCTGGGACCGTTTCCTCGTCGCCCACCTAGAGAGAAGCCCGGAGTACGACGGCATGAACCTCAAGCAGATAGGGCAGCGGATGGGGAAGGACCCGTTCGACGCCCTCATAGACCTCCTGGTGAAGGAGGGCGAGGACTACGAGAGGGCGTGGGGCGCCGTGGGGATCACCAGCAGATGGGACACGGACTTCTCTCTGCTGCACCCCAACTGCTCCGTCGCCATCGACTCGGGCAGCGACTCGCCGCGGGGCCCCCTCTCGGAGAAGCCCGTCGGGGAGCTAGTCACCAGGGCCTACGGCCAGTACCCCTACTTCTTCGAGAAATGGGTAAGGGAGGACCGCGCCCTGAGCCTCGAAGACGCCGTGCGGAAATGCACCGGGCTACCAGCCCAGAGGATGAGGGTCATGGACAGGGGCCTCATCAGGCCGGGGCAGCAAGCGGACATAATGATCTGGGACCCGAAAGAGATCAGGAACAACGCCACCTGGACGAAACCTCGGGTCTACCCCAGGGGCATAAGCAAGGTCATAGTCAACGGCGCGCTGGCCGTGGAGGATAATGAGCACACAGGCGCATTGGAAGGCATGGTGCTACGCGCAAGGTAACACTTAGCAACCGAGGGGAGGCGGGACGAGGGTAAGAGTCCATGAACCCCACGAGACTGAGCCCGCCGAGACCTCTGTGGAGCCCCGAACCCCGTGAAAATCACCGGGGAACGGTGAAAATGCTGACTAGACGGCCGCTGACCCTCATATTAACACTAAAATAAGTGAAATCTAGTACGGGCGCCTAAGATAGAGTGTTAGTATCCAGACCACCATACAGCACAATTTAAATTGCTAGGGTAAAGCAGAGATAGTATCAGGGGCTAGCGCAGTGAAGAGAATCACAGTGTTAATGGTTGCTCTCCTCCTCACCCCAGCATTCGCGGTGGAGGGAGCCGACGACACCCACTGGATAGAGGAATACCAGATCAAGGACCTCACGACCGGCAGGCTCGTGCTGAGCCACGACGTCGTGGACGACGTGCTAATCCAGAACGCGCCCGTGTTCGCCGGGGAGGAGTACAACCTCACCTTCAAGCTCAACGTGAGGCAGAACATACCGTTCGCCATACTCACGCTGAGCCTGTCAACCAACCTGAACAAGCCCACCACCGAGGACGTCTTCTGGGACATACACAGCCAGGACATGGACCTCACGGAGGACTACAACCCCGCCGGGAGGACCATAATGTTCAGCCAGAACCAGGGAGTGTACTACGCCTCGGTGTTCTGTCTAATCAAGAGCGACATAACGACGCCCTCCAGCGGCGGGGGAGTCACCATCCACAGACCCGTGGACCTCAAGGTCCTGAGGCTCATAGGCCCCGACGAGACCGAGCTGGACAGCATAACCGTGAACGTCATCGACTCCAGGATAGACGACTACAACATACTGCTCAGCCAGAAACAGGACGAGCTCGCAGGCTACAGGACCAGCAACGTGGACCCAGCCTACGTGGAGCTCTACGAGAACCTCGTGGAGCTGGCGAAGGACGAGGCCCAACTGGGCCTCGTGGACTCGGCCATAATGCTGCTTGACACCCTGGAGGTCGAGGCGCCGCCCGTGAGCACCGGGCCGAGCTGGATGGAGCAGTATTTCCTGCCCGCGGTTGGAGGGTTCGCGGCATTGTTCATATTAACCGCGGTGCTGTTCATCAGAACCAGGAGCAGGCTGGGCTTCGTCACCATGATAGTCGAGGACCAGATAAGGGAGATGGAGGCACTGGGGATGCGGGCAAGCAGGATAGACAGGAACCTAGCCCAGAGACTGAACGAGATAAATGAGAGACTTAAGGAGGCGGAGAGAAGCTAGATGTCAGAACTAGGATACTCGAGCATAATACACTTGGTGGGGCTTGGAGGAGCCGGCACGAACGTGGTGGAACAATTCCTGAAGACGGACAAGACCATGGAGCTGCTGGACAGCGGAGCCACGCGGCTCAGCCTCCTCGCCATGGACATCGCGGACCCGGACATAAAGAGCCTCGACGACACGTACAACAGGATACTTGAGCAGATGAGGAGGAAGGGCATACCCCAGGAGAGGGTCAACCTCATCGCCAAGAGCGTCAAGTTCCCGTCCGCGGAGGCCATGTTCGACTTCGTCCAGAACAAGTTCAAGGAGCACCTAATGAACGACGGGATAAGGCTCAGGGAGTACAACCCGTGGCTGCCGAGCACGGTGGCCATACCGCCGCTGGCGGGAGGAGCGGGCAGGCGGAGGAGCCTGGCCAAGGCCATCTACAACCTGAACTACTACCAGCTGGGGATAATCAAGAGCTTCACCAACATGTTCAAGGACAGCGCCTTGAGCAGCATAAGCAGCCCCATCATACTCATAGTATTCGGGCTGGGGGGAGGCACCGGCAGCGGCATGGTAATGGACTTCGCCCGCCACCTCCGACAGTCGGTGGGCAGCGGCGTCCCCATCATGGGCCTCTGCATACTGCCGTGCCCCGGAGACGACCCGCCCGCCAAGGGATACTCGGCGTTCAACGCCATAAACGAGCTCAGTCTCCTCATCAACCGCGAGAAGAACGAGGTCCTCACGGAGGGCCTCGGAGAGGTCTACAGGAACCCGTTCAACACCGTCATGTTCCTGCCGCTGATGCCGGCGTACAGCAAGACGGGCAACATCATCAGCGCCCGCGACGAGATCGACAAGATGATCGTCGAGATGATCTACGTCCTCATGGACTTCGACATGGCCGACCTCATGAGCGGCATAGGCACCGAGGTGGGCCTCACCGACGACACCATACACACCCTCAGCATGGTCAAGGGCAACTATCCGGTGGACGCCTACGTCG
>CAZGZR010000148.1:0-4021 GCA_964529745.1 uncultured Candidatus Bathyarchaeia archaeon
GCACCATGATCATGGCCGACATGGGTGCCGATGTCATAAAGATCGAGCCCCCGTGGGGCGAGATCGCCCGGCTCTACCCACCCCACTTCGGCGGCGTCAGCAGCGTGTTCCACTACCTAGACAGGAACAAGAGGGGCGTGAGCCTCAACCTCAAGGACCAGAGGGCTAAGGAGATTATCTACGAGCTTGTGAGGCAGTGCGACGTGGTCGTGGAGAACTTCAAGCGGGGCACCATGGACAAGTTGGGCTTGGGCTACGAAGACCTGAAGAAGATCAAGCCAGACATAATCTACGCCAGCCTAAGCGGGTTCGGCTTGGACGGCCCGTACAGGGACCGCCCCAGCTTCGCGCCCATAGCCGGCGCCTACAGCAGCTGGTACCGGCTCACGGGCGACAACGTGGACCCGGAGGGGCCGCCCATCGTTCCAGCGGCCTGGCACGGAGACTTGGATCCAGGCCTGTGGGCGGTGGTGGGTATCCTCGGAGCCCTCAGGCACAGGGACAAGACCGGGGAAGGCCAGCTCATCGATGTCTCACAGCTGGACTGCATGCTTGCGCAGACGGGGGTCCAGATTACGGGGTATACCCTCAGCGGTAAGCTGCCTTGGGAGCGCAGCTTGGACAGGATCATGGGACCCTCGACCTTCGGGGTTTTCCAGGCCAAAGACGGCTACGTATACGTGGCCGCGGACCCCAACATGCACCAGAGACTCATGGCGGCCATGGGCGTCGATGATCTGGGTACTGGCCGAACGGTGCTTGAGAATTGGGTAAGAGAAAAGACGGTGGACGAGGTTGTTGATGCCCTCGTGGCCGCAAGTGTACCAGTGGCTCCCATACTTCAGATAGACGAGGCCATCGAGGACCCCCAAGTCAAGGCGCGGGGCACCATCGTCGAGGTGGAGCACAAGACCGCGGGGAAGGTGCGTATGCCGGGGTTCCCGTTGAAGATGAGCGCCACGCCCGGCACGATAAGGATGGCGGCACCGCTTCTGGGGGAGCACACCGCCGCGGTCCTCAAGGAGATGCTGGGATACACCGACGAGCAGATACAGGAGCTCCGTAAGGCCGGGGCCATAGTCACCCCTTGACCTTCAATATCACTCTTTTATACGGCGAGACGTTTCTCTGAAGTGAGGCAGTATGCCGGGGTTCCCCGAGCAGCGTAGAGAGATGGTGAAAAGGTACACCCGGGCAGGGTATATCCGTTCCCAGGCCATGGCCGACGCCATGCTGCGGGTGCCGCGGGAGGAGTTCATGGATACCCGGTACAGGGAGTACAGCTACTACGACCAGCCTTTCCCCATACCGGGGGACGGCAGGCAGACCATCAGCGCCCCCTACATGTCCCCCGTGAGCTACGCCCCAGTGGGGCTTGGGGTGGGGATGAGGCTCCGCGAGGTGGGGGCGGGCTCGGGTTACGGCGCCGCCTTGGCCTGGGAGCTTGTGGGTGAGGCGGGCCTCGTGGTGGCGGTGGAGATAAACGCCGTCACCTGCGAGTTTGCCCGTGAGAATCTTGAGCGGGCTGGCTACGGCGACGTGAAGCTGGTGCATGGAGACGGGTCAATAGGCCACCCGGAGGAAGCCCCCTACGATGCTGTAAGCATAACAGCTGCCAGCCCAGAGATCCCGCCTCCACTCATAGAGCAGCTAAAAACACCTGGAAAGCTCGTGGGCCCCGTTGGAGGCAATAGGTTCACCGGCCAGGATATGCTTCTGCTGGAGAAGGACGAGTCGGGCCGCGTCTCCGAGCGCAGCCTAATGAAGGTTGTCTACGTGCCCCTCCTAGGGGAGCACGGGTGGAGGCCGAGGTGAAGAGATGGAGGGTTTAAAAGCGCTGTGTCTACTCAAAGAGGGACGGTCATGAAGGCTGGCGTCGTCTCACGCACAGACATACCCAACGCCCTGTCGCTTACTAGGCGCATCATAGATCATCTGGTTGGGCTCGGCGTTGAGGTCATCGTAGAGACCGATACGGCGTTAGCCCTCGAGCTGGAGGATAAAAACACCAACCTCAGCGACATGGAGGGCGACTTCATGGTCACGGTGGGCGGCGATGGAACCATCCTCAGGACCGCGATGGAGATGAAGACCCCCGAGACCCCCATACTGGGTGTCAACATGGGCCGCCGGGGCTTCCTGAGCGAGGTCACGGTCCCCGAGGCCGAGTGGGCCCTCGAAAAGGTTGTGGAGGGCGACTACTATCTGGAGGAGAGCATGAAGGCGAGCAGCAGGTGCCTCCAGCTAGAGGAGAGCTTCCCGGACGCCCTGAACGAGGTGCTTATAGCCTCGCCTCTGCCCTCCAAGATGGTTCTGCTCGGGTTGAGGGTGGATGGGGAGCACATAATCGACGTGCAGGCGGACGGGGTCCTTGTTTCCACACCCGCGGGCTCCACCGCGTACAACATGTCGGCCGGAGGCGCCGTCCTGGCGCCCGGCATCGAGGGCTTCTCCATCACGGCTGTATGCCCCTACAGCTACTTCAAGAGCATCGTGGTGCCCCCCGACTCCATAATAACACTGGAGCTCCTCAAGCCGAGGGCGGACGCCTTGGCGATAATCGACGGCCGGTCAATGCATCACTTGAAGCCGTTCAACACGGTGGAGTGCTACGCGAGCGAACAGGTGGCCCGATTCATAAGGTTCAGATCGTTCTACAGCCGCATACAGAAACGCATATTGACCATCCAGTCCAGGTGAGCGCGTGTTGCAATCGCTCGTGCTGGACTCATCTGCGTTCATACAGGGGCTCGACCCGCAGGACGAGGCGGCTTACACCGTGCCCCTCGTAGTCCAGGAGCTGAGAGACGGGCTCATCACCGCCCGGCTCAGAAGCATGGAGGCCACTGGCAGACTCAAAGTCTTGGAGCCCAAGCAGAGGTTTCAGGACGTTGTTGAAGGCGAGTCACTGAGGATGGGCGAATCCCACACCCTTTCGGCGACCGATAAACAGGTTCTAGCCCTCGGCTTACAGCTGAGGGACGAAGGGCTGGACCCCGTGATAGTCTCTGACGACTACTCCGTTCAGAACATGGCGGACGCCCTCAGCCTTGGTCACAGGGGCTTGGCGACGCCGGGCATCAGGAGACGGTTCACTTGGACGATTTACTGCCCGGGCTGCAGGAGAGAGTACTCTGAGCCTCAGCCCGACGACGTTTGCCCTGTATGTGGCACTGGGCTCAAGAGGAAGCCTGTTAGGAAGCGGAGGGTGACGCGTCGAGGCGGGGTATGAACCTGTTCGATTCCTTCTTTGATGGTATCTGATCGTCTTTCATGATTGTTTTAACCTGGATTATCGAGCAGGTGGGCCACCCCTTGACGGTCATTCCGTCTCCGCGCCAACCTCCTCAGCCCCTTCCAAGTCTTAGTTGTATCGTCGGCTGTGTTGAATGGTTTTTAAGGAAGCCCACGTCATAGCCTTGAGAAAGGGAGCAGCGAAGCCTTGCACGCCATCGAAGCCATGGACTTGGTGAAGAACTTCGGCGACACCCAGGCCCTCAGGGGAGCCAGCTTCACAGTCAACGAGAACGAGATCTACGGCCTCATAGGACCCAACGGCGCCGGCAAGACAACCACGCTCAGAATGCTGAGCACGCTCATCAGCGCCTCCAAAGGGAGGGCCGAGGTGTTCGGCTTCGACGTGGCCCGGCATCCCGAGAAGGTGAGGGAGATACTGAGTTACCTCCCAGAGGAGGCGGGGCTCTACCAGCACCTCACCGGCCTCGAGTTCCTAGAGTTCATGGCGGGCTTCTACGCGGACGACAGGGAGAAGCGGGCCAGCTTCGTCGAGGAGGGAAGACTAATCTCAGGGCTCGGTGAGCGGCTCAGGGACAGATCAAACGAGTACAGCAAGGGGATGAAGCGTCGGCTCCTCCTCGCCAGGGCCCTTATGATGAAGCCCAGGCTAGCCATACTGGACGAGCCAACGTCGGGGCTGGACGTAATCCAGAGCGTCCACGTGCGAAACATGATCAAGGACTACGCAGACAAGCAAGGCGTGACGGTCCTCCTCTCCAGCCAC
>CAZGZR010000149.1:0-3952 GCA_964529745.1 uncultured Candidatus Bathyarchaeia archaeon
ACGTCATGGAGGGGGTGACCAGCGAGCTGGAGCGCAGCCTCTTCTGGGAGGACCGGCCGGAGAGGGAGAGGCCCACCGTCATGAGCGACGCCGAGATCCAGCGCACGGCCGCAGTAATGAGCGCCCTGGGCAACGAGCACAGGATAAAGATACTGAAGGAGCTAACCTGGGGCGGGCTGTACGCGAGCGACCTGCAGGACGCCCTCAAGGAGATCAGCCCGAGCACCCTGAGCAGCCACCTAGACGTTCTCCAGGAGGCGGGGCTCATAGTCCAGGAGAGGCGGCGGGGCAGGTACCTCATCACCATGAGCGGCAGGCTCGCCATTAAGATGGCGTCCAGCATAGCGAAACGCGTGAAGACCCGAGTGGACCCCGGGGACTACGACTAGGTCACGTGTTGTGAGTACAAACGGTATTCAGGTTAGGTGAGTCCACGTTATAAGCACGGAAAATGATGAACGGATGATGGTGAAGGCGATGGAGTCTAGGCGGTTTTCTGGTATGCGCGGGTTTACCGTCGTCTGGCTCGGTCAACTCGTGTCGTTCCTCGGCACGGGGATGACCCAGTTCGCCCTCACCATCTGGGCGTGGGAGAAGACGGGTGAGGCCACGGCCCTAGCGTTGGTGGGGTTCTCTTTCACTTTGCCCTATATACTGGCGAGCCCCTTCGCTGGCGCCCTGGTGGACAGGTGGAACAGGAAGCTAGTCACCATGCTCAGCGACGTCGCCTCCGGATTGTCTACGCTGGCGGTGCTGGCGCTTTTAGCCTCGGGTAAGCTAGAGGTCTGGCACCTGTACGTGACCTCCGCGTTCTCGGGGGCCTTCCAGGCCTTCCAGTTCCCGGCTTTCTCGGCCGCCATCACCCTGATGCTCGACAAGGAGCAGTACGCCAGGGCCAACGGCATGATGAGCCTCGCCAACAGCGCCTCGGCCATCTTCGCCCCAGTGGCTGCCGGGGTCCTTCTCCCCATAACTGGCCTGGGCGGCATCATGACGTTCGACATCCTGAGCTTCGTGGCCGCCGTGGCTGCGCTGGTGGTCATCTACATCCCCCAGCCCACAGGCGTCGCGGAGGCGAAAGAGATGCCGAGCCTCCTCGAGGACTCCTTGTTTGGGTTCCGTTACATCTTGGCGCGGCCCAGCCTCCTCGGGCTCCAGAGCATATTCTTCATAGCTAACTTTACGGGGAGCATCAGCTTCGCCCTCCTCGCCCCAATGATACTGAGCAGGACTGGAAACGACAGCCTGATCCTGGGGACGGTGCAGTCGGCGTTCGGCGTCGGCGGCGTCGTGGGCGGTCTGCTGATGAGCGCCTGGGGAGGCCCCAAGAGGAAGGTGTATGGATTGCTTCTGGGCCTGGCTTCCAGCTCCCTGTTGAGCACCGTGCCCATGGGTCTGGGCCGGGGCGCCCCCGTATGGGTGGCTGCCGCGTTCCTTTTCCTGTTAGTGAACCCCATAACCAACGGATGCAGCCAGGCCATCTGGCAGAGCAAGGTCCCGCCTGAGCTTCAGGGCAGGGTGTTCTCCACCAGGGCCCTCATAGCCCAGGCCTCCCAGCCGGTGGCCCTCTTCGTGGCGGGGCCCCTCGCCGACAGGGTCATGGAGCCCGCCATGATGCCCGGGGGCAGCCTAGCCCCCGTCTTCGGGTGGCTCGTGGGGACGGGGCCCGGCTCCGGCATGGCCCTCATATTCGTGCTCGCGGGCCTCATCGGCGCCGCCGGCGGCCTAGGAGGGTTCCTGTTCGACGCCGTGAGAAACGTGGAGGACTTGCTCCCCGACCACGACGCGGTTACTGGTGAGGCCGTGACTGTTTCCGGGGACGCGGCCTAATCAAGACCCGGTCTTCCCTGACCTTTAGATCGTTTCTCCGGTTTCTACGCACCCACTCTAGAAGCGACTCCTCCCGCATGCGTACCGATGGGGCTAGCCCAGCCTTTACTTTTAAACCATGCTCATCCGAGGCGCGTGGAGGGGTCTGTGAAAATGGGGTCCATCGGCTAGGGAAATCTCCTACGGCCAGAGCCCTTGAGGCTAGCTCTCCGCCAGCTTCTTGAATGCCTCGGGCATCATCCTGAACGTGGTCCACCCGTCCATGCTGGTGGCGCCTAGGCTGTAGTAGAACTGCCGAGAGGGCTCGTTCCAGTCGAGCACCGTCCACTCGAAGCGGCCGCAGTCCTTCTCCACCGCTATGCCGCAGAGCCGCTTGAGGAGCCCCGTGCCTACACCGTTGCCCCTGTACGCCTCGGGGACGAAGATGTCCTCCAGCCAAAGCGTGGGCTTAGACTCGAAGGTGCTGAATGTGTAGTAGTAGAGGGCTATGCCCAGGTAGGGCGGCCCCACGTCGCCGGTGTTCTCGGCCAGGAGGCAATCGAATATCTTGTCCTCGGTGAACCCGTACTTCCTGTAGCGCTCTGGGGTGCCCTTGAACTCCAGCTTCTCGTAGACGCTGAGCTGGCGGCAGAGGTCCAGTATCACAGGGATGTCCTCCTCCTCGGCGACCCTTATTCTCCATCTCAGGCCGGGTATCTTCGGCATGGTTATCCAAACAAGTTAAGCCCGGTAAGGGAATATGTTTTCCCCTTCAGGGCTCCGAGCCGCGCAGGTACCGGGCGAGGCCGTATAGGTCCATGTGACTGGCGTCCTTGTCGTAGCCTCCCAGCCTGAACGCGAGCTGTACGGCGTAGCCCGTCGTGAAAGCCGTTATCAGGGTGCCGACGCCCACGGGCCCGCCCATGAGGTAGCCTAGCACCAGCACTGTGACCTCTATTGCCGCCCTCACCTGGTAGACGGGTCTGCCCAGCCGTTGGACGAGGCCCATCATTAGCCCGTCCCGTGGGCCCGCGCCCAGCCTGGGGCTCAGGTACATGTACGAAGCCGCGCCCAGCACAAGTATGCCTCCGACGAGAAGCGCCATCTGCCCCGGCAGGCTCCCCGGCGTAGGCACCAAGCCCCAGGCCATGATCCGGTCCATGAAGAAGCCGACGAAGTACATGTTCATCACGGTCCCGAAGCCCGGGGGGAACCCGAGCAGCCAGCCCAGCACCAGCACGGCCAGTCCCACCACCTGGCTCACCTGCCCAAACGACAGAGAGGTGTACCGTGTCATGCCCACCTGCAGCACGCCCCACGGCGCCATCCCCAGGTCCGCGTAAAGGGTCATCACCACGCCCAGGGCGAAGAAGAATAGGCCGACGAAGAGCCCCGGGAGCCGCCGCAGGAAGTCGGCTCGGTTCTCGGAGGCGACGCTCTCCGTCTTCAGGGCTTGAACTCCACCTTGCCGCCTGTCCTTTCCAGGGCCACCTTGAACGCCTCCTCGGCGTCGTCGAGGCTGAACCTGTGGGTGAGAACGTCCCGTACGTTCACCCTGCCCTCTGAGATATGGGAGATGCTGGTGGGGAAGTTGGCGGGCCTGGCGTCGTAGGCGCCCAACGCCGTGAGCTCCCTCCGGACCAGCCTCGTCAAGTCCACGGGAACATCGGCCCCGAATATGCCTACGACCGTTATTGTGCCGCGTTTCCTCACGATCTCCAATGCCTGCTTGACCGCGGGAGCAGCCCCCACGGCCACGAAGGCCACGTCGGCGCCCCTGCCGCCGGTCAACTCCATGACGCGCTCCAAGAGGTCCACCTCGTCTATGTTCACGGCCTCGAAGCCAAGCCTCTCCGCTATCCCGAGCCTTACCCCGTCCACGCCAAGGCCCGAGACGATGACCCTGGCGCCGCCGAGCCTGAAGAGCTGGGCGCTGAAGAGGCCGATGGGGCCGCAGCCCTGAACCACGACCAGGTCCCCCGGCTTGTATGGAGTGACGTCGTCTACGAAGTGGACGGCGTTGCTGAGGGGCTCAACGAGGGCCGCCTCCTCGTAGCTCATCCCCTGGGGCAGTCTGTGGAGGAGGCCCTGGGGCACGGTGACGTACTCGGCGAAGCCGCCGTCCGTGTGTATGCCGAATAGA
>CAZGZR010000150.1:0-3915 GCA_964529745.1 uncultured Candidatus Bathyarchaeia archaeon
GGCTCGAAGGAAGAAAAAGGGCTGTTTCCCAGCGGAGAGGGAGAGCGAGATCGAGGGTTGGCCCCTGCCAGAGGTTGGGCAGTACAACATCATACTAGATGGCAGCGACAACCCGGCAGCAGTCATAAAGACGGTGAGCGTCAGGCGATGCAGGTTCAGCGAAGTGGACGAGGAGCACGCCTACTGGGAGGGCGAGGACGACAGGACCCTCGAATGTTACATCCGTGAACACAGGAAGTATTACAGGCGCCGCGGTAAAGCCCTCGGTTTCGGGTTCACCCCAGACATGGAGGTGATACTTGACCGCTTTGAGCTCGTTTACCCCGATATGTGACCTCCACAGAGAAATATCTCTTGAAGAAATCTTCAAGTAATCTGTGTGTTTTTATGGAATATATACATTTACAATTACGCCGTATGCTTTTTACAATACAACTAAGAATCCATACACCATGTACAAAGTGATTTTCACGGTCGTGGAGGTCAACGAGCCTGAAAGCCTGGACGGGGAGCCCACCCACGTCTCGGGCCCATGCAAGATGTACCGCATCGGGGACAGGATGACTGTCGTGGGCAACCCCGGGAGGCTGGTGCTGGAGGAGACCGACAGCGTCTGCCTCGCGGCGTTCAGCGCCATACTGCCGCTCACCAGCGCCCTGACCCGGGAAGTCACCGAGCCCTGGGACTACATGGACAAGATAAAATACTACAGCTGCCCGGACTCGGAGAGACCCGTGGTGTTCGAGGTGGAGCGCGTCGAGGTGGAGCAGGGCGAATACCCCACACCCCACGGAGAATAATGGGCTCAGGCTGCCCCATAGAGGATACTGTTGAACAGCAGCTTGAAGGTCGCCCTGTTCTGGTTCCTGAAGTGGGGCATGCACCCGAGCAACAGTATGGAGCCCTCGCCGGCGGGGCACTCCGCCACCGCTGCCAGGCCCCTGAGGTGCTTCTCGCCCAGTATCCAGCCGCTGAGAAGCGGGTCCGCCTCGGGGTACCACGCCACGGCGTAGCCATCCTTCACCTTGAAAGCGGGGCTGTTCAGGTACATTATGGCTTCCTCTCTGCTGAAACCGTAGCCCACGGGGTGGTTTTCGTCCACCATGACCCTGAGTAGGCTCCCCGGGCAGTATAGCTCCTTCTGGTCTAGGCCCTCCGTCGAAAGTTCAGCGCCTGCCCACAGCTCCTTGACAGCGTACTCGCACGCCCTGTTCAGCGTCACCACGGTGCCTCCCTGCTCCAAGAACCTGAGCACCTCCCGGTTGCCGCTCTCCTCGATACCTCGGCGGTACACCGGCTCGTACATCTCGGCGTCCATCCAACTCTGGCCCTTCATGCCCTCCATCACTATGTCCCGGGTCATGTCGGGGAACACTAGCACGTCCACCTTCTCCCTGAGCCCCCCGGCGCGTACGTCCTCGGGGTACAGGTTCAGGTACGTGTAGCCGTACTCCTCAAGCACCATCCTGAGCCAGCCTTCGTCCGCGTTTGGCAGGTGCGCCCTGTAGACCCCCACAGTGGGCTTGACCAGCTCGTAGCAGTCTTCCGGCAGCTCATCGAGGCCATAAAAGTCCAGGCCCAGCTCCTTGGCAAGCTCTTGGATGAGAGCCCTGCCGCCCTCGACTATGAAGGCCCCAGGCTTCAGCGTTGTGTCGTCCACCTCCAGGGCATCCATACACCTGTATAGGCCGTGGCCGGCGTCGAGGAACCTGTTCGCCGCCTTGTAGGCGTAGTTGGGGACCGCGGAGAAGGCGTAGTGTTTCTTGCCGCGTCTATGCACCGCGCCCTTGGGCATGGCTGGCATGTCAACGGGTTTTAGCTTCGCCTCGAACGCCGTGTCCACCCTCTTAACCTCGACTCCAAGCTGCAGGCTCACCGTGTGTGCCGTCACGTCGTAGGGAACCTTGGGCGGCGCATCCGGGCTCTCCCTGAAGTCGGGGTAGACCTGCCTCTCAAGAAGCGTCTTGGCGAAGTTGCCGTATGCCTGAGCGTACCGTACCACGTTGCTGCCCGCCGGGTACTCGACGCCGTCCGCCGTGAAGGGCTCCTCCGCCACGTGGACCTCCACGTCGCCCATCCTGAGGACCCAGATTAGCTCCTTGACGGCCCCGGGGTCACGCTGGGCCAGCGGGATGACGAACGCGTAGGGGCCGGAAGCCGGCTCCAGCGACATCCGCCCCATCTCCAGGGTGCCCCTGAGCCAGCGCTTCCTGTGCTTCGCCGCCGTCTGGAGGCACGCCCATGACGCGGTGAGCTCGTAGTCTATGATGTCCCTGAGGGTCCAGGCGCCCCCCTTCCACGGGATGGGGTGGTTCCACCTCGAAGCCTTGGGGTTGAACCCTCTCTCCGTCTCCAACTCGTCGGGCGCTATCTCTATGGGCGACGCGATCTTCACCGACGCGGCCTCGCTGAGGATGCGTATGCCGCCGTGGTGGTGCTGGTACGCCCTCGCCGGGGTCCACGCGTCGAAAATCCAGTGGGTGACGACCCCACCTTTTTCCTCCCGTGCCAGGGCGTCGGCCATGCTTATGCCCATGAAGTTGACGCCGCTGATGAGCACCGGGTATATGTTGGGCTCGTAGGGGTCTATGAACGGCGGCACGAAGAACCTGGGCCCCCGGCTGCCCATCTGGTGGATGTCGTAGACTATCTGGGGATGCCACCTGTTGTGGACGTGCTCTATGGTGAGCTGCGTCTCCTTAAGCGTGAACATGTACCAGTCCCGGTTGTTGTCGTGGCCCGCGTACTCGTGGTAGACATACGGCGGCCCGCTGCCCTCGTACTCCGTGCCCAGGTACTTCTTGTACCAGTCGCAGACGATCCTGTTCCCATCCGGGTTAAGGCTGGGCACCAAGAGGAACACGACGTTCTCCAGCACCTCCGCCATCTCCGGGCTTTCCTCCGTCGCCAGCCTGTGGAGCAGCTCCATGCTCATCTGACTGCCCCCGACCTCGGTGCTGTGGATGCTGCAGCTGATCATCGCCACCGTCTTGCCCTTCTCGATGAGTTCGGCGGCCTCCTCATCGCCGAGCCCCACGGGGTTCCCCAGCCTCAGCTGTATCCTCCTAAGCTCCTCCAGGTTCTCCATGTTCTCGGGTGACGAGATGGTGGCCAGCAGGAAGGGGTTGCCCATCGTGGTCATCCCAAGCTCCTTCACCTTGACCCTCGGCGACGCCTTACCCACCTTAATGAAGTACTCTACTATCTCCGGCCAGTCAGCCAGCTTACGGTCCGTGCCGACGTTGAAGCCAAGATGCTCCTCAGGTGTCGGAACTCCTTCGATTGACATGGTTTAGAATAGATCAAACCTCTAGTTAAGGTCAACGAATAAACCTAAGAACCGGTAGGATAACCCATAGAGAATGGACTCAGAGCCCAGAGAGGACGAGATCGAGGAAGAAACCGGGGCCGGGCAGGTGGAGAAGCCTCAGGCAGGAGGCCCCAAGGAGCCCAATAACACAGACTACCTCGCTGGGGCAATGCTCGCCAACGGGATAATATGGATATGGATGCAGGCGCTGAGCCTCATCGGGGAAGACGCGCTCATAGTCCCCAAGAGCCTCTTAGCGGACCTCAGCTTCCTCATCTACATCTTCGGGGGCTACTGCGCGGCGACCCAGGTCTGCAAGAGGGCCGACACGGGGCACCTCATTGTGGGGCTGAAGACGGCTGGCTACGCCTCGGTCATGGCGCTGGTGATAATGCTAACCATGATCAGCCAGCTAAACATAGGGATAGCGTTGTCTATCTCGATATGCCTCTTCGTCGGCGCCGTTCTTGCTGGATACATGCGCATCAGGAAACGCCTCCAGAGTAGGCGGCTTGAGTTCGAGCCAAGTTCTAAAATCTTAAACGACTCTACCAGACAATGCATCCGTGACCCACGATGCTCTGGGACGAAGATCTGACGTCTGA
>CAZGZR010000151.1:0-3909 GCA_964529745.1 uncultured Candidatus Bathyarchaeia archaeon
CGTATATACCTGATCTGTGATATTTTGGTTCTATGCCTGGGCTCCCCCGGATAGAAGTCTCAACACTCATGACGATGTAGATGCCGTCTTCAGAGAGAGCTAACGCCGGTTCGCCGTTGTATGTTTTAACACGAGAGGCTGAAGGGAATGCCACTGCGTTGAGAATCCCCATTGATGCATAGAAGCATGTAACGGATACAGAGCCTGCGAGAATTAGCACAACCGCGATGCGTATCGGAGGGATGTCTCTGTCTGGGATGAACTTGGCTGCGGACTCGACGCCCGGGCACCAGCCCATGTACTTTAACGTCAGAACCCTGAAGTTCATCCATCTAACCCCGGTACGATGGACGAGAAGATGTGGTGAGCCAGCTCAGAAGGAGGCAGCCCCTTCTCCTCGGCGGACAGGCTCACGTTCCTCTCCTCTGCCTCCGAGATCAGCCTTGAGCGGCACCTCTCCACCCACCTGCAGGAGGAACAGTCAGGCTGCTGGTAGTGCCACGTCTGGACGCCGTTTCGAGCAGAGAACGTGATGATGACTTGTTGTTGGTTGGCTGGGCTGTAGCCGAGAAGGATGCCCTTCGCCGAGTCAACGTATCTGGGCTCTATCATGTTGGACTCGGCTGTGTGGATGAGCGCGTTCTCAACCTTCTCAAGCATGACGCCCTCCGCGTCGTATACCGCCTGCCGGGTGACGCCGAGCATCCGCCCTATCTCAGCCTTGCTCAAGCCCTTGAGCCGTAGGTCCCAGATCTCCAGTTGCCTGTCCGTCAGGTACGCCGTGGGTAGCATTTTCTGAAAATAAAACAAAGATGTAAAGTATAAAACCTTTACTGATCATGTGAACGCCTAAAAACAGCCATACAATCAATACGTCATGGTCACCAAAGGCGCCTACTGCCTCTGCATAAGAACCCGAGAGGACACAATCGTCGAGGTAGGCGCCCTCGGCTACATCACCTTCCCCAAGGGAGAATACATCTACGTGGGCTCAGCCCTCAACAGCCTAGAGCCCCGCATAGAAAGACATGTACTCACAAGCACCGGCGACCACACCGTCACCCACTGGCACATAGACTACCTCCTCAGGGAGCCAGCCGCCACCATCCAGAAGATATACGTCGTAGAGACAGACCGGAAGCTGGAGTGCAGAATAGCGGAGAAGGTAGCTGAACACGGCCAGCCGATCAAAGGGTTCGGCTGCAGCGACTGCAGATGCGTCAGCCACCTCTACAGAGTCGAAGGGTTCGATTTCCTCGAAAAAATGGGGATGAGGAGGCTCAGAGGCTCTCCTCGACTTCCTTAATCAGCGGTATAGCAAGCTCGGAGAACGTGACGCCGGCGCCCCACGCCTGGAGAGCGGCTGCCTGTATCTCTTCCTTGGAGACGCCTGCCTTGAACGCCTCCCCGACGAAGTGGCGCAGCGCCACGGGGTCACGGGTCACGCTGTAGATGCCTATCCTGATGAGGAGCGTCGTCCTCTGGTCCAGGGCGCCTTCGACGTTGGTCTCCTCGCTCATACGCAT
Organism: uncultured Candidatus Bathyarchaeia archaeon; assembly: GCA_964529745.1. Taxonomy (GTDB): domain Archaea; phylum Thermoproteota; class Bathyarchaeia; order TCS64; family TCS64; genus RBG-16-57-9. The sequence goes on from CAZGZR010000151.1 coordinate 1,527, forward strand.
CCACGCCTCGGCGACGCCGGGGGTCTCCTCGCTGAAAACCTGCCAAACGTTCTTGGTTGTCATCGCGTTAACTGTTCACCGTAAGAACGATTTTAAGTCTTCGCGGAGAATTAAACAAAAAGCGAAAGATTATTCAATTAATTTAGGATTGTCGTAAAGTAGATTAGTAGGGAGGTCCGTTGTTATCTAGACAACGGCCACCTAGCGCCGAGGAGAAACCAGGATGGGGAACGAGTTCGTCCGCGACGTTGACACCATAATAGCAGCGATGAAAGACGGGCTCAGCGACGAGGAGTACGAGAAGATGCTTGGTCTGCGAGACGACCTCGTCGAGATGAACACGCGGAACGTGGTCAAGATCAACCACAGCGCCCTGGAGCTCGTCGCCGCCATGTACCTCGTCAAGGACGGCTTCGATGTCGAGATAGAGTACAACCTCAACGGAATCAGCACCGACGTCTACGCCCGGAAGGGCTACGGCAGCCTCATAGTAGAGGTGGAGACAGGGTTCGTGCCCCCGGACCACGCCCTGGACCCCCTGACCTACCTCAGGGCACGGGTCTCCAGCAAGATAACCCGGTACAGCAGCTTCGCCAACAAGTTCGTGCTGGCGAGCCCGCCCCACTACATAATGCAGATACCCGGCAGCCTCACCAAGCCCCCCAGGTTCAGGACCGACGAGGAGGTGGCCCACATAAAGACGCTCTGCGACATGTACTATACCAGCCCCCCGGTGACCCTGGAGGAGATAAGGAACGCCCGCATCCACAGCATATACGTGGTGGACGTGGAGAAGACCAGGGTAAAGGAGTGGGACATCCACGAGTACATGGGCAAGGCGGCCCTGTGGAACGTGTAGGAAGGTTTAAAAAAGGAAGCCCGGGGAGTAGGGGGAGTGCGTTAGATGGAAGCGTCCAGCGGTTTTCTCTTCGCCGGAGTAGCCCTCGTCCTGGTGGGCGTCTACCTGGTTTACCTCAGCCTCAGGGCTGGGCCCGGGGAGGCGGACCCTGAGGCGGTGGGCGTCATCCTCATAGGCCCCATACCCATCATAGTTGGGGGCGGCAGGAAATGGATAATAGCCGCCCTCGCCGTGATAGCGGTGATAATGCTGTACATGGTCTCGAAACAGATAAGTTCTAACTTGATCGGATGGTAACCAAGGCATGACTAGGAGATGCGCCGTGTGCGGCGGCGAGGGGGCCGACATCCTCTGCGGCAAGTGCAGACGGTTCGTTTGCGAGAGCTGCTACGACGACGAAGCCGAAGCGTGCGTGAGGTGCTCGACCGCGTCGAGGGCTAGACGCGGCGCCCCGGTCCGGTCCTCCCTGCTGGTGGCAGGGTTCGGCTTGATCATGGTGGGGCTCATGGTGGTTGCCTACGCCGTGACGCCTCCGAACTCGACCATCGTGTTCTTCCCTTTCTTCGTGTTTGGCGCCGGCGGAACCGCGGCCTTCATCGTGGGCATGGCCTTCTTCGTGTTGTTCATGGCCTCGACGCTGCTCCCCGTCTACCTCGCGCTTAGGCGCGGCGGCCCCGCGGAGTGGGACGAGGAGATATACACGATGCACGAGGGCACGCCGCTGAGCAGCTTCTACGAGACCATCGAGTACATGATAACCACCGAGATACCGCAGGGCCTGGAGGGAAGCATCTACATAGAGGAGGACGAGGGGAGGCTCATGCTCCTCAGCTCCAGGGACAGCGGCTACGTGAGGGTCTACGACTTGCCGCCCAACTGCCTGGTGGACGACCTGGAGTCGGACTACGAGGGCAACTACCTACTGCTCAGGGTGAGGCTCAGGAAGCTCCACTAGCAACAGATATAACCCGCTGCACGCCTCCTTTCACGATCCCCGGTGCCACAGATCATAAGACTCGGAGACCACGCGGACGCCCTGGCTGGGGTGGCCCTCATCGTCGGTGAGGGGCTCTGCAGCAACATATACGTCGTCGGCAGGGAACACGCCACGATCATAGACACGGGCGTCGGCAACTCCGTTAACCCGGTTTGGCCCCAGCTCTCCGAGCTTGGAGTAGAGCCCGCCAACGTCGAAAACGTGGTGCTGACCCACGCCCACCACGACCACGCCATGGGCGCGTTCATCATACTCCAGAGGGCTGACCCCCGGGTCTACGTCCATGAGGAGGACACCCGGTACATCGCTTCACGCCTCGGCGACAACCTGGTCAAGGTCCGGGAGGGCGACGTCATCGAGACGGAGCTGTGGCCCCTCACGGTTCTCTGGACGCCGGGCCACACGAGGGGGAGCATGAGCCTCTACAACCAGGAGCGCAGGATACTGTTCAGCGGCGACACGGTCTTCCCAGACGGGTACTACGGGAGGACCGACGGGGAGAGCGGCAGCCAGGAGGCCATGGTGTC
>CAZGZR010000152.1:0-3719 GCA_964529745.1 uncultured Candidatus Bathyarchaeia archaeon
GGCTACAGAGAGCAGCTCGTCGAGTTGCTGCTGTTTCTGTTTCTGATCGTCCCGTCGCTGATTCTATCCATGTACGTCGTGCGCAGAGGCAATCTGGGCTTTGTATTGACCGCTCTTGCCGTGACCTTTCAGGACCTGGGATTTGTCGCCCTGATCCTCTTCTTCCTCTGGCGCAACGGCGAGTCGCTCTCCCGAATCGGCTGGAGGACCACGGACATGGGACGGGAAATCGCCCTCGGGGTTCTCCTCTTCGTGCCGCTGTCTTTCGCCACGGGGCTGGTGGCACGAACCTTGTTGCGATTGGGGCTATCCGGACCTTCGAGCCCCGTGCCGCCCTTCCTCGCCGCCCAGGGTTGGGCCGTCATGTACATAAACCCGTGGGGCAGCGGCGGCTACAGCGAGGAGTACCAAGCGGAACTTCCAGGCCATTACTTCGAGCAGGACTACGACGACCTCATGAAAGCCGTGGACGTGGTCATGGAGAGGAACCCCTGGGTGGACCCCGACAGGCTCGGGGTGACGGGGGGCAGCTACGGCGGCGTCATGACCAACTGGATAATCACCCACACAGACAGGTTCGCCGCGGCAGTCACGCTCCGAAGCATAACCAACTGGGTCACGTTCTTCGGCTGCAGCGACATCGGCTGGACCTTCGGGAAAACCGAGCTCGGCGGAGTCCCGTGGGAGATGGAGGAGGTCTTCATGGAGAAGAGCCCCATAAGATATGTCGCCAACGTGAAGACACCCACCATGATAATACACAGCGAGGAGGACTACAGATGCCCCATGGAGCAGGCCGAGCAGCTGTTCACCGCCCTCAAGGTGCTGGGCGTGGAAACCGAGTTCATAAGGTTCCCCGGGGAGAGCCACGAGCTCAGCCGCGGAGGCAAGCCCAAGCACCGCAGGGAGCGGCTGGAGCACATGGTGCGCTGGTTCAAGAAGTATCTCGACTAGCCCCCATATTTCCTGGAACAAAATGAGAGAACAAATACAACGGATGTAACCCGGTTGCAGCCGTTGTTCATGTACTTGCCTAGCTTTCAGTTTCTCTATCTTCCTCGGCTTCAGATGCTTCAGCCTTGGGCTTACTAGGCTCGCGTGTGATCGTGTCAAGCTGGTGCCTCGCGAGAAAAGGCGACACGGTCGAGTTGTAGATCAAGGAGACGAGTACGACGGGGATGCATATGTTTGTAAACAACTCTGGATTGGAGAAGAGGCCTGCCGCGTCGTACTTTACTGGAAACTGGCTCAGTACCAACGTGCCTGCGCCCTGGATATATATCAGCCGGGTGACGAAGAGCTCACCGTCCTCGAATCCCTCGACCTTCCCCACCAGGGTCGCCGCCATGAAACGCATGACGATTATGACTGCGGACACCGTGAGCCCAATCCTCAAGCTCTCAAAGCTGGGCCTCACCACGAGACCGAGGTAGAAGAAGAACAGGGCCTTGATGAGGAAGGCGAGCTCGTCGTGGTAGTCTCTGAGCTTCCTCCTGTCAACCCGGGCTCTCCTCTCCAGCCCCAGGCTTCTACTCACGTACCCGAAGTTCATCACGATGAAACCCACGAGGAACACGGAGATAGGGCCTCCGCCTCCCCCGCTCACCCACTCGCTGAAAACATAGACGGGGAAAAGGGCTGCTATGGTCATCATGTAGTTTAGGGGCCGGTCTCTGAGCCTTGAAAGAGTCTCTCCCCAGACGAGCCCGACAACTATCCCTATGGCGACGGCCGTCAGGAACAAGAAGAGTATGTCCCGGGCAGCCGTCCTAGGCCCGGCGCCGGTCAGGGAAACCATGTCGATGAGGGTGACCACGGCTACAACCCTGATGGGATCACCCAGGGTTGACTCGATCTGAAGCAGCGTCATGGAGTCCCCAACGTCCTTGAACCTACCGATCATGGACGACACCAAGCTGCTAATCGAGACGCCGCTCATCCCCGCTACCATGGCCCCCAACAGGAAGGCTTCGACCAGGCTAAAGGTCTCGGGCGCCCCAAAACGTAGGACGACTCCCACTGCCCCCGTGATGGAAAAAAAGCTAGACATGGCGAGTCCCAGCGCCTTCCTCGTTTTACCAAGGAGCCCTTGGGCGTTGATGGAGATGCCTGTGCTGAAGCTGAACATTGTTATGGCGACGAGGAGCATTAGCTCGAATATGCCGCCGAAGAGGGACTCGTCGAATAAGCCCAGCACGGGGCCCATGAGAATGCCGAAGCCCAGCAGCCAAACGATGTCAGGTATCTTGGTGCGGTTATGGAATATGCCGGCGATATAAGCGAGTATGATGGTGAAGGAGATGAGTAGAAGAATCTGCTCAGCGTTGATCAATCAACTAACCCTCGATAATCAGGCGGTTTCTACCAGACGACTTCTGTAGGCTAGGAGAACTGTTTCGAATAAAAATGTTTGTTGATGACGTTACCTGTTTGAAACCCTTTTTCAGCATTGATCCCTATCTCCGAAAAAAAAGTGAGATGCCATAAATGCGGCTTTTTTTTAAACAAATGTATCACTTAACGCTTTTTTTGGTATATTTGCGTAAAATAGTTAAAAAAAATGTTTTATATGAATTAATTACATTAGGGTAGGGGCATGGAAACAAAAACATGAAGGTTTAAATACGAGGGACCTTCACCTATGCCCCGTCAGGTGACAGAAAAAGTGCCTATAACAGTTGACACGTCAAGCGAAGGACTCGAAATGGTGCTGAAGGACTACCAAGAGGCAGCCCTCCGGTACCTCTGGCGCCTAGACGGCGACGGCGCGAGCAGCCGCGATGTCTGGGAGCAGGTGAACGAGGATCTCAAGGGTAAGAGGACCATCAGCAGAGCATCAATCATCAACTTCCTGAACTCCATGGTAGACGAGGGTGTGCTTAGCTACACGGAGACGACCGGGAAGGGAGGACACAGACGAATCTACTCTGCCAAGTACGACGAGGCAGGGTTCAAGGAGTACATCGCGAAAGAAGTTCTCGGAAACCTCCTGAGAGACTTCCCCGAAGAAACGAGGAAGGCTATTCAGAAAGTCAAGTAACACCCTTAAACGATTTTTTTTTATATTAAAAAGGGTTAGAGGCTACCGTTTTCGGAGGATCAGACCGGCCCGTGCCCCAGTGTGCTCGCCGTCCCTCAATGTGATAACACCGTTGACGACCAGGTGCTCGATGCCTTCTGGGTACAGCTTGGTTGCCTCCGCCGGCGTGTAGTCGGACCTGTCGATGACGGTCTCAGGGTCGAAGACCGTTATGTCCGCGCACATCCCGGGTACTAGCAGGCCCCTGTCGTTGAGCCCCAGTATGGAAGCAGGCAGGCTGGTCATCTTGCGAACCGCGTCCGCCAGGCGGAGCACGCCCTTCTCCCTCGTGTATCTGCCCAACACCCTCGGGAAGGTGCCATAGAACCGGGGGTGCGGGGCTGGTATGAGCCTGTTCAGTATCCCCTCCGGGCTGTGGACCCTGCCGTCTGTGCCCACGGCAACCCAGGGCTGCCTCATGATTAGCTCCACGTTCTCCTCCTTCTGGTTGAAGTTCACTATGCTGAATCCACCTTTGGCCTTGCCTTCGACGACGCTCTCCACGTGGTCCCTGAGGAGGTCTATGGCGCAGTCCAGGGGATTCACGCCTCGCTTCTCCGCTACCTCGGCTATGTTCATGCCTACGAGGCTCTCGTCGAGGGGGTAGCTGCTTATGAGGGCCGCCTTGGGGCCGCCTCGG
>CAZGZR010000153.1:0-3517 GCA_964529745.1 uncultured Candidatus Bathyarchaeia archaeon
GGTGCCTTTCACCGTGAGCGAGGGGTTCTACAAGGGCGTCCTCGGCGAGGTGGAGGAGGCTCTTGACGCCATGAAGCAGGCCACCATATGTAACCTGGTTGGTAAACGCATCGTGGAGGCGGCCATAGAGTGCAGGATGGTGCACGAGCGCGCCGTGATCTACTTCGGGGACGTCCCCCACGCCCAAATAGTGAAGCTCTAGGAAGTATTTTTCTAGCCGTGCCGCGTATTCCTCACGGTGAAGTTTTGGATTATAAGGTCAAGGACATCGGTCTCGCCCCCCAAGGCGAGCTTTTGATCGACTGGGCCACCGACCACATGCCCGTGCTGGGCCTCATAAGGAGGAGGTTCGAGGAGGAGAGGCCTTTCGAGGACATGATCCTGGGTGCGGTGCTCCACTGCACCAAGGAGACCGCGGTCCTCGTCAGGGCGCTGGAGGCGGGGGGCGCCGAGGTGGCCCTCGCCGGCTCCAACCCGCTGTCCACACAGGACGCGGTGGTGGCGGCGCTGGCTTCCACCGGCACCAAGGTCTACGCGTGGAGGGATCAGACGGGGGAAGAATATAACTGGTGCATCGACCGCGTCATGGACTGGGAGCCCCAGATCACCATGGACGACGGCTGCGATCTGGTGAGCAGCGTCCACAGGAAGCGGCCCGAACTGATCCCCGGCATCAAGGGGGGAAGCGAAGAGACCACCACCGGCGTACACAGGCTCAGGGCCATGGAGGAGGACGGGGCCCTCAAATACCCCATGGTGGCCGTCAACGACACGGCTACAAAGAGGATGTTCGACAACAGGTACGGCACCGGGCAGAGCACCATCGACGGCATACTCCGCGCCAGCAGCGTCATGATCGCCGGCAAGACCTTCGTGGTCTGCGGATACGGGTGGTGCGCCCGCGGCATAGCAATGAGGGCCCGCGGCATGGGCGCCAACGTAATAGTCACAGAGGTGAACCCGCTGAGGGCGCTGGAGGCCGTCATGGACGGGTACAGGGTGATGCCCCTCATAGAGGCGGCGCCCATGGGCGACATATTCGTCACCAGCACCGGCAACATCAACGTCATAGACCTACGACATATGGAACGGATGAAGAGCGGAGCCATGATGGCCAACGCCGGCCACTTCAACGTGGAGATCAACATCCCCGCCCTTGAGGGGCTCTCCGAGGGCAAGCGCCGCATGAGGCCCGACCTCGACGAATATCGGCTCAAGGACGGCAGGAGGCTCTACCTGCTGGGCGAAGGCAGGCTGGTCAACCTGGCTGCGGCGGAAGGCCACCCCAGCGAGGTCATGGACATGAGCTTCGCGGATCAGGCGTTGACGGCGGAGTGGCTCTGGAAGAGCCCGAAGCTGGAGGCGCGTGTATACGAAGTGCCTGAGGAGATCGACAGAAGGGTCGCTAGGCTCAAGCTGGAGACCATGGACGTGGACATAGACAAGCTGACCGAGGAGCAGGTCAAATACATGAGCAGCTGGCAGGAAGGCACAGCCTAACCCCCACCATTATTTCTTTTCACGGGTCGGGTGTCGTTGACAGCGGATGGCTTCAGGAATTATCTCATCGCCGGCGTCGTCACCTGGGTGGTCGTCGACTTCACCACCGCCTTCAACCCCGACGTCCAGAGGTGGCTAGACCACATGCCCCTCATATGGGCTTTCTACGTGGGGTACCCCTTAGTCTTCGCCCACCTAATCTATAACCGAGGGTGGAGTGATAGATCGATTTTCCTGGCGATGATCGTCGGAGGCTTCCTAGTAGAGATAGTGTGCTCGAACAACAGTCTGCTCTACACGTATCCGATTATGTTTGTAATGATCCCGGTGGCTTTGGCGATCTACGGCGTCGTCACGTTCATCCCCAAATGGATGGTGGAGGGAGAGTTGAAGGCTAGGTGGAGGACTGTGGTTCTCCTCTTGGCAGTCTACGGCGTCGTCGCCGTGCTGAATTACTTTGACACGGCGGCATCCCTCTAGGCTCACGCGAGGTGTACGCCGTCGCTGGTCCCCTTCAGGATGCCCTTCTCTATGAGGAACTCTATGCTGTTCTCCGTCTCGTTGGGGGTGAAGCCCCGGCGGCTCATCTCCTTCACCAGCCAGCCGGGCTGGTAGACGAAGCCTGGTATGCGGACGGCCCTGACTATCTGGCGGCTGCAAGCCTGTATCCTGTTCTCATTCGTCATCAGGGGCCCGGTGATGGTCTCTATTCTGCTCGACAGCGGCGCCGCAGGTATCCCGAGGCTCCTCTTGACGTGTTTATGGAAGTCCTTGGTCATGCTGCCGCCGTGGAAGGTGAGGACCCTCTTGGGCTTGCAGCGGCGTATGAACCCGAGGAGGCTCCTGTAGTCGGCGTGGTCGCTCAGGGGGAACGCTGCTCGTTTCTTCCTGTATAGGATAGCCCACCCGCTGGCGAGGGCTATCTCTGCGTCGTTCAGCGACAACTTGCTTCCCTTGGGGGTGACTATGGCGCACTTCCTTGACTCTATGAGCTCCTGCCCCTCGTCGCTCCTGGCGTCCAACGAGTCCAGGCTGTACCCGGCGTCGCGGTATACGTCGGTGACCTGGGACGCGCTCTTGGCTGTGACCACTGGGAGGTTGGTGTACTGGTTGAGTATGCTTATGATCTCTTGGGCGTTGCCGATGCTGTCGGTCCTGAAGACGGGTATCCTGCCGCCTATCACGGTGTTCACGGCCCAGTTGTATATCTCCACGGCCAGATCGTCCCGCCGGGGGAACTGGAACATGGGCGAGCCGAAGGTGGTCTCTATTATCATGAGGTCGCAGTCCACCTTCTGGGCAGGGTTCATGGTGAACGTGTCCTCGGTGCACATGTCGCCGGTGTAGAGGACCGTGCCCTCGGGCGTGTTGACCTCGAACATGGCGCTGCCGAGTACGTGGCCGCTGTTGTGCACCCGGACCTCAATGTCGCCCAGCTTCACCTTGTCGCCGAACCGGATGGGGTTCAGGTTGCTGAGGCGCTTCCACCCCATGGCGTCCAAGAGGTCGTATGTCTCCTGGGTGGCGTACTTCTCCCGCTCTGGGTGCTTGAACGCGGATGAATGGTCTGCGTGGGCGTGGCTGACGAAGGTGGGGTAGCTGTGGGCATTGCGGGTTGGGTCGAGCATGACGCCCTGGTCGTCGTACTCTACCATTATTCCGCCGCGCTGTCTAACCTTCAACTCCAAGCTGGGCCACCGGAGACGATGATGATCGGGTTGCCTCAATAAATCATGTGGAGTAATTTATACCCGTTGGTCAACGGGTCTGAAGCATCAGGATTGCCTGGGCTAGATCGCCGCCGCTATGCTCAAGTGCAGCCCGGGCCTCATCCATGCCCACGTTAGCCTGCTGAGCAACGAGAAGGATGTCCTCCTCGGGAATCTCCAAGGGCTCCCCCTCGGGCACCGCCTCCGTCTGGGGCCTGCGCTCAGTCTCCTTTCCACCCGCCACCTGGTACATCTTCTGGCCCTGGACGTTGATGATGGTGCAGAAGGAGCACTTGAAGGGACAGCCG
>CAZGZR010000154.1:0-3474 GCA_964529745.1 uncultured Candidatus Bathyarchaeia archaeon
CAGCCGCCAATAGAGTCGCGTAGCTCGCCGTCTGGAGGCTCCTCAACGTGATCTCGAGGACCACCCTGTCGCCGGTAACGATTAGCCTGACGGCCTCCCCTATCCCCTCGACTAACGGCCTCCAGCTCATATCGCATCCATCATGGGATTGGAAAAGAAAATGTTAACCATATAGGTCCCCAGCGTCCTGCCTGAACTGGGCCGGGCACTCGCCGCCTTCGATGTACGCGAACTCCTCGACCCAGCCCACAATCTCGGAGTCGGGGTTCTCCAGCTCCGGCAGCCATGGCTTGAACAGGGTCGAACCGAACTCCTCCTCCCCGTAGGTCACCAGCATGGTCTGGGCCTCGTCGGAGAGCATGAACCGCAGGAACGTCATGGAGCCCTCGAACATGCCCCGCGGGTTCGTGTCGGGGTCGCACACTATGGCGCTGTACACGTTCAGTGTGTCCTTGCCCGAGTCCACGACCTTCACCAGCTCTATGTTGCCGTTCTTGTAGTTCTTCAGGTACGTGGCGACGTCGGTGAGGGTGTACGCCAGCTTCTCGTCGGCAAGCTGCAGAGTGGCGGTCATCCCGGCCCCCGCCTCTATGTACCACGTGCCGTCTGAGCCTCCCGCGGCTTCGGTCTTGATCTCGTCGAGGTTCAGTCCTGTGGCCGCCCAGAGGGATTTCTCCTTGGAGTGGGTGCCAGAGTTGTCCCCTCTGGAGACCCAGAGTGCGTTGCCCGCCTGCCCCTCCTCCCTTATCTTGATGAGCGCTTCGATGGGGCCCATGCCCGCTATCCCGGCAGGGTCCGTCTCCGGTCCCACGACGATGAAGAAGTTGTACGCGAATATCTTGCGGTTCACGCCAGACCCCGACTCCAGGAAGCCCCGCTCCTGGCTGGGGCTGTGGACCAGGATCATGTCGGCGTCGCCGCGCTTCGCCGTCTCTATGGCCAGCCCGGTTCCCTGGGAGATGAAGCTGACGTTGTACTCTGGGTGGGCGGTCTCGAACATGGTCTTCAGCTCGTCCAGGACCCCCGTCTCGTAGAGGCTGGTGGTGGTGGAGACTATGAGGCTCTCCTTGGTCTGCGGCTTGGACATGGTCCAGATGAGCCCTCCCGCTATGACTGCTACCAGTACGGCTGCTACTATGAGCACTTCTCTCTTGACTTTGAATCCTCCGATGCTTGACATGCCATACACATATACGATGTGTTTATTTATTCATATCGGTCATTCGATATGGTCCACCATGCATAACAGTTTTCAGCAACCACGTAGGAAGAAATAGAGGCGAACAGAAGCTGAACCAGAGACTCGTAGACCCCCACGGCAGACCCGTAAACAGCCTCAGGATAAGCCTCACCCAGCGCTGCAACTTCAACTGCTTCTTCTGCCACCAGGAAGGAGAACACAACCCCGGCACCGAGCTCACCCCAGACGAGATAGAGACAGCCGTAAAAGTAGCCGCAGGGCTCGGCGTAACCAAGATAAAGCTCACGGGCGGCGAACCACTACTCAGAGACGACATAGTCGAGATAGTGCGCCGCATAGCCCCCCACGTAGAAGAGGTCTCCATGACCACCAACGCCAGCCTCCTCGAAGAGAAAGCCTGCAGCCTCAAGGAAGCCGGCCTCAGACGCGTCAACGTCAGCTTCCACACACTCAACCCCGGCGGCTTCAAAGAGATAACAGGCTGCACAGACGAGGCCCTCGTCAGGAGAGGAGTCGAGGCCGCCCTGCGCTGCGGCCTCCACCCCGTGAAGCTCAACATGGTGGTCATGAAGGACGTGAACGACGACGAGATACCCGAGATGATCAGGTTCAGCAGGGACACAGGCACCGTATTGCAACTCATCGAGTTCCAGGAGCTGGAGAACGGCGCCGAGCACTACGAGATGTACCACGCCGACCTCAAGCCGGTGGAGGCCGAGCTTGAGCGGCAGGCCGTCCGGGTGGTGGAGAGGAGGCTCCACAGGCGCAGGATATACAGCCTAGCTGACGGCGCCCAGGTGGAGGTGGTGCGCCCCATGCACAACAGCGGGTTCTGCGCCTACTGCACACGGCTCAGGCTCACCAGCGACGGACGCCTCAAGCCGTGCCTCATGAGGGACGACAACCTGGTGCCCCTCGTCGAGCACATGCGGGCGGGGGAGCCCCGGGAGAGGCTTGTCGAGGCTTTCAGGGAAGCGGTGGCCCGCCGGGAACCCTACTGGAGGGATTGAGCGTCGAGGATTCATGTTAAGTACTTCGCCAGCTTCAGGGACATCACGGGGAGGCGGGAGGAGACGCTGGAGGTACCCGACGGGGCCACGGTGACAGGGCTCCGGGAATACGTCAAGGGGCTGTACGAGGGGATGGCGGACAGGGAGCAAGTGCTTGTGGCGGTGAACGGCGTCTTCGCGCCCCTGGAGACCGTAGTCGAGGAGGGGGACGAGGTGGCCTTCTTCCCCCCGGTGAGCGGTGGTTGAAGTGATAAGGGTTCAGAGGGAGGACATAGACGTGGACGCGGTGCTGGAGTCCGTGAAGACCCCGGGCAGCGGCTGCGTGGTCGGGTTCCTAGGCACCGTGAGGGACGAGTCGATGGGCCGGGGTGTGGAGAGGATGAGCGTCGAGGTCTACAAGGAGATGGCGGTGAAGCAGCTGTCAGCCATAAGGGAAGAGGCGCTGGCGCGTTTCGGCGTCCACCGCGTCGCGGTGGTGCACAGGATCGGCGGCCTGGAGGTGGGGGACAGCATAGTGTATATCGCGGTCTCGGCGGGCCACAGGGACGAGGCGTTCAAGGCGTGCAGGTACATCATCGACGAGCTCAAGGAGAGGGTGCCGCTTTGGAAGAAGGAGTACACAACCGACGGAGAGGCATGGGTGGAGGGAGAGAGGCGTGAGTGAGAGGGACCCGGTGAGCATGGTGGACGTCTCCGGGAAGGACGTGGTTCAAAGGTCGGCGACCGCCTCCGGCAGGATAGTGCTTCGGAGGGAGACGGTGGAGGCGGTTAGGCGGGGCAACGTGAAGAAGGGCGACCCTCTTGTCGTGGCCGAGGTGGCGTCCATCCAGGCGGTGAAGAAGACGCCGGACCTCATCCCGCTGTGCCACAACCTGCCCATCGGCTCCGTGGACACCTCGTTCACGCTAGGAGACACCTTCATAGAGGCCACGTGCAGGGTCACCGCCGTCTACAGGACGGGCGTGGAGATGGAGGCGTTGACTGGCGTAACGGTGGCGCTGCTCAACATCTGGGACATGGTCAAGTACCTGGAGAAGGACGAGGACGGGCAGTACCCGGACGCGAGGATCACGGACGTTAAGGTTACGGAGAAATGGAAGGAGAGATGAGAGACCACCCCAGGGACCAGGAGACCAGGACCATCTTCGCGTTATTAGTTACCAGCGACACGAGGACGGTCGAGCCCGACGAGACAGGCCGAATGGCCAGGACGCTGCTCGAGGACGCCGGCAACGAGGTGCAACTTTATGGCCTCGTCTCCAA
>CAZGZR010000155.1:0-3365 GCA_964529745.1 uncultured Candidatus Bathyarchaeia archaeon
GGCTGGGGGCGTAACTTTCCGGTATGGGGGGCTGGGGGAGGCTTCTCCTGACGGCGTCGTGGTTACCGGGTATCACGATTATCTCCACGTAGTCGGGTAGCCGCGCCAGCAGCTTCGCGGCCTCGTCGTACTGGGCTGTCTGGGTGGTAATGGTGAGCTCATCAAGCTGGTCAGGGTATATCCCTACGCCGTCCACGAGGTCGCCGGCTATGACCACGTACTTGACCCTCGATGCCAGCTCCCTGGAGGCCTGTGGCCCCAGATCCATGTTCATCCACTTGATGAACTTCTCGAAGAGGTCGTCCCTGAAGTACTTGCTCCCCACGTGGACGTCGCCTATTATGACGGCGCAGACGGGCTCGTCGGCTCTACAGGATTCGTGTATGGGGACGTCTGGCCAGATGAGGTCTTCGGCGATGAGGAGGTCTTCGCTGTACTTGAGGCCGTCAATGCAGATCACCTGGTCTTCAAGAACCTCCAGCCCCTTCTCTACTACGTCGGCGCCTGACACCATTACCGTGATGGATGTCTCGGGCGACTCCAGTTCCAGGAACAGCCTGTTGCTTCTGGTGCGTTTCCCGCTGACGATGCCTATGGTCTTGAACTTCGATTTGACGGGAAGCCTCACTGCCTGGCTCAGGGGGATGGCGTCGCGGACGTCGACGCGTCTCTTGAGTATCACCTCTAGCTGGGCGAACCTGCTGTTGAACAGGTCTATATAGCCGTCCACATCTCCCAGCGGAGACGGTTCATCCACTGGCTTGACCTCTAGCCGGGACGCTATCCTCGCTGCCATGGGTTGCCGGACTTCACGCGTCGTCTGTCTTTGTCCCGACGCATTGGAGAGGCTTAGCAGGAACTTCTGGTCTATGACGTAGAGTTCAGGGCTGCCTTCTGCTGTCTGTATGGCCTTGTCTATGACGGCCTTCACCTGCTCCAGGGGTAGTTCCTGGAGGTGGGTGAACGCGTCTGGGGCGAGCTGGTATCCCTTCTCTACCACCCGGTTGAGGATGGGCAGGAGTTCCTGTGTCAAAGTTGATCGTTTACTTGGCTGCTATCACATAGTCGACTCTCGGCGGGCTGAAGGCCTCTATTATCACAGCTGGCTCTTTGCCCGTGGTCTCGAACCTGTGCTCCTCGTTTGGGGGTATCCTCCAGGCGGCTCCTGGGGTTGCTTTGACTGTCCTGCCGCCGCTGCTCAGCTCCCCCTTCCCCGATATGAGGGTGCCCATTTGCTCGTGGGGGTGGCTGTGCCAGTCGACGACGGCGCCGGGCTGGATGACTATGTAGCAGAGGGAGGCGTTGTGGCCGTTTCCTATGATGCTTATCTTTACTCCGGGCACAGGCTCCAGGCTGGGAGCCTTCTCCCATGATGTGTCTTCCATGGGACCCTTTATGGCGTCTAGGGTATTTGAACCCAACTAGAGGCCGATGGGGGCCTGCTCCTTCCGCTCTAGGATGAGGTCTCTTATCTCCTTGCGGATGCTGTACCTGTAGGGCATCCCAGAGGTGTTCCTGTCTATGAAGCCCCTATCGTAGAGCTTCTTCAGGAGCCGGGCCGTGTGCTCCCTGGTCCTGTCGATCTTCTCCCGTATCTCGGGGACGGTGCCCTCGCCCAGGTCCACGATCATCTCCAAGACCTCCATCTCAGTGTCAGTGAGCCGCTGGAATATGTCCTCGCCTTGGACCGGGATAGGAGCGTCCACACGTGTCGCGGTGGGAGCCGGGCGCGGCTGGGTGGCGAGCTTGGTTAGGTCGGTCTTCATGTCCTGTATTGATTTCTCGATGGTGTCCACACGCTCGGAGAGCTCGTTCACCTTCTCCAGCTCCTTTATTTCGGCATCGCTGCCTCCCTGGGTAGCCTTCAGTGCTTGGTCGGCCATGTATCTGGCGCTGTTTGCCTCACGCTCTATCCTGTCTAGGTCGGTCTCCATCTTCTTGACTTGGCGCGTGAACCCCATGGTGATGTTACTTACGGTGGATTTGCTCTCCTCGTACTCGGCTTGAGCCATCTTTATGCGCTGGTTGAAGATGTAGCTAGCCGCCAGTATCACCATGAACAACGCTAACGTGGTGAAAACCAGCTCCATGTATCTCCCCTGTATTGTGCTAACGGTCTCCCTTTTTTACGGTTTCGGATTAATGGACAATTTGATAATTTATAAACAATTCAGACATTGTTGGATTGTTTGATCGTTGTACATGTAGGCATGCTTATAGTTTAAATTGTGCAGTACATCTAAAACCTGAACAATTTGAGCTCCGGCGAACTTGTTGAGGCCAGGATAAGCATCACGGGCAGGGTGCAGGGGGTAGGCTTCAGGCCCTTCATATTTCGGATGGCGGTGAGGAACGCCCTGCTGGGCTACGTCATCAATCTGGGCGACGCCGGTGTAGAGATAGTAGTTGAAGGGAAGAAGAGCCAGGTGACCCGGTTCCTCGACGATGTTAGGCGGGGGGCACCGGAGGTCTCCGAGATCGAGGACATAGTATTCGAGTACGGGCCGTACCGTGGCAGGTTCAAGGAGTTCGTCATCGACAAGAGCCAGAGTAGGGGCAGAGTGGCTTCGGGCATCTATCCGCCCGACATCGGCATATGTCCTGAGTGTCTTGAGGACATGGTCACCCCGGGGAGCAGGTGGTACGAGTACCCCTTCACCGCCTGCGCGTCGTGTGGACCTCGCTTCACTTCCGTTAGATCCCTCCCATACGACCGTGAACGCACTCACATGCACGAGTTCCCCATGTGCGAGCACTGCAGGAATGACTACCACGACCCCCTAGATAGGCGGTTCGACGCCCAGGGTATAACGTGCAGCTTATGTGGACCGGAGATGAGCCTCTACGACTCTGACGGGAGGATCATAGAGGCCGAGGATCTGTTCAAGGAGGTCGCCGGATACCTCTTGGAGGGTAGCATAGTGGCTGTGAAAGGCATCGGCGGCATACACCTAGCCTCGCTGGCCACCAGAGACGACGTCATCGAGGAGTTCAGACGGAGAAAGGGGAGGCCTTATCAGCCCTTCGCGTTGATGTCCCCGGATCTGGACTCGGTAAGAACCTATGCCATGCTGGACGGCGACGAGGAGAGGGTGATACAGTCGTGGAGAAAACCCATAATTTTGCTGAAGAAGAGGCATAGGATCATCTCGGAGCTCGTAGCCCCCGGGCTGGAAACGGTGGGCGTGATGCTCCCATATACAGGCATCCAGACCATGCTGTTCAAGAGGCTCGGAGAGCCCGCGCTGGTGATGACGAGCGGCAACAAGAAGGGGCTACCCATGGCCACCTCGAACAAGGCCGCTTTCGATGAGCTCGGAGGGATCGCCGACTATTATCTGCTCCACAACAGGGAGATCGTGAAC
>CAZGZR010000156.1:0-3350 GCA_964529745.1 uncultured Candidatus Bathyarchaeia archaeon
CCACCATGGCACAGTAAAAAAGAAGGACGTATTGACTTACTCTTCGGTTAGATCATTTAAGGAATAGAGTTTCTAGATCCTTTTCATGCGAAAGAGTTTGAAACAACTTGTTGAAGAGAAGAACCAATGGAATCATACCCGTGTAAATTAGAGCATGAGCAATCGTATAAATAAACAAGCCCACGGCATCATAGTAAAACATCACACAATAATAGAGATAAGCTGGAACGTAAAACCCGATGACGCACCAGAGAGCGCCTAAGAAGAAGGCTAGGACCCTATTCTTTTCCCAAAGCAGAGAGATTATCACGGCAGTACCGACCAGGGAGCTTATCGTTAATATGAGCTGAATCCATAGCTCTCCACCGTAACCGTGCAACAGGCAAAAGGTTAGCTCATCGACAACCACTCCCACGCTGGATAAGATGAATGCCATCGATGGACGAAAATTAGTGGCAATCACCAGAACGGGAAACAACGTAAAATAGAAGTATATCATCGATGTCCAGTCAAAATTAATATAGATGGGCCCAACCTTGACGACGGTTTTTAGAAGCACGAAGGAAACCACAGAAAAAATAATTGCTAAGAGAAGACGGGTTCTTGGTTGAGCCGTATCAAGTCTGGCAGTCACAGACGACCTAGGACCAGTGTTTCTATCCTCTTTGATCTGTTCTGAGCGGAATAGGGGCCTCAAATTAAAGAAATAGACCCCACAAGATAAACCGGTTACGATGATTATGATCAGCGCCGAGAAAAGTAAGCTGTTGCGGATGTAGGGCCCGATGACGCCGGATTGTTGTGTCACAAGGGTTTCAAGAGCATACGAGTGAGCCCCTTTGGCCAGCTCCTCGCGGATATCCAGCACCGCGACTCGCTGGAAATCGTCGTGAGAGTAAAGGTAGATTCGTCCCTCTTTTAGATCCGCCACATAGCCGTACCCTAGACCGGGGTTCAAGGCGATCTCTTCTAGGATATCTCGACAGCCATCCACGCCTAGATCGGAGTCTCGTAGTAGGGTCTCGAGCCCCGTTGCGGTGGTGTTGTATCTCCCGCTGTGGTGGAGCTCGTATGCTAGTTGGTCTTTGTTGTTCAGGTTGAAGTTGGTGGAAACTAGATAGTCGCCTGAAATGTCCGTGGTGTTCAACTCCCCACCGGAATCCACCCCCACCACCATGGCGTTGCCTGTTTTGTCTGCGACGTGGATCTGGTTGGGGTTCTTTTCCAGATCGACCACGTTATACGTTGACAGTTGTTCTCTGACCTCGTTAACGGTCGCGCAGTCGGCTAACCATTTCGTGAAGATGGCTCCCTCGAAGGTCTCTCGCTCGGGGTTGACGTTGATTGGAGCATACGAGACCGCGCTTAGATCTATGGCCAGTCCTTGATCGTTTATTCCCGCCATTGGGACGTCTAGGTTGTTTCCTATCCGGAATCCGAGAAACGCTCTACCGTGGCTGTTTTTCGTGGCAGGGTCGAACCATATCCTCCATTGAAAGGCTTCGCTGTTGTCCTCGTTCCCGCAGAAGTAGGTTGTTTGGTCGTCTGTTACCGTGAAGATGGTACAGGCGGACACTGAATCTACTAGGGGTAAGAACAAGATAAACAGATATATTATTCCGATGGTTCTCCTTTTTTTCAACATCTAGCCCCATTTTACATTTAGTTTCGGTTATTTGTAGTTCCTATATTAACCTAGTTTCGGATTCAACATGAGAAAACATGATCAATGCTATCTGGAAGCTTCCGATGCTTACATCGAATAATGGGATTAGGGTGAATTGAGGATGAAATCATCGACTGAAACAGACACATGGAGAGAGGTAGGTTACATGGAATCGGTAATACAACCGTCAGCCAAACGACCATCAGTCATATATGACGCGGTTCGCAACGCGTTGTAGCTACCACATGACCGACCCGCCGCACACGTTAATGTCCTGGCCGGTAATCCTGCTCGCCTCGTCGGACGCGAAGAAAAGCGCCATGTGCGCCACGTCGTCTAGGGTTATCGAGGCACCCACGAGGCCCTCGTCCGCCAGGTAACGCCCACCCAGGACGCCAACCCGCCTCATCTCCTCCATCTCCACCCGGTACTCGTCCGGGTCGAAGGGCCTTCCCAGGTGACGCGCAAGGTCCCTGGCTACCTCCACGTTCCTCTCGTTCCCCGGGAACCCGGGGCATATCGCGTTCACGGTGATGTTGTGTCGGCCCACCTCGGCGGCGAGGGACCTTGTGAACCCTATGACCCCCATCTTGGACGTCGCGTAGGGTGTCCTATAGGGCTGGGGGTTCTTCCCAGAGATTGAGCTCAGGTTGATTATCCGGCCCCGTTTTCTCCGGACCATCTCAGGGAGAACGGCCTTAGTGCATAGGAACATGCTGCCGAGGTTCACCGTCATGGTCTTGTCCCACTCCTCCCGGGTTATGTCCATGCACTCCTTGGTGGGCCCGGACACGCCCACGTTGTTCACCAGTATGTCCACGGTCCCGAGCTCATCGATGGTGGCCCCCACCATGGAGGCGACCTGAGCCTCGTCGGAGACGTCCGTCTGGAAGCAGATCACCCTGCCGCCCATGGACTCTATCTCGGAGCCTACGCCGCCCTCAAGCTCCTCCCGGGGAACGACGTCGCACACCGAGAGCGCCGCCCCCTCCCTCGCGAATAGCTCCGCGGTGGCTCTGCCGAAGCCCCTGCCGCAGCCCGTGACGATCGCGACCCTGCCTTCTAGCTTACCCAATTCCTGATCCTCCCAAATGTATCAGCCCATGTGCATTTATGCTTTAAACACGGGCAGCACCCCGCTTCACTATGTTATGTCTAGGCTGTACACGGTGAGCTGAAGCCCATACGGGTTCTCGACTGTGCCCTCGACGGCGAAGCCCATGCTCTCGTACAGCCTGACGGCCGGCACCAGGCGGGGGTCGGTGTCCAGGCTCACCTTGCCTGCCCCCCTTTTCCTTGATTCCTCGATGAAGCTGGTGAGCAAAGACCTGCCCACACCCCTCCTCCTGTGAGCCGGCTTGACCCCGAGGAAGGTGAGCCAGGTTGAACCGTCTTCCCTGAGGATGCCCCAGGCTAAGCCAACGGTCTCAGCCTTCTCCGTTACCACCAAGAAGAGGTTGACGGGGTCGCCTGCCTCGTCGATCAGCTTTTCATGGAATTCCTGGCTTGAGGCCCGTTTGATCTGGTCGTCCACGTATCTGTCGGGGAGGACGCCCTTCAGGCTCTTCCATATCTCCAGGTAGCAGCCGACGAAACCATTGACATCTTCCTGGGTGACGAATCTGATGTTCATGGGGGGGGGGGGGGGGGGGGGGGGGGGGGGGGGGGGGGGGGGGGGGGGGGG
>CAZGZR010000157.1:0-3344 GCA_964529745.1 uncultured Candidatus Bathyarchaeia archaeon
TGGCTAGATACCATAGTTATATTGAGAAATTCAATAATCGCGTTACATGGAATAAATAAATTCCTGTACCTATATTTCAGATTGCTTGGTATGGTTCCTTGTGCCTAGAAAACACAAAACCGCTAATAAAACATAATAACAACAAAAAATAGGTAAACAAACCCCGCTGAAAAACGCTTATAGTAAATAACCAATTATAAGGAAAATGCAAAGTCACTAAATTATGGTAAACACTCTCGCTGACCCATATACGGGGCAAACCCCAGCATCCCGTTGAACACATACCTTCGTTATTTAAAGGAAGCCCCTGTTGCTCTAGCTAGGAGAGATATGAAACTGCGATACGGAACAACGCCGACAAGCACGGTAAAGACTAAACGCCGCACCGCGTCATATATGGCATGGTCGTCGAGGCCACGCTGTGCGAGATCACACACGGGGGAAGACTCCTACTTCAGCGGAAGTCGGCGGGGAGGTTCGGGGAGGGAAAGTGGAACGGGCCCGGGGGAAAGGTAAGGCCCGGCGAGGCCCCGCTGGAGTGCATCATAAGGGAGGTGCGTGAGGAGACGGGGCTCGCCGTCTCCCATCTCACGGAGCACGGGGTCTTGGACTTCTTCTTCGGGGAGAAGCCTGAGCCCGACTGGGTGGTCCACATATACTCGACCTCGACCTTCACCGGCGAGCCCAGGGGAGGCGACGAGGGGGAGCTTAGGTGGTGGAGACTTGACGAGATACCCTACGGCGATATGTGGCCGGACGATGCCCACTGGCTGCCCGTGCTCCTCCAGGGCAAACGCTTCACCGGCGTCTTCGTCTACGACGCAGACGGCACACGGCTCCTCAGTCACCGTCTGGACGTCATGGAGTAAACCATTTACACCCAGGAACCTAACCCATATCGAGGTGAATACATGCCCTACATTACCCAGGAGGAGAGGCCCCAGTACGACGACGTGCTGAAGACGCTCATCGGGCTGCTCAAGGAGAAGCCCCCGGAGAGCGTGGACGGCCACCTGAACTACGTGGTGACCAAGGTCATCAAGGAGGTGTACCCGCTCCGGTACTACCACATCAACAAGGCCATGGGGGTGCTGGAGTGCATCCAGCACGAGTTCTACCGCCGCGTCGCGGCTCCCTACGAGGACACCAAGATAGAGCAGAACGGCGACGTCTAACCCCCTTTTTTCACTCTTTTGAAGGACTCCACGTTTCTTGGATGGGTTTCTCCCTCCGGGAACACGATCTTTTACATGTTCCAGTCAACTTTACCGGTAAAATTAAGGGCTAGTCCATGTCCTTCTGTTTGAAGGAAATGTCAGAGAGGAAACGGGTGATAATCTGCACCGGCGCCCCCGGCAACGGCAGAGACGAGATGCTCAACGAGCTGGACGAGATAGCCAGCTTCGGCTACCACCACCTCTTCCACTACATCGTCGAGGAGGCCAGACTCGACGGCACCAACCTCAACAAGATCAACATCCTCGACTTCTACGACAGCCAGCCCGAGAAGATGGAGGACTACCGCAAACAGGCCATAGGGAAGATAGTGGCCGAGATCAACGAGAAGGGCGGCGTGCACATCGTCAGCACCCCCTACCACTTCGAGTGGAAGGGCAACAGGTTCCAGGGGCTCACCGAGGAGGACGTGCGGCTCATCGACCCAGACCTCTTCATAATAATCTTCGACGACTTCGTCAGGGTCAGGGACAGGCTCGGCAGGGACACCCAGTGGCAGGACCACAAGTACACGTTGGGCGAGATCGCCAACTGGCGCCGCGAGGAGGTCAACGGCATCTACCGCCTCGCCGAGGCCTTCAAGCCACGGAAGGAGATACAGCTCGTCGCCTACGAGAACGGCCCCAGGCTCCTCCGGGACCTCGTGTTCAAGCCGGGGAAGGAGACGTTTTACCTGAGCCACCCCATCACCGGGGAGGGCCCCGAGTTCTTCAGGCAGATCACCAGGTTCCTGGACAGCCTCAGCGAGTACTACGTCATCTATGATCCTTACCTCATCAAGGACTGGGACATCGTGGAGCAGTGGAGGGACGCCGTCAACGCGACCATCGACGCTGACCAGGAGATGCCCGAGACCTTCACGTTCCGCATGACATATAGAGACGGCCCCCTGGAGGCCGAGTTCGACATCCGGGAGGTGGAGACCGCAATCAAGAACCTCAGGTTCCAGATAATAGACAGTGACTACAAGATCATCGAGAACAGCGACATGACCGTGGTATATCATCCGAGGAAGAGCATCTCGGCGGGCGTCATGTGCGAGATGGTTTACGCCAAGAGCCTGGCCAAGCTGGTTTACGCGTACTACCCGTACGAGCCGAGCCCTTTCTTCGAGTGGTACGCGACACGCATCTTCACCGACCCGGACGAGATGAGGGACTTCCTCATAAAGGAGAGCAAGATGACGGGGCAGAGGCCCCTGGACTTCTTCAGCCAGCCACCCGAGTATGAATGAAAACAGTTACCCGGTTTCACATCTGGCTAGCATCTAGAGATCAGTGCTTCGCGCCTGCGCATAGGATGTAGCCTATGTACTTGCTGGCCACCCTGTCCCTGAGCAGAACCCTCTTACCCTTGCTTATCTTGCCGTAGCGCCTGCGTATCTTGCCGCTCTTAACGGCTAGGACCAGCATCTTCCAGAGGATGCCCAGGAAACTGCCCCAGCCGCCCACCTCCTCGATCATGCTCAGCGACTCGGCCTGCCCCAGGTAGTTGGAGTACTCCTCGACGACGGTGTCCGCGAACCCGGCGGCCTCGAACGCCCCCCTCCACACCGATGGGCTCCTCAACGTGAACGGCAGGTCAGTGAGCTCCCTGAAGACCTGTTCGCCGTAGTCCACCCTCTCCACGGCGTCCGGGGGAACCTTATCGGCCCTGTACATCTCGTTGATGCCCAGGTACCCTCCCTGCCTGAGGACCCTATGGAACTCGGGAAACGCCTTCACGGGCTCCAGGAACTGTGAGGTGAACACCGTGAGAACGGCGTCGAAGCCGCCGTCCTGGAACTCTAGGCTGTACGCGTCCCCTACCTGGAAGGATACGCGGTCGGTGAGCCCCAACTCCTCGGCCCGTTTCTCGGCATACATTATCATGTGCTCGGCGATGTCGATGCCGACGACCCTGCAACCGTGCTTCTGGGCGAGGTAGCACGAGTTGCCCCCCGTCCCGCACCCCACGTCCAGCACCAGTGTGTCCTCTTCGATGTGGCAGAGCCCGGCCATCCTGTCCATGCTCGCCGCCCCGCCTATGTTGAAGAACGGGACGCCCATGTAACCCATGAAGTCGTAGTACCCCAGCTCCTCGATCTCCTTCACCGTTAAGGACTGCTC
>CAZGZR010000158.1:0-2957 GCA_964529745.1 uncultured Candidatus Bathyarchaeia archaeon
CTGCCCCTGGTGATGAGGCCGTCCACCCCCTCAATGATCTCCATGAGGGACTCCTCGGTGCTCCCCGGCGGCAGCTCCACGACGTTCACCCCCTCCGCCTCGAGGCACTCCACGCCGACCACGTTGATCGGCTCCGTGACCACAACAGTGAAACCCGGCATACTCGGCACGGTTGAGGTAGAGGCTCTAAACGGTTAAGGTTTAAGATTGGGGTTGGGGCGCCTGCGGCCCCTACGCGCGCCTTTCTGTGGCTCCTTTTTAGCCCGCCGCAGCGTCTTCTCCAGGGCGTCGCATAGGCCGTCGAAGGCCTCCATGAGGCCCCAGCCCTCGTTCTCGGCGTAGAACTCGACGCTGGGCCCCACAACTCTCGCCGAGAGGCTGTACCGTGTGCGCTCCCCCTGGCTCCTCTGCTTCTTGACCTTGACACTCACCTCTGTTATTTCGGGGTACATCTTCATGCTTCTCTCGACTATGCGCCTGAGCTTGTCCTCGGCGACGGCCCTCTCGAAGAAGTCTTCGTCGGTTATGCCCACGATGTAGATGGGGGGCTCCTCTTCTGCCTTGAGGGCGGCGATGAGAGCGAGGAGCTCCCTCGGCGTCACTATGCCGTGGACCTCGTCGTCTTCTACCATGAGGCAGGCCGTCTTCCCGGACCTCGACATCCCCTGAACTACCTGGAGCATGTCGGCTTCAGGCCCCACCGTCAGGGGCCTGGGGTCCATGATGTCGCTCACCTTCCCGGGGAACCTGGTAACCTTCCTGCCGCCCACGTCGCCTCGGGTGGTCTTCGAGGCGGGGGTTATGAAGGTGTGGACTATGGCGTCGGAGGTGACTATGCCGACGAGTCCGCCGTCCCTGGTCACGGGGAGGTGGCTTATGTTCCTGTCGAGCATGATCCGCCTCGCTTGGGCGATGCCGTCCGTGTGGTCCACGGTGATGACCGGGTTACGCATGTGCTGTTTGGCTTCAATGTTCCTTAAGTCGGGTACGTCCGTCAAGGCGTCGATGAGGTCTACCTGGGACACCAGCCCCGTCACCTCCCCGCCCTCTACGACTGGCAGGCCTCTCACCCCCTTTTCCAGGAGTATCGTCGCGGCGTCAAGCACCGTGGCCTCTGGGGCTATGGTGCCCACCTGTCTCCAGATGCTTTCCACCTTGGCTGTCCCGGGGTTGTCCACGTCGAGAAGGTCCCGGAGGGATACCACGCCTATCTTGCTTTCTTTCGCGGCCACCGCCTCGGGGCGCTCCGTGTCCTTGAGGTAGCCCAGCACCTTGCTTACTTGGTCGCCGGGGCTGAATACGCCCCCTGCGCCGTGCAGGATCGTCCTGACTTCTGTCTCCGCTAGCTCTACAAGAGTCTTCGTCAATACCAGAAACCTGTCTTAACTGTCGTCTCCGAGGGTTAAATAGGTTGCATAACGTGTCTGGGTGGCAAGTCTTATAGACCAGGTTAATCATGGTGAGCGGAAGCGAGACCACCTTGTGCACTCTCATACTGCTCTATGGGTTGCTGGAGGACTACCCGGTGTTGGCCCTCCATAACAGGTACCTCGGGAAGGACACGTTGGAGCAGCCGCCTCGGAGGCTGAACGGCAACACGGTGGCTCCCATCGACGTGGCGTCGGGTGGCACATGGATAGGCATGAACGACTCGGGGCTCCTCCTAGCCATAACCAATCAGGAGACCCAGCGGCTCACAACGCCGGGGCGCAGCAGGGGCCTCCTCGCCCTTGACGTGCTCAAGGATTGTGAGACGGCCGAGGACGCCAAGGAGCGCCTAATGGACCCAGGTATCCGGGGGCTTTACCGCACAGGCAACTTCACCGTGCTGGATCAGCGGACGGCGTGGCACGTGGTCTGGGACAGGGACACCCACATCTACCCCATAGATGAAGGCGTATACGCCTTGTCTACCATCACCGTGGTTCCCGGCATGGCATGGAGCGACCACGCCCGGAGCATATGGATCGACGCCGAGAAGCGGCGAGCCAGAGCCTATGAACTGCTAAGCGGCTACCAGCCCGGCTCCGTCGGCGACGCCATCGCCGAGTTGATGCGGGTATCCGCCGACCACGGCTGGGGACGCAGCCAAGCCTCCGTCTGCTGGCACAGCCCAGAGTACAAGCAGACGTCGTCCACCATCATGGCCGTCGCCACCAAACCGGGTAACTCCCTCGTCTACTACTGCGAGGGCAACGCCTGCGAGAACCGTTTCAAGGACTACTCGAAAAAACAGTATTGATCCGTTGTGATTAGAAAAATTAGGAGGCGAGGGTCTTGCCTACGCCCTTCTCTTCGGCTAGCTCCAGCACCTTGCTGGCGGTACCCACGTCCTGTATAGCCAGTCCCGTGGCCTTGAAGACGGTTATCTCGTCGGGCTTCTCCCGACCTTTCTTCTTGCCGGCGACGATGGTGCCCAGTTGGGCGTAGACGTCGTCCTCTGTGATGACTCCCTCCTCCTTGGGGACCCTGAAGTCACCTGTCACGAAGGCCTGGGGTATGAAGTCCACGACCAGCTTGTCCGCCGTCTCTATGACGCTTGTCATGAGCTCCCGCTTGGCGCCTGTGTCGGCGCCGATGGCGCTGACGTGGCACCCCTTCTTGAGCCATGCGCCGTCCATGAACGCCTCGGGGCTAGGGGTGCACGTGATGACGATGTCGCTGCCTTCCGCGGCCTCCTTGGCGCTGTCCACGGCCACGAACTCCACCTTGGGGAAAGTTTTCTTCATCTCATCGACGAACGCCTTCTTTGCCTCGGGGACGATGTCGTAGACCTTGACCTTCTTGACGCCTGGGCGGACCTCCATGAGGCCCATGACCTGGCTCCTGCCCTGGACGCCTGCCCCGCAGACGCCCGCCACCTTGCTGTCCTCCCGGCTCAGGTACTTTATGCCCGTGGCGCCTGCGGCGCCGGTCCTGAGGGCCGTTATGTAGGTGCCGTCCATTATGGCCAGGGG
>CAZGZR010000159.1:0-2900 GCA_964529745.1 uncultured Candidatus Bathyarchaeia archaeon
CCCACGAGCACTGCATCAGGCGGGGGCTCCAGCTGGACTGGGTACACTGCAAGTCCCCACCCATGCAAAGCCTCGGCGACGTGGTGGAGGCGCTCCGAGAGAAGGCGGACACCAAGGAGGAGGGGGAGTGGGTGGTAGGCTCGGGATTCGACGAGAGCCAGTGGGGGGACAAGCGGTTCCCCGACAGGCACGACCTGGACGAGGCATCCACGGTGCACCCCATCTACCTGGGGAGAGCGGGCGGCCACAACGCCGTGGCCAACAGCCTCGCCCTAGAGCGAGCCGGCATCACCAAGGACACGCCGCAGCCGCCTGGCGGCAACATAGAGCGGGACGGAGACGGGGAGCCCACGGGCCGCCTCGACGAGATAGCGGCCATGGATATGGTGCGGAGCCTCATCCCCAAGCCCACCGGCTTCAAGGAGATAGAGCTGCTGGTCGAGAGCTGGCCCACCCTGGAGGACCAGTACCTCAGCTGGGGCCTAACCACAATCCACGAGGCCCACATCAAGGCGCCCGAGGCCCAAGCCTACCAGACCCTCGACGAGGAGGGGAAACTCAGGATACGAATAGGGTTGATGCTGGACGGCATGACGCCCTACAAAGGCTACGCCACCAGCGACCTGGGCCGCCAGGGCCTGAGGCCCCCGTTCAGGTGGAGCGACAGGCTTTGCGTCGTGGGCGTCAAGGTGGGAACCGACGGCGCCATGGGCAGCCTCACCGCGGCCCTCAACGAGGACTACGCCAACGACCCCGGCAACAAAGGCATCATCAGGTGCACCAAGGAGGACCTCACGGACGAGATAGTCAGGTGCCACGTCGCGGGCATAAGAACGTGCACCCACGCCATAGGGGACCGCGCCATCGACATGACCCTCGACGCCCTGGAGGAGGCGATAAACTCCAAGCCCTGGCCCGACCACAGGCACAGGATAGAGCACGCCGGTTACGTGCTGCCACGTCAGCTGGAGCGCATGGCGAGGCTCAACATTAACGTCTCGGCAAGCATAGGGTTCTGCTACCCCATCGGGGACAGCCACATCGCGGCCCTCGGTCCGGACAGGCTCTGCGGCTACTACCCCATGAAGAGCTTCAGGGACCACGGCATAGTGGCGGCGGGGAACAGCGACGGCTTCGGCGAAAGCTACGCCCTCACCGGCATATACGGCTGCGTCACACGGAAGTCCAGGGGCGGCAACTACCTCTGCAGGGACGAGGCGGTCCCCGTGATGGACGCGATAAAGGCGTACACGTGGAACGCGGCCTACCTGGAGGGAAGCGAGGACACGAAGGGCTCCATAGAGCCGGGCAAGTATGCCGACTTCGTGGTCCTGGACAGGGACATAACCACCGTGGACCCCGAGGAGATCATCGAGACCAAGGTCCTAATGACCATCATAGGCGGAGAGGTCGTCTACGAGCAGTCAACGTGACCCCTCGTAGATCTCTTCTATCTTTTTAACGTACTCTGGAGCCAGTCCGTGGGCCTTGGCTCCGGCTAGCATGAGCTCCACATAGCTCCTTGAAGGCGTGAAGGGCCCTTTGGGCTCGGCCACCCTGTAAAGGTCGGCCTCATGACACTCCCCGTCCTCGCCGAGGACTAGGAAAGTCTCTCGCCTGTAGAGCCCCTGGGGGACGCTCTCAAGCACGTCCAGATCCAGCAGCTCGTCCTCGGGTATCTCATAGATTACCCCGTGGACGAGGCCGCCCGGCTTCTCGATGATGGTGATGATGCCTCCCTGCCGCCTCTCGCTCCAGAACCGAAACTGGACCTCGTAATTTGGCAGAAAGGCTCTCAGGACGAACTCGGCGCCGGGGAGTAGCCCCGGAGGAACCCCATGTTAAGGTTCGAGCCGTAGCCGAAGTGCCGCATGGATACCCCTTGCGCTTCAGGGATTTAGGGGTATCCGCAGGTTGCTATGCCGTAGGCAGGGTTTTATCCACGTCGGCGCAGTCTCCACAGGTGACTCGTTGTCTGAGCCGGGGAAGGTAAGAGAGACTTTCGTGGCTCTCGTCCTCATCGGTTTCTTCGCGCGTCTGAGCTACGGGATGGCCAGGACGCCTCTGCTGGCTCTGTTCGCTAGGAGCCTTGGCGCTTCGTCGGCAGCCATCGGGCTCGCGGTGGGCATGTCCACCGTCACCGGCATATTCTTCAAGGCCCCAGCGGGGACCCTGTCCGACATCTACGGCAGGAGGGCGGCGCTCCTCGCCGCCACCGTCATCTTCGGGCTGATGCCGTTCACCTACGTCCTAGTCAACGACTACAGGCTGCTGGTGGCCATCAGGTTCTTCCACGGCTTCGCCACGGCCATCTACGGCCCTGTCGCGATGGCGGTCATCATGGACATAGCTGGGGAGAGGAAGGGCGAGCTGGTCGGCACCTACTCGTCGGCGGGGATGCTGGGCGGTCTGCTGGCGGCTCCACTAGGAGGCGGCCTGCTGAGGCTCCTCGGAGGCGACGACCCCAGCCTGGCCGTGTTCAAGCAGATATACCTCATAGTCGGGTCGCTGGGAAGCGTGTCACTGGCCCTGGTCTTCCTCCTCTGGGGGAGGCTGCCCAGCAAGGCTTCCCCCGAGCCCCCCACCTTGATGGGCGTCATGAGGAAGTTCCGTGAGGACGTCTGGGCCGTAGCTACGGACACCCAGGTGCTCCTCACGAGCAGCATGGAGGGGGTCCAGAACCTGACGGTTGGGGCGCTGGAGGCCTTCCTGCCGGTATACGTGACTGTCACCGCGGGCCTCACCAGCTTCCACGCGGGGGTGCTCTGGGGCGTCCAGCTGGTCGTGTTAATATTCCTGAAGCCGGTGATGGGCAGGCTGGCGGACATGAGGGGGAGGAAACCCATGATAACGGCGGGGATGATCATATGCCTCGTCTCCTTCGTCCTGTACCCCCTGAC
>CAZGZR010000160.1:0-2617 GCA_964529745.1 uncultured Candidatus Bathyarchaeia archaeon
GGAGGAGGCCGGCGGGAGGGTGGTCCGGACCCCTGTGGGGGACGCCTACGTAACCGAGGCGGTGGCGAGGCACGGCGCGGTGTTCGGCGGCGAGCCCGTGGGCGCCTGGGTATTCCCAGAGGTCCACATGTGCCCCGACGGGGTTCTGTCGGCGCTCAAGCTCCTCGAGGCGCTCGGGGAGAAGGACGCCACGCTGGAGGAGTTCGTGGAGCCTGTGCCGAGCTACCCCATTGGGAGGGCGAAGTTTGGGTGCCCGGAGCCCCTCAAAGAGAAGGCCATGAAGGCCGTCTCCGGGGGCTACGTGGATGTCTTCAAGGACGTCCGGGAGGTCAGCACGGTTGACGGTTTGCGCCTGGAGCTGGACGGCGGCTGGGCGCTCATCAGGCCGTCCGGGACGGAGCCACTCATAAGGGTGACCGTTGAAGGTAGAACCAGAGAAGACACGGAGGCCCTCATGGAAAAGTCCAAGAACCTGGTGAAGAAAGTGTTAGGTGGCTTGAATTGAAGGCGGTCATACTGGCGGCGGGCCGGGGCACCCGGCTCAGGCCGTTGACTGACAGGTGCCCCAAGCCCCTGCTGCCGGTGGGGGGCAGGCCGCTGCTTGAGTGGATGCTCCTCAGGGTGAGGGAGGCGGGGGTGACGGACATCCTCGTGGTCACCAACTACCTCGAGGACATGATCAAGAAGCGTTTCGGCGACGGCGGCGAACTGGGGGTGAGGATCAGCTACGTCACCCAGGAGGAGCCGCTGGGGACGGCGGACGCGTTCAAGGCGGCCCTGGGCTGGGTGGGCACGGAGAGCTTCATGGGGCTCTACGGCGACCACTACATCACCGAGGGCGTCCTAAAGGGGCTGCGGGAAGCCCACGTGGACGGCGAGGTCACCGTAACCGGGCTCAGGGTGGATGACCCCAGCCAGTACGGCGCCTTCGAGCTCTACGGCGACGTCGTCACCAGGGTGGTGGAGAAGCCCCCCCGGGGGACGGAGCCCAGCAGCTACGCCAACGTGGGCATATACGTGTTCCCGGAGAAGATCTTCGGCTACATAGACAGGACCAAGAAGAGCAGCCGGGGCGAGTACGAGATCACGGACACCATGCAGCTCATGATCGAGGACGGCGTCACGGTCCACATGCACGAGATACACGAGGACGACTGGCTGGACATAGGGCTCCCGTGGACGCTGCTGGAGGCCAACAGGCGGGCCATGACGGGCCTGGAGACCAGGATAGAGGGCAGGATCGAGAAGGGCGTGCAGATGCAGGGCAGCGTCTGGGTCAAGAAGGACGCATTGTTGCGCTCCGGGACGTACATCGAGGGCCCGGCGGTCATCGGGGAGGGCTGCGACGTGGGCCCCAACTGCTACATACGAGCCGGCACCTGCCTAGGCAGGAACGTCCGGGTGGGCAACGGCTGCGAGGTCAAGAACAGCATCCTTATGGAGGGCACCCACGCCGCCCACCTGAGCTACATAGGTGACAGCCTCATAGGCGGCGACTGCAACCTGGGCGCCGGCACCATAACCGCCAACCTCCGCTTCGACGGCACCGACATAGAGGTCTCTGTGAAGGGAGAGAGGATGAGCAGCGGCCGCCGCAAGCTGGGCGTCATCATGGGTCACGGTGTCCAGACCGGCGTCAACGTCTCCCTCCACCCCGGAGTCGTCGTGGGCAGCGGCAGCTGGATAGCGCCCGGGATAACGGTGCAGCGGGACGTCAAGGGCGGCGTCATAGTGTACCAGATGCCCGACAGTCAGCAGAGGTCCCGCTAGCCCCGCCACCTTTATTACCCCAAACACCGCAAAGCTGACAGACGATGGAGCGAGACGAGTTCAAGAAACGATTCCCCGCCCTCGCCAAGGAGATGGAGGAAGGCAGAGGCAAGGCAGACCTCAAGTTCGAGGTGGAGCCGCCCCAGCCCAAGCGCAGGTTCGCCGGCTACACCCCCGGCGCCGAGGACTACATCAGGCGATGCAGCGGCGAGGAAGAAGCCCACGAGATCATCGAGTACCTCAGAGACCGAGGGGAGATCACCGGCGATGAGGCCGACAGGCTGCGCAGGCAGCTCGAGGAGGAGGGCCTCAGAAGCTTCGGCCCCAAGAAGGAGCCGGGCTACTACGAGCGCGAGGGATAGTCTATCCGGGCTCGTGGACCGACGATGATTCATCCACAGGATTAATGGTTATTGAGAAAAGGTAGGGTCAGCGAAGCCTATCCATGCTGTTCTCCAGGAAACCCAGGTCGAGCTTTTTGAGGGCCTCCTCGGTGGGAATGCCCCGCTCGTCCCAGCCGAGGGTTTCGAAGTAGACCAGCCGCCTCCGCTCAACTAGCTCACTGTCGGTGGTCCTGCCCTCGTAGGGGCCGCTGGGAAGGGGCTCGTAGAACCGCGGCGGGTTGTCGTCGTCCTTCAAGGGCTCCCAGGTGACGTCGGGGCCGCCCAACAGCAGCAGAGCCCGCTGAAGCGTCACGATCCTTGGACCCGTCTCCCGCCTCCAGCTCTCGATGGTGATGGGGAACCCCGTGATGGCCTTGGCGAAGTCGAAGATGCGCTCCTTGGGTGTTCTTGCGAAGTTGCAGATGACGGCGGAGTCGGCGAAGACTGATCCCGAGAGCTCGTGG
>CAZGZR010000161.1:0-2615 GCA_964529745.1 uncultured Candidatus Bathyarchaeia archaeon
ACCTTGGCTAGGTCCACCGCCTTGTCTACGCCCAGTATCTTGCGGGCTACCTGGGCCATTGGGTGGCTACGGGTGGCTCCTCCAACGAGCCCCACGGCCATGGGGAGG
Source organism: uncultured Candidatus Bathyarchaeia archaeon (assembly GCA_964529745.1). GTDB lineage: Archaea > Thermoproteota > Bathyarchaeia > TCS64 > TCS64 > RBG-16-57-9. The sequence goes on from CAZGZR010000161.1 coordinate 109, forward strand.
GTCATCTCTCCGACGAGATCGCCGTTCCCGTCCCTGCTCCACCGGCTCATGCTCCTATACCGGCTGTCTCTCACGGCGTAGGCGTGCGCGCCCGCCTCCAAGGCGCGGTGATCCTGTGCGAAGGCTAGGGCCACGGCGGCGACGCCGTTCATTATTCCCTTGTTGTGGGTGGCAGCCCTGTAGGGGTCGGCGTCCGCGAACGCCCAGGCAGAGACGATGTTGTTGATTGCTTTTTCTCCTCCGATGTCTTCCTTCTTGACCTTCCCCTTTACGGTGACAAGCCTCCTGTCGGCGAGGTTGCTTATGATCCTGAGAAGAGTTCTTCCGCCTGTGAGCTCGGCTATGGTGGGCGCCAGCGCCTCGGCCATGGTGTTGACGGCGTTGGCCCCCATGGCGTCCCTGCAGTCTACGAGGAGATGGACTATAAGCATGGGGCCGTCCTCGGTCTCGATGGGCCTCAGCTCCATGTCCTTGGCTCCTCCGCCGAATCTTACCAGCACGGGGTCCAGCTCGTTTGCTGAATCTATTAGCGTGCCCTTGTTGTCTTCTACTGCTTTCACGGCGGCGTCCATGTCAGGGATGTCGAGTACCTGTATCTGGCCTATCATGACTGGGTCCGTGGCTTCGGCCTCGATGCCTGGGCCGTCCCGCATCAGCCGCGCCATGTTGCTGGCAGCGGCGACGACGCTGGGCTCCTCGCCAGCCATGGGCACCAGGTAGTCCTTGCCGTCCACCCGGAAGTTGACGGCCACGCTGAACGGGTAAGCTATGGTGCCGATGACGTTCTCGGTCATCCTGTCGGCCGCCTCCATGGTGAGCCCACCCCGGGACATTAGGGTCTCCACCTCCTCCTGGGTCAGACCTACTTTCTCGGCTATGATGCCTATCCTTTCCTCAACGGGCTTCTTGTAGAACCCCGATATGCGGCTTGAGAACTCTGAGGACAATGATATACCTCGTTTTCGGTTCATTGAACCAGTCAGAGGATATAATGGTTTCGCGGAACCCGTGACCCTTTATATACCAGATTCCCACTGGTTTAATGGTGTCTATGGATAAAGCTTTGGTATTGTTGACGGTCGAGCCGGGTATGGGTCCGGAGGTGCTTGAGACTTTAATAAATATTGAAGGTGTGATCGAGGCGCACTTCCTGTACGGACCCTACGATGCATTCGTGATGATCGAGGGTGAGAACACCACCGTGCTTCACGACATAATCATAGACAACATCAGGCAGGTCGATGGAATCAACTCCACCATGACGTGCTTCATCGCTGAATAATCATCATTTTTTCACCGGCGACGAAGTGAAAAAACTTAACTGTGTGGGTCCATTCCATACTGCGTTTAGGTGCTCTCCACTTGGCTGAGAACAGGCTCAAGCTGGTGTCCGTCGGCGGGACCTTCGACGTGATGCATAAGGGCCACTGGTTTCTCCTAGAGGAGACGTTCAACGTCGGCGAGCGAGCCGTGGTGGGGATAACCACGGACGAGTTCGCGGCCACGCTGAAGAAGGAGCACAGGATAGACTGCTACGAGAAGAGGCGCAGGGACGTCGAGAACTTTCTACGGGAGAAGGGCTACTATGAGAGGGCCAAGATCGTGCCCCTCACGGACCCCTTCGGCCCCACCGTGGACAGCACCGAGATCGAGGGCATCATAGTTAGCGAGGAGACGGAGCCCACCGCCGAGGTCATAAACCAGATGAGGGTGGAGCGTGGGCTGAGGCCCCTGCTCATGTTCGTCATAACAATGGTGCTGGCTGAGGACGGTAAGCCCATCAGCAGCACCAGGATACGTCGCCAGGAAGTGGACCGATACGGGCGGCTAATCGGTTAGACACTTCATTAGGTTCTCGTAGGTTATGTTGCCGCCGCTGAGTATCAGCCCCACCTTCTTACCCCTCAGCTGATCCCTTATCTTCGTTGCCGCGGCCAGGGAGGCGGCTCCGGCTCCCTCGGCTATGGTGTGCGCCTTTTCAACGTAGGTCTTTATGGCGGTCCTTATCTCGTCCTCGGAGACGAGGATGAAGTCGTCTGCGAGGTCTCTCAGCATCCCGGTGGGCAGCTCGAACGCCTGCCTCGTCGCTAGGCCGTCTGCCATGGTCTTCGCGGACTCGGTTGACTCCAGTCTCCCGCTCTTCCAGCTCCTGTAGACGCTAGGGGCGTTCTCGGCCTGGACGGCCACCACCTTGGTCTCGGGGCTCAGCGCCTTGTACACGATCCCTATGCCCGCGCAGTTGGTGCCCGCCCCGACGGGGCTGAACACATAGTCCAAGTCGGGCTGGTTTTCTATCATCTCGAGGGCCATGGTGCCCACGCCGGCTATGAGGAGGGGCTCGTTGCCGCTGTGGATGTACCTGTAGCCGTGTTCCTCGGCGAGTCGTTCGGCGTTGAGCCTGGCGTCGTCGAAGTCCCTGCCTTGCTCGACTATCTCGGCGCCGTAGCTTCTGATGCCCGCGACCTTGGTGGGGTTGGCGCCTTCCTGGACACACACGACGGCCTTGA